>JAIEQK010000073.1 GCA_019747795.1 Gammaproteobacteria bacterium | reverse complement strand
CGTCGCGGGCTGCGCGGCGGCGCGCACCGGCGCGGTGGCCGGACCCGCGGCTCGCGCGGATTTCTTGCCGACGAAACAGCGCTTGCGGGCGTCGGCGCGCGCCGTCTCGAGCTTGCCGACGAGTTCGCGCGCGCGGTCGCTGTCGCGGAACAGACCGCCCTTCTCACCCGGCATGCGCTTGTAGATCTCGAACGTGCGCGCCTCGGTGAAGTCGTCGAAGGCGACGTGCTGCGCGATCACGTCGACCTCGCAGGCACAGGCGTAGAGGTTGTCCACCGTCTGCCCACCGTGCTCGGCCATGCAGGTCAGCACATGGTCGACGCGCTCGAGCGTGGGGTAACCATCGTCGGCGTGGGCCGCGAGCGGCATCGCGAGCAGCGCGAGAGCGAGATAGGTGCGGTTCGTCATGCTGTCGACCTCCGTTTGCGGCAGTTTAGCAGCCCGGCATCGCCAGGCGCGCAGATACATGCGCCGGCGACGCTTTTGCGAGCGCAGGCACGATCTCCCACGCGAGCATCGCGTAACCTGCAGCGACGCCTCGGTTCAGGATTTCAGCGCGCCGGCCGATGGAGACGGCACGCATGCGCCGCGGCGCGGCGGGCCGCGCGACGAATTTATACGACAGGAGCAACGCATTCAGATGGGTAGCAGGATTCTGGTCACCGGCGGGGCGGGCTACATCGGCAGCCACGTCGTCAAGCTGCTCGGCCGCGCCGGTCACAGCGTCGTCACCCTGGACAACCTGAGCAAGGGCCGCGCGGACGCCGTGCTGCACGGGCCGCTGGTGGAGGGCGATACCGGTGACCGCGAACTGGTCCTGCGCGTGCTGCGTGAGCACGCCATCGAGGCGGTGATGCACTTCGCGGCCTTCACCATCGTGCCGGAATCGGTCGCCGACCCGCTCAAGTACTACGCCAACAACACCGGCAACACGCGCAACCTGCTGGAGTGCTGCGTGGCGGCCGGGGTGAAGCACTTCGTGTTCTCCTCCACCGCCGCCGTCTACGGCATGCCGGGTGACGGCATCTGCCGCGAGGATACGCCGACCCAGCCGATCAACCCCTACGGCATGTCCAAGCTGATGAGCGAATACATGCTGGCCGACACCTGCTTCGCGCACGGCATGCGCGCGGTGATCCTGCGTTACTTCAATGTCGCCGGGAGCGATCCCGAAGGTGAGATCGGCCAGTCCACCCCCGGCTCCACCCTGCTGATCAAGGTCGCCGCGGAGGCGGTCTACGGCCGCCGCGAACAGGTCTACGTGTATGGCACCGACTACCCGACGCCGGACGGCACGGGCGTGCGCGACTACATACACGTCACCGACCTGGCCGCGGCCCACGTCGACGCCCTGGCCTATCTCGAGGCCGGCGGCGACAGCGTGACGCTGAACTGCGGCTACGGTCGCGGCTACAGCGTGCGAGAGGTGTTGGACACGGTGAACCGCCTGGCACCGCGCCCGCTCAAGGTGGTCGAGGCCGAACGTCGCGCGGGCGATCCGCCGCTGCTGATCGCCGAGGCCTCGCGCATCAAGCAGGTGCTGGGCTGGGTACCGCGCCACGCCGAACTCGACCACATCGTGCGGACCTCGCTGGACTGGGAGGCGAAGCTCGCGGCGCGCGAGGACTACTGAATGGCCTGCGGTTCTTCCTTCTGGCGCGTGGCCACGCTGTGCGTCGCGCTCACCTGGAGCCTGGCAGCACCGGCCACCGACGCCCTGGTCGCGACCATCGCGCGGGTCAAACCGTCGGTGGTCGGCATCGGCACCTTCGCCGAGCTGCGCCGGCCGCAGGTGCGTTACCTCGGCACCGGGTTCGCGGTCGGCGACGGCGGGCGGATCGCGACCAACCTGCACGTCGTCGATGCGCCCCTGGACGAGGCCAGTCGCGAACGCCTGGTGGTGCTCATCGGGCACGGCACCGACATCGACGTGCGGAGCGTCAGCGTGGTGGCGCGTGACCCGGCCCACGACCTCGCCCTGCTCGCCCTGCCCGGGGCGCCATTGCCGACGCTAAGCATCGATACCGGCGCCGCGCCACCGGAAGGTACCGCCATCGCATTCACCGGCTATCCCATCGGCCCCGTGCTGGGTCTGAACGCCGCGACCCACCAGGGCATCGTCGCCGCGCTAACGCCGCTCGCGATGCCGGCCGATAACTCCCGCGAGCTGTCGACCGACAAGCTGCTGGCGCTGCGCTCGCCCTACGAGGTGCTGCAGCTCGACGCCATTGCCTATCCCGGCAACAGCGGCAGCCCGGTCTACCGCCAGGACAGCGGCGCGGTGGTCGGCATCATCAACATGGTGTTCGTGAAGGGGCGCAAGGAGGACATACTGCGCGACCCGAGCGCCATCACCTACGCCATCCCGGCGCGCTACTTGGCCGCGCTGCTGGCGGGGCGCTGAGCCGCGCGCCGAGCGCACGGCATAGACCGGCGGCCACGACCGCCACCAGGAACGGAACCGTCATCATGGGCTACCTGCTGCACCAGACCCTGTTCGAAACCGCCGCCGCCGCGCCTGCAAGCGTGCTGCTGGTGCACGACAAGCACGGCGAGGTAAGCGCGGCGGGTTTCGCCGCCGAGGTCCGCGCGCTGACCGCGCGGCTCATGGCGCTCGGCATTCAAGCGAACGACCGAGTCGCGGTGTTCCTGCCCAAGCTGCCGCTGACCGCCTACGCGTTCTACGCGGCGACCGCGGCCGGCGGCGTGGTGGTACCGGTCAACCCGATCCTGAAACCGGCCCAGGTCGAGCACATCCTGAACGACTGCGACGTGCGCGTGCTCATCACCAGCGCCGACCGCCTGAAGCACCTGACGGAAATCCTGCCGGCCTGCCGCAACCTGCACCACGTGCTGCTGGCCGATGCGCCGCCAGCCGAGGCCGTGGCCGGCGTCCCCGTGTCGGCTTGGACGCCGCTCGGCGAGGCCACCCCGCCCGCGGTCGACCTGCCGCGGCGGGTCGACAACGACATGGCGGCGATCCTCTACACCTCGGGCAGCACCGGGCGCCCCAAGGGCGTGATCATCTCCCATCGCAACATCGTCGACGGCGCGCGCAGCGTGTCGAGCTATCTCGAGATCACCGCGCGCGACCGGCTGCTCGCGGTGCTGCCCTTCAGTTTCGACTACGGCCTCAACCAGCTGACCAGCGCGGTGCTGCGCGGCGCGACCTGCGTGCTGTTCGACTACCTGCTCGCCAAGGACGTGATCCGCGCGCTGGCCCGCCACCGCATCACCGGGCTCGGCGCGGTGCCGCCGCTGTGGGCGCAGCTCGCGGGCCTCGAGTGGCCAACCGAGGTGCAGGCGAGCCTGCGCTACATCACCAACTCCGGTGGCGCGATGCCGGACGGCGTGCTGGACAAGCTGCGCCGCAACCTGCCGAACACGCGGCCCTATCTCATGTACGGCCTGACCGAGGCCTTTCGCTCGACCTTCCTCCCGCCAGAGAAGATCGACGAGCGCCGCGGCTCCATGGGCAAGGCCATCCCCAACGCCGAGATCATGGTGGTGCGGCCGGATGGCAGCCGCGCCGGCGTCAACGAGCCGGGCGAGCTGGTGCATCGCGGCGCGCTGGTGTCGCTCGGCTACTGGAACGACCCCGAGCGCACGGCGGCGCGTTTCAAGCCCGCCCCGGGTCAGCCGGCCGGCATCCCGCTGACCGAAATGGCCGTGTGGTCGGGCGACACGGTGCGCATGGACGAGGACGGCTACCTGTATTTCGTCGGCCGCTCCGACGGCATGATCAAGACCTCCGGCTACCGTGTGAGCCCGGAGGAGATCGAGGAAGTGGTCTACGCCATGGGCGGGGTCGAGACCGTGGCCGCGGTCGGCGTGCCTCACACCGAGCTCGGCCAGGCCATCGTGCTGGTGGTGCGCCCCGCGCACGAGAGCCAGGTGAGCGAGGCCGACATCGCAGCCGCCTGCCGCCAGGCGCTGCCGAACTACATGCAGCCGGCGCGCATCGTGCTGACCGACGAGATGCCGCAGAACCCCAACGGCAAGATCAACCGCCCCCAGCTCGCCAGCGACTACGCCGAGCTGTTCGTGGCATCGTGACGCGACCGCCAGCATGAGTGCCACGATGGACACACCCAAGGACAGTCACGCTCGACTTTCGAGCCTCGCCACGCGCGACGGCCAGCTCCTGATTGGCGGACAGCCGGCCGAGCGCCTGGCGGCGCGCGCTGGCCGCACGCCGCTCTACGTCTACGACCGCGCGGCGATGAGCGCGCGCGTGGCGGCACTGCGGGCCTGCCTGCCGGCCGAGGTCGAACTGCACTACGCGATCAAGGCCAACCCGATGCCCGCCGTGGTCGCGCACTTCGCCGGCCTGGTGGACGGCTTCGACGTCGCCTCGCAGCGCGAGATGCTGGTGGCGCTCGACGCGGGCATGGACCCGGCCGAGATCAGCTTCGCCGGCCCTGCCAAGCAGGAGGCGGAGCTGCGCGCGGCCGTCGCCGCCGGCATCTGCGTCAATTGCGAATCTGAGACCGAGCTCGAACGCCTCGCGCGCCAGGCGCGCGATCTCGAACTGCCGGCACGGGTCGCGCTGCGCGTCAACCCGGATTTCGAACTCAAGGGCGCCGGCATGAAGATGGCCGGCAGCCCGCGCCAGTTCGGCATCGACGCGGCGCGCATTCCGGCGGCGATGCGCCAGGCCGAGGCACTCGGCCTCGGCCTCGAGGGCCTGCACATCTTCTGCGGCTCGCAGAACCTGCGCGCGGAGGCGATCATCGAGGCCAATGCCCGCACGCTGGAACTCGCCGCTGCGCTCACCGCGCAGGCGCCGCGCCCGTTCCGCAGCCTCAACATCGGCGGCGGCTACGGCATTCCCTACTTCCCCGGCGAGCAGCCGCTCGATCTCGCGGCCGTCGGCAGCGCGCTCGGCGATGCCCTGGAACGCCACCGCGCGGCGCTGGGCGGCGCGCGCATCGTGGTGGAACTCGGTCGCTACCTGGTGGGCGAGGCCGGCTACTACCTGACCCGCATCACCGACCTCAAGGAATCCCAGGGCCAGCTGTTCGCCATGGTCGATGGCGGCCTGCACCACCACCTGTCCAACTCCGGCAACTTCGGCCAGGTGCTGCGCAAGAACTACCCGGTGGTGATCGCGAACCGCTTGCACGAGGCGCCGACCGGCACGGCCAACATCGTCGGCCCGCTGTGCACGCCACTCGACATCGTCGCCGACAAGCTCCGCGTACCCACGCTCGCGGTGGGCGACCTGGTGTGCGTGCTGCAGTCGGGCGCCTACGGCTACACGGCGAGTCCGCAGCTGTTCCTGAGCCACCCGGCGCCGCTCGAGATCCTCGTCTAGCCTGGATTTCTCACAGGCGCTCTGCTGCGGCCGCCGATCTGCGCGTGGTAGCTGTGCGTGGCCGATTGAAACAGGTCCAACGGGTGCGGTTGCCACTACCACGGCATCTCGTCGCCCTCGCGACCAGCACCTGTGAGAACTCCAGGCTAGGCCCCTGCGCCGAAACGTTCGCGCAGCCAGTCGACCGTCGCCCGCTCCACCTCGGCGCGCCACTCGGCGCGGGCGAAGGTGTGGTTGGCGGCGGGCAGATCGACGCGGGTGATGGGCTTGCTCGCGAGCAGCGCCTGCCAGGCCGACGCTTCGGCGCACAGCTGGCGAAACTCGGCCGCGGTGAAGTCGTCGCCGCTCATGATGAGCAGCACCGGGCCGCCGAAGGCTTGCCAACCGCGCCGCATGCGCTCGACGAAATCGAGGCCTGCCTCGGCGTCCGCGTCCTGTCCCAACGCGCGCGGCGCGAGCGCGCGCCGCGCATAGCCGGCCAGGCTCGCGACGCTGTCCCGCCAGTCGAGTTCGAAGCGCAGCAGCTTGCGCCAGAACTGCGGATTGCGCAGCCGGCCGAGGTAATAGCTCTTCAGGCGCACCTTGGCCTCGGTCACGACGTTGTGCACCCAGGGGTTCAGCAGCACCAGGCCCGCGATGCGCGGGTCGCGCGCGGCATACAGCAGGGCCGCTGAAGCCGCGTCGCACAGGCCCCAGATCACCACCCGCCGCACCCCGGCGCTCGCCACCAGGTGATCGACCGCGGCCGCGATGTCCGTGCCGATGCCGAGGAAGTCGCGCGCCTCGCCGCCGCTGTCGCCGCAGCCGCGGAAATCGAAACGCAGCGTGGGCACGCCGGCCGCCGCCAGCGCGCGGGCCAGCAGTACGAACTGGCGATGGGAGCCCACGCGGTACTGCGGACCGCCGACCACCACCAGCACCCCGATGTCGGCCGGGCGGTCCGCGGCATGCAGGATCGCGAGCGCCGGCTCGCCGGCGATGTCGAACACCGACGCGCTTTCGGGCACCGCCGTCATGCGTCCGGCTCCGCACCGAGCAGGTCGGCCACGGCCTGCTCGACCAGGAGCGTCGGGGCCGCGATTTCCTGCGTGGCCCAGAACTGTTCGCAAGGCGTCACCGCGCCCTGCGCAGCCACGCCGTTGGCGACCAGCGCCTCCAGCCACTGCGCTGTGGGCATGGTGAGTTGCGCACCTTCGGCCGGATTGCATTCGCGCACCATGACCGCCGCGGCGCCGGCGAAGGCGCTCGACGCCAACGAAGCAGTGCGCAGGGCGTGGACGAAGTCGCGCGCGAGCGCGTAGCCCGCGACCTCGAGTACGCCCTCGCTTTCGAGTTCGGCGTCGAGATCCTTCTGCGACAGCGCCTGGCCGGCGAGCTTGGCCGCCATGACCTTGAGTCGCAGGAACTGCTCGAGGAAGCGCGCGCCCTTCAGCACCGGCTGCCACAGCAGCACCCGCGCGCCGGCGAGTCCGGCGAGCGGAGCGCCCGCCAGCAGCAGGGCGCCGGTGCGCACCGCGAGGTAGGCGGCGGGCACGTCGCCGCAGGCGGCCGCCATCTGCGCGTCCAACGCGGCGAAATCGGCCAGCCAGTCGTCCCAGCGGGCGTCCGCGGCGTCGCCCGCGCTGTCACCGGTGCCGTACAGGTCGGGCAGCCACACCTCCGCGCCGCGCGCGGCCAGCGCGCGCGCGGTGAGCGCCAGCAGGCGACGGGACTTGTTCAGCTCTTCGGCGAAGGGCGGCGCGATGAGTACCCGCCGGCGGCGCGGGCCGCTCGCGGCGTGGCACAGGCAGAACAGGCGGCGACCGGCAAGATCGACGTAGCGCGGCACCATGGGTCGGGTGAGTGGCGCGCGGTGGACGACGGCTCAGCCGGCGACCTTGGCGGCGACGAAATCACTCAGCGTGGCGACGGTCTCGAACAGCGCGGCTTCCACCTCGTCGTCGTCGACCGAGATGCCGAAATGATCCTCCAGCGCGGTCAGCACCGACACCACCGCCATCGAGTCGAACTCGGGCAGCGCGCCGAGCAGAGGCGTGTCGCTCGCGAGGCTCGCGGCGCCGCCGGGAAGACCCAGCACCTGCGCCAGGATGGCGCGGACATCATCATTGACTGCCATGCTAAACACCACGGGAAAGGGATCGGCGCGCATCGCGCACGGCGGAGCGTGGGCGATGCGATGTCGTCGTTAGCGGCCCGCGCGTGGCCGGCCTTGATCGCGGCACTATTCTGGCAGTCGAGGGCTGGCTTGGAAACCGCGTGGCGCTTCTCAAACCGACCTTCACTCCTTATCCTCGCCGGCGACGCCACGTGCCGCGCCCGACGCGTTCACGTGCCAGCGCCCACCATGCGGAAGCCCGATGAAGAATCTCGACCCGAAGCTCAATCTCCTGGAGGAGATGCGCCGCGCGCTGGTGACCGAGGGCCATGCCGTGCTGGATCTCGCCGACACCCTCGGCGCCGAGGCCGAGCAGGCCCTGGCGCTGCTGTACAACTGTCGCGGCAAGGTGATTCTCACCGGGCTCGGCAAGTCCGGGCTGATTGCGCGCAAGATTGCCGCGACGTTGTCCAGCACCGGCACGCCGGCGCTGTACCTGCACCCGGTCGATGCGCTGCACGGCGATCTCGGCGTGCTGCACGCCGACGACCTCGCCATCGCGCTGTCCAATTCGGGCGGGACCGAGGAGGTGCTGCGGCTGCTAGCGCCGATGAAGCGCGTCGGCATCCCGGTCATCGCGCTGACCGGCAATCGCGATTCGGAGCTGGCGCGACGCGCCACGGTGCATCTCTACGCGGGCGCGGCGCGCGAAGCCTGCCCGCTCAATCTCGCGCCGACCGCGAGCACCACCGCGGCACTCGCCATGGGCGACGCGCTGGCCGTCACCCTGCTCGCCATGCGCGGCTTCCAGCCCGACGACTACAAGCTCTTCCATCCGGGCGGCAGCCTGGGTCGCAAGCTCATGACTACCGTTGCGGATCTGATGGACACCGGCGCGCGCATGCCGGTGGTGCGCGCCTGGCAGAACGTCGGCGAGGTGGTGGCGGTGGTGCTGGAGAAGAACTTCGGCGTGACCTGCGTGGTGGACGCCGACGGCCGCCTGGCGGGATCGTTCTCCGCCGGTGACCTGCTCAGGCTCCACATCCGCGACCGCAGCCTCGCCTTCCTCGGCCGGCCGGTGGCGGACTTCATGACCGTCAATCCGCGCCACATCGGTCCCGAGGCCCTGGCCGCCGAAGCGCTGAACCTGATGGAAAAGCACAACATCCGCGCGCTGTTCGTGGTCAACGACGCCGGCGAGCCGATAGGCATCATCGGCCTGTACGAAGTGCTGAAGGCGATTGATTACTGAGGCGGGCGGTCGCGCCGTGCATGGCGGATTGAAATCCGCCCTACACCGGTCCCTGTAGGGCGGATTTCAATCCGCCATTATTTCCAGAGCCTCAACCGACGCCCCTATCACCCGGCGTACCGACGCCCCAGTTCCCAGCAGTCCTTTAACATCGCGAGAAACTCCGGCATGGCATCGAGGCGAATCATGTTCGGCCCGTCGCTCAGCGCCTCGGCCGGCACCGGATGGGTCTCGATGAAGAAGCCGTCCACGCCGGCCGCTGCCGCGGCGCGGGCCAGGTAGCCGGCAAACTCCGGGTTGCCCGCCGAGCGCCCATCGCCCCCACCCGGCCGCTGCACGCTGTGAGTCACGTCGAAGATCACCGGCGCGTACTGGCGCATGAGCGGCAGCGCGCGCATGTCGACCACGAGATCGTGATAGCCGAAGAAGGTGCCGCGCTCGGTCAGCAGCGCGCGCGGATTGCCGGCGTCCACCACCTTCTGCACCGCGTGGCGCATGTCCTCGGCGGCCATGAACTGGCCGCGCTTGATGTTGACCGTGCGGCCGGTCTCGGCGGCCGCCACCAGGAGATCGGTCTGGCGGCAGAGATAGGCGGGGATCTGCAGCACGTCGACCACCGTCGCCACCTGCGCCGCCTGTTGGGATTCGTGGATGTCACTCACCACCGGCACCTCGAACTCGGCGCGGATGCGCGCCAGCACCTCGAGCGCGGCATCGAGGCCGATGGAGCGGAAGCTCTTCACCGAGGTGCGGTTGGCCTTGTCGAAGGAGGCCTTGAACACGTAGTCGAAGCCGTGGCGGAGCGCCGCCTCCTTGACCGCGCCCGCGATGCGCGCGCAGATGTCGTAGGACTCCACCACGCAGGGCCCAGCCAGCAGGGTCGGCTTCGCGCCGCCCACCACGGCGCCGGGCGCCAGTTCTACGGGTCGAGAGAATGCTTGCATGGCGAGAGGTCCGCGGCGCACTTGGAGACGCCGCAGTATAGCGCGCCAGGCCGCCGCCCCAGGCTCAGGCGTGCTCGCGCAGCCACAGCTCCAGCATCATCATGATCCACACGAGCTCGCCGTAGTAACCGGCGGCGTCGGACTCGCGGTTCAGTCGCTCGGCCTGCTCGATGAAGGCCGGCAGGAAGATGCCGCGCGCGGCGAGCCCGCCGAGCGCGTCGTGGGCCATGGCCTTCAAGTCCTCGTCGGTGCGCAGCCACATGCCGAAGGGCAGACCGAAGCCGTGCTTGCTCTTCTTCAGGATGGCCTCGGGGAGCACACCCGCGAGCGCCTGCTTGTAAAAGCCGCGCAGTTCGCCGCCCGGCAGCAGGCGCGCCTCGTCGAGGCCCTCGGCCAGGAACACCAGGTCGTCGTCCAGCATGGGATAGGCCACTTCGACGCCGGCGAGATCGCACATGCGCGTGACCTTCACCAGGTCGTTGTCGGCCAGGGTGAACTTCCAGTCCAGATGCAGCATGCGTTGCAGAGCGCTGCCTGCGGCAGGCGACGCGTAGCGCTCGCGCCAGCCGCGCCACGGCGCCTCGCGGTCGATGTGCGCGAGCCAGTCCGCCTCGAAGACGCCGGCGGGGTCGAAGCGATGCAGGAAGTTGTAGGCCTGCAGGCGATCCGGCAGGCCCATGCGCGCGTGGCGGATGTAGCTCTGACCGCGCGCAGCCACGGGCAGCGCGGTGATGAAGGGCAGCAGCCGATAGCCGGTCTCCAAAAGCCAGCGCAGCGGCGCCGGCACGTTGAAATAGCGTTCGAACAGGCGCTGTTCGACGTAGCGCGTGTTGCCGGCGAAGAGCTCGTCGCCGCCGTCGCCGGCGAGTAGCAGCTCGACGCCGTGCTCGCGCGCGAAGCGCGCACAGTGATAGGTGGGCAGCACCGAGGAGTTGCCGAAGGGCTCGGCGTAGTGCGCGGCGATGCGCGGCAGCGAGTCGCGAATGTCGGCGGGCGTGACGAAGTACTCGTGGTGCTCGGTCGCGAAGTGCTCGGCGGCGATGCGCGCGAAGCCCGACTCGTCGTACTCCGCTGCGTCGAAGCCGATGGTGAAGGTCGGCGCGCGGCCGGCCACGCGCTTCAGCATGCCGGCCACGGTCGAGCTGTCCAGCCCACCGCTCAGGAAGGCGCCGCAGCCGGGACGGGCGCGGCGCCGCACCGCGGTCTCGAGCCGCGCGCGCAGTTCCGCGGCGAGGGTGTCGGCATCGCGGCCGTCGGGCGCGAAGCCCGGCGTCCAGTAGCCGGACTGGCTCGCCGCGCCCCCCTGCCAGGCCAGCAGCGCCGCCGGCGCGAGCTTGGCGACGTCGCGGTAGATCGCGCGCGGCGCCGGAATACAGTGGTAGAAGACGTAGTCGTAGAGGGCTTGCGGATCGATCTCGCGCGGCACGCCGGGCAAGGCGGCGAGCGCGTCAAGATCGACTGCGAACGCGAGGCGCGTCGCGCTCGCGTGGTAGTACAGCGGGCAGGTCGCGAAGCGGTCGACGGCGAGGCGCAGTTCGCCCGCCTCGGCGTCGTACAGCACGGCGACGAAGGCGCCGCGCAGGGCCGCGCAGTCGAAGGCACGCGTGCGCTGCCAGGTCTCGGCCAGCGCGCGGGCGCTGGCCAGGTCGCCGTCAAGCTCCTCGGCGGAGGGCCGATAGACCAGCACGGTACAGGCGCCTGCGCTCGCCTGGCAGAGCGTGCCATTGGCATGCAGCAGCGCGGCGCCCGACAGGCCCACGGTGCTCGGCGCACGGCCCTGCGCGGCGCGCCGCGCGCCGGCCATGAGGCTCAGATCCGCCGCCAGGTCGCGCGTGCCGCGCGGTTCAACGATGCCGCAAAGGAACAACATGATGCGTGGTGATTCCGCCAGTCTCGACTATATCGGCGCGGCGCGGCGTGGCCCGGCGCCGTGAAACGATTATGGTAACGTACGTCAGTCCTTCGACCTTGATGCGCGCCCGATCCTCGCGGCCGCGCGCGTGCTCCGCACCATGATAGACATCGGCTGCAAACTCGCGCTCTTGACCGCCGCCCTGGTGGAACGTCGCCTGTCCATCGTCTACTTCCACCGCGTGCCGGCGACGCCGGACCCGCTGCTGCCCGACGAACCGGACTGCGCGCGCTTTCGTGCCCGCGTGCGCTGGCTGCGCGATGGCTTTCACGTGCTGCCGCTGGTCGAGGCGGTGCGACGTCTGTACGCCGGCACCCTGCCGCCACGCGCGCTCGCCATCACCTTCGACGACGGCTATCGCGACAACGTGACCAACGCGCTGCCGATCCTGACCGAACTGGGCGTGCCGGCCACCTTCTTCGTCACCACCCGCTACCTCGACGGCGGCATGATGTGGAACGACCGAGTGATCGAGGCGCTGCGCGCATGGCCTGACGACGACATCGACCTCAGGCCCTACGGTCTCGAGTCCTTCGCGCTGCGCGGCGCACGGGTCGCGTCCCTGCCCGGCCTGCTCGAGAAACTCAAGTACCTGCCCCACGCCGAGCGGGAGCACGCCGCCTCGGATCTGCTGGCCCGCAGCGGCGCGACGGTCAGCGGACTGATGGCCAACGCCGACGAGATTCGCCGGCTGCGCGCGGCGGGCATGGAGGTCGGCGGACACACGGTCAGCCATCCCATCCTGTGTTCGCTGCCGCTCGCCGAGGCGCGTGAAGAAATAGCGACCAACAAGGCCGAACTCGAGCGCATCCTGGGCGAGCCCGTGGTGTGCTTCGCCTATCCGAACGGCCGCCCGGGCCAGGACTTCGCCGCGGAGCACTGCGCGCTGCTCGCGGAACTCGGCTATGAATTCGCGCTCACCACCGCCGCCGGCACCGCCGACCCGCGCACGCCACGCTTCCAGATCCCGCGCTTCTCGCCGTGGGACGACAGCGAGGCGAAATACCTCGGTCGGCTGGTGATGAACTATTTTCGCCGCGCGGCCTACCTCGACGAGGCCGCCGCCTGATCAGCGCGCGGTGCGCATGCGCTGGAAGAGTTCGTACTGTCCGCGGCTGGTGGCTTCCCAGCTGAAGCCCTCGGCGTAGGCGCGGGTCGCCTCGCGGGTGGGCGGCGCGGCCAGCAGGCGCTCGAGCGCCGCGACGATGCCGCGCGCCGAACGCTCCTCGATCAGCACGCCGGCCGCGGGCGCGGCCACCACCTCGGGGGTGCCCCACACGCGCGTTGCCGCCACCGGCGTGCCGCAGGCCATCGCCTCCAGCAGCACGTTGGCCCAGCCTTCACGGCTGGACGCCAGTACCAGCGCATCGGCGGCCGAGTACCAGCGCTTCAGATCGGCCTGCGCGACGAGCCCGAGAAAGCGCACGCGCTCGGCCACGCCGAGCGCCGTGGCCTGCTGCTCCAGCGCGCGCCGATCCGGACCATCGCCGATGATGAGCAGCGTCGTGTCGGGCAGCTCGCGGAGCGCCTCGATGATGAGGTGATGCCCCTTCAATTCGATCAGGTTGCCGACCGAGACCAGCACCCGTCCTTCGAGCCCGAGTTCGGCGCGCAGCGGCGCCCTCGGCAGCGGTTCGAAGCGCTGCAGATCGACGCCGTTGCGCAACACCACCACCCGTTCGTCCGCCACGCCGAGTTCGACCAGGCGTTCCTTCAGCGCCGCGGCGACCGTGACCAGCCCCTGCGCCGCCGCCGCCGCCCACAGGATCCAGCGCCGCGGCAGCGCGTACTCCGGCATGAGCGTGATGTCGCTGCCGCGCGCCGAGATGCACACCGGGATGCCGAGCGCGCGGCCGATCATCACCGCCGCGACCCCGTCGGGATAGAAGAAATGCGCATCGAGCACGTCTATCGGCCGTTCGGCATGCCAGCGTCGCACCGCGTCCACGGTCGCGCGGTACATGAGCCACGGCGACACGTGCCAGCTCACCTTCGGAATCACGGGGTAGCGCGGATGACGCACCGGCACGCCTTCCAACTCCTCCGCGCCCGGCACCGCGGCGAACACGCCGTACTCGCCGAAGCGCTCGCCGGTGAAGGGAAACCACGGCACCGGCGCGACGACGCGCGGTCGCACCGGAAAGTCCGCCACCAGGTGGCGCAGGCGCTGCTGGATGAAGATGCCGTGCCGCGGCTGGCGCGCGTTCGGATACAGCGAGCTGTAGGTCAGCACCTCGAGCGGCGCGACGGCGGCCATGGGGCAGCGGCTCAGGCCGCGTGACGCGCGAGGAAGGCGTCGAACATCAACAGGGTCCACAGCGGCGCGCTGTGATCGCGCCGGCCGCTCGCGTGCTGTTCCAGCAGCGCGCGCAGGTAGGTCGGCTCGAACCAGCCAGTCGAGGCCAGGCGATCGCCCAGCACCACTTCACCGATGCGCGCTTTCAGCCCACCGCGGAACCAGGTGGCGAGCGGCACCGCGAAGCCCATCTTCGGCCGGTACAGGATGTCCTGTGGCAGGAAGGGTTCGAAGCCCTTCTTCATGATGTACTTGCCCTCGCCGCCGCGCAGCTTGAGATCGCGCGGCAGGGTCGCGGCCCATTCCAGCAGCTTGTGATCGAGCAGCGGTTCGCGCACTTCGAGCGCATGCGCCATGCTCGCGCGATCGACCTTGGTCAGGATGTCGCCGGGCAGGTAGGTCTTCATGTCCAGGTACTGCACCTGCGCGAGCGGCTCGTCGGGGCCGCGCGCGGCGTGGCGACGGAACACCTCGAGCGCGTGGTAGCCCCCAAGCTCGCGCTTCAGCTTCGGTGAGAAGAGGCGCGCACGCATCTCGTCGCTGAAGATCGAGATGGTGTGGAAATAGGCCCCGACCGCGTCGCGCGCGAGCGACTGGAAGGTGGTCTTGGCGCGGAATACCCGCGGCGCCCAGTCGGCTTTCGGATAAAGCGCGCCGAGCGGACCGAACACCGCGCGTCGCAGGCCGAGCGGCAGTCGGCCGCGCACCGTCTCCTCGGCCATGTGCAGCTTGTAGCGCCGGTAACCGGCGAAGGTCTCGTCGCCGCCGTCGCCGGACAAGGCCACGGTCACGCGTTCGCGCGCGAGCTGGCAGACCCGGTAGGTGGGGATGGCCGAGCTGTCGGCATAGGGCTCGTCGTAGTAGTCGATGAGCCGGTCGACCAGGTCGAAGTCGTCGACGCTGACCTGCTTGACGTGGTGATTGGTGGCGTAGCGCCGCGCGATCTCGGCGGCGTAGGCCGATTCGTCGAAGCGGCCGACGTCGAAGGCGATGGAGCAGGTGTTGACCGGCGTCTCGCTCAGGCCCGCCATCATCGCCACCACCGCCGAG
Source organism: Gammaproteobacteria bacterium (assembly GCA_019747795.1). Classification (GTDB taxonomy): domain Bacteria; phylum Pseudomonadota; class Gammaproteobacteria; genus JADJYF01. The sequence goes on along the minus strand of JAIEQK010000073.1, from coordinate 30,273 downwards.
GAGTCCACGCCGCCCGACAGGAAGGCGCCGAGCGGCACCTCGGACACCAGGCGGATGTTCACCGCCTCGCGAATGCGCTCGACCACCTCGTGGGCGGCGTCGGCTTCACTGATGCGCGCATCGAAACTGAACTGGATATCCCAGTAGGGCTTGGGCGCCGCCGGCGGCGCGCCGCGCTTGAGGCACAGCGTATGGCCGGGCTCGAGCTTCAGCACCTGCTTGTAGATGGTGCGCGGATCGGCGACGTAGCCGTAGGCGAAATACTCTTCGATCGCGAGCGGGTCGATGTCGCGTGCGATACCGGGGCACAGCAGCAGGGACTTCAGCTCCGAGCCGAACACCAGGCGACCATCGTCCAGCCAGGCGTAGAACAGCGGTTTCACACCCAGTCGATCGCGCGCGATGAACAGCGTCTCGGCATCGGCGTCCCACACCGCGAAGGCGAACATGCCGCGCATGCGGGTCACGGACGCTTCGCCCCATTGACGCCAGGCTGCGAGGATAACTTCGGTGTCGGAGCGGGTCTGGAAGCGATGGCCCGCAGCCTGAAGCTCGGCGCGGATCTCCATGAAGTTGTAGATTTCGCCGTTGAAGGTCACCCACACGCGGCGATCCTCGCTCGCCATGGGCTGCTGGCCGGAGGCGAGATCGATGATCGAAAGCCGGCGATGCCCGAGACCCACGCCGGGTTCGAGGTGCAGTCCGCTCTCGTCCGGACCACGATGGGTGACAGCGTCGGTCATGCTTCGCAGCAGGGCCTTCGGGATCTCCGCCCGTCCGCGCAGGTCGACCATGCCGGCTATTCCACACATGCCATCAGTCCCGGGCCCGCGGCCCCTCGTTCAAGGTTGTCAGGGTAGCGGCCGCGGTGCACGGCGCTCGATAGAGCGCGTCGTAGCGCTCGACCATGCGCGCCAGGCTGAAGCGCGCCTCCACCAGTTCGCGGCCGCGCGCACCGTGGCGCCGGCGCAGCACATCGTCGTCGGCGTAGCGTTCGAGCGCCACCGCCAGCGCGGCCTCGTCCTCACTCGCGACCAGCACCCCGCTCTCGCCGTCACTCACCAGTTCGGCGTTGCCTCCAACCCGCGTCGCGACGACCGGCAGGCCGCTGGCCATGGCTTCGAGAATGGTGTTGGAGATGCCTTCGGCGAGCGACGGCAGCACGAACACGTCCATGCCGCGCATCTCGTCGGCCACCGCGTCCGAGTCGCCGACGAACTGCGCCCGCGCGGCGAGGCCCGCGGCGTCGAGCAGCGCCTCGCAGTCCGTGCGCAGCGGGCCGCTGCCCACCAGGCGCAGCAGCAGACGCTCGCGCAGATCGGGGCGCCGGGTGCAGAGCGCAATGAAGGCACGACACAGGAGGGTCTGGTTCTTGATCGCTTTCATGCGCCCGACGGTGCCGATGACGAGCGTCGCCGTCTGCGCTCGCTCGGCGGGCAGGAAGCGTTCGCTGTCGACGCCGTTGATGATCCGTTCCACCTTGGCCGGCGCGAGCCCCACCCGCGTCAACAGGTAGTCCTCGAGGTCGCGGGACAGGGCGACGAAACGCTGCACGCAGAGCCCGAGCACCCGCCGCGCGAGCTGGTACTTGCGCACCTCGCCGGCCGGGTCCTGCACGTCCCAGCCATGCTCGCCGTGGATGCGGCGCGGCACGCCGGCCAGCAGACCCAGCAGTTGCAATTCGAGTGCGACGAAATTGCGCGTGTGCAGCACGTCCGGCCGCACCCGCCGCAGGAGCTGCCAGGTGCGCCACCAGACGCGGGGATCGTTGCCCGGGCGCTTGTCGAGCGCGTGCAGCTCGAAGTTGTCGCCCGTGAGACGCTGGACGAAGGCCGGGTCGTAATCGCTCAGACACACGATGCAGTGCCGATAGCGCTGCGGATCCAGGCGATTGACCAGGTTGACCAGGCCATTCTCCAGCCCGCCGATGCTGAAGCGATACAGCACGTGCATCACGGTCAGCGGCCGCGCAATGTCCGCGCGCCGATTCATGGCGCGACGTGCAGGCGTTCGAGCGCTATCGCGCCTGAAGCGAGGAAGCGGTTCAGCACCGCCGCGCCGTCCGCGCCGCCCTCGACGCGCGTGGCGACGGTCACCACCGCGCCGCCGACGGGGTCGCCACGCAGGCGCGCGCCGGCCTGGGCCAACTTGACCGCGAGACGCGTGCTGGAGCGTTGCCCCTGGGTGTCGTACCAGCTCCACAGCAGGTACTCCTCGCCGCTCGCGACGTTGCGCAGTCGTACCGCGTTCGCCTGTGCCACGCCGCTGGCGGGCGCCGGAAACGCGGCGCCGTAGTCGATCTGCTGCCAGCGCTTGGGATCGAAGCCGCGCTGCGACTGGTTCACCAGTTCCTTGCCCGGCCCCTCGCCGCGGAAGTAATCGAACGTCAGCCACACCGTTGCCTCGCGCGCGTCCTGGTAGACGCCTGCCAGCGTCTGGTCAGTGCCTGCGCGCTCGGCGCCAAGATCGAGCCGCCCCTCACGCGGACCCTGCCAGTCCGGCACCGAGGGCAGCGCGACGGCAGGTGCCAGCGGCCGGTTCGCGCTCGCGGCGTGCAGCAACAGCGGCGGCGCGAGCGCCGCCACGGCCAGCACCAGCAGCACGGGCGCGAGAGGCGAGGCGCGCGGGGTGAGCGCGGACGTCGAAGGTGTGACCGGGGGCGCGGGCGCGTCGGGATCGACGTCGCTGAAGCGATTGCCGAGCGCGAACAGCGCGAAGATCACGATGCCGAAGAACACCCAGCCGTAGATGAAGTGATCGATGCCGAGCGCGTACTTGTAGTCCGACAGGTGGGCGATCATCACGATGCCATAGGCGCGCAGGCCGTTGGCGATGAGCGGCACTGCGACCGCGAGCCCCATGAACGCGGCCCGCCGCCAGGGACTGCGGAAATTGAGATACATGTACATGGTGCCGACGGCCAAGGTCGCGATCAGGTAGTTGATGCCGCTGCAGGCTTCCGCCACCACGAAGCTGCCCGAGGGAATGGTCAGGTGACGTCCTTCCACGTAGACCGGGATGCCGGTCACCTGCAGCGCGCTGACCAGCACTTCTGCTGTCCAGTCCTGCAGCCGTGGCACCAGGAACTCGCCCTCCGGCACGCTGAAGTAGAGATACAGGAACGGCACCAGCAGCACGCGGAACGCGGCGTTGCCGATCAGTGCCCAGCCGACGCCGATGATGAGCCCGATCAGCGCGACATGCTGCACGAAGGCGATGGACAGCGTCGCGCCCGCGAGCCACAGCAGGCCGTTCGCCAGGGCGTAGCCCGCGCCCCACCAGGAGCGCCCGGGGGCACAGGCCGCGAGTTCGGCACGCCGCGACCAGCCGAGACCGAGCGCGATGGGCAGGATCAGGAAGCAGTGATTGAAGGTGCTGGAATGCCACCAGATGCCGACCATGTCGGCCAGCGTGGCGTACTGCGCGGCGAGCACCGCGAGCAGGGCCACGAGCACCAGCGGCAGGCGTTCACGCCAGCGCGCATCGACCGCGGGCAGCGCCAAGATGCTAGCCAAGGCTGCGCGCCAACCACGGCCCGAGTGCGTTCGAAACCGGCAGCGGCAAATGCTTCCAGCCCTCTACGAACAGCCGGTACTTGGGGTTGAGCGGATTCTTCTCCGGTACTTCGCGGTCGCGCACCAGTTCGTACTCGTAGAACAGCGGCGCGCCCTCGAAGCCGAGATTCTCCTTCCACTGCCAGGCGCCCGTGCCCTGCTTGCTGCGGCCGAAGTCGAACAGCGTGCAGCCCCGCTCCGCGGCGCGACAGAGGATGGACCAGGCGAGAAAATCATTGCCCTTCAGGTCCCGCGCGGCATGGGTGCCGCCCCAGTAGTAGGGGCACACGCTGTCACGATGATAGAAATTCATCGCGCCGGACACGGCCACGCCCTCGAGATTGGCCTCGACGAACTCCGTGCTGTCGGGAAAGGCCGCGTGGATCGCCTCGAACAGCGCGCGCGGAAACACCGGCGTGCCGAGGTTACGCACGCTCTCGGCGTAGACCGGGTAGAAACGTTCGAGCGAGGTGGCGCGGAACTCGAGGCCGTTCTTGATGCCCTTGCGGATGATGTTGCGCTGCTTGCTGCGAATGGCTTGCATGTTGGCCTCTTCGCTCGCGAGTATCGTCTTGCTGAAGGTGTGATAGAGGTGCTTGGTCGGACGCTCGCGTCCGCTCGCCTCGCGCAGGCGGTACTCGAGCGACCCCACGCCGAGCGCGCGGGCGCGTTCCAGCGCGGCCGCTTCCAACGCGATCAGCGTCTGTTCGTCGTCGGCGAGCGGTCCCGCCTCGCTGCAGAACGCGAGCGAACTCAGGCTGCTGCCGAACAAGAGGCTCTTGACGTGCACCAGGGGCAGCACGCCGCACACCGCGCCGTCACGTTCGGCGAGCAGGTAATGGCAGCGATGACGGAGCGCGCGCTCGAACACCTCGCGCCACCCGAACTGGTGGAAGAACGATGCGCGGACATGCGCGGCGACGTAGGCGTCCCAGGCGGCGCCGTCGCCGGCGTTGCAGTCACGAACTTGCACTGAGGTCACGATGCTGTATCTCGGGTTCGAGTCCGGCGATGGCGCGCGCGTAGACGTCACGGAACGGCCCCCAGCGAAAATCCTCGAGCAGCCGCCGCATGCGCGCCAGCGCGCGGCCCTGGTTCAAGTAGTGGCGAAAACGCGATTTCGCCGGCACACCGGTGGGACGCGGCTGCTCGGGATCGAATTCCCAGGGGTGAAAGTACATGTTAGCGGCACGTGCCTCGACGCGGTTGACCCGCCGCACCAGGGCGCGGGACAGCGCGTAGGGCAGCAGGCGGAAGTAGCCGCCGCCGCCCGCCGGCAGGTTGTGCGCGCCGAACCGAGCGGTGCTCACTGGGATCTCGACCAGCGACGCGCCGGCGAGCGGCCGGAACGGGGTGCGCGGCGCGTCCGGAATGCCGTAGAGATCGTGGCGCACCGGGTAGACGCTGGAGCTGTAGGCGAAGCCCGCCGCGGCGAGTTCGTCAAACGCCCATAGGTTGCTGCGGTCGATCGAGAAACTCGCGGCGCGGTAGCCGCGCACTTCGACACCGCCGGCATCCTCGAGCAGGCGCTTGCTCAGTGTGATATCGGCGCGGAAGGCGTCGCGGCTCTGGGTCGTGGCGCGGATGTGCTGGTACCCGTGGCAGGCGACTTCGTGTCCCTCGGCCACCATGCGCCGGATGAGGGCAGGATGGCGTTCGGCCACCCAGCCGAGGGTGAAGAAGGTCGCGTGCACGCCACGCTCGGCGAACAGGTCGAGCAGGCGGCCGGTGGCGAATTCGACCCGCGACGGCCAGCGCTCCCAGGCGTTGCGCGGGATGGAGGTCTCGAACGCCGAGACCTGGAAGTACTCCTCGACGTCGATCGAGAGCGCGTTGTAGTGCGTCGGCGTGTCGTGTGCCATGTCGAGCCCGAGGACCGACGGGCGGCCCGAATGTCAGCGTGGAGGACGGCGCGGCGCGGCCGCGCGGCGGTGCCCTGGCAGGCTGGTGAACAACTACTGCGCTCGTCCTTTTGCGTCCCGGCGGTGCTCGGAATCCTCACGTCGGCCCTATACGCTGCGGTTCCTCCGCGCCGGCGTGAACGCAAACTGCCATCGCTCGCGACGTTTTTCTAAAGCCTGCTAGTGTCGCTGCATCATCCACACGGCGAAGGAGATCCCCAGGATCGCTATCACCGCCAGCAGCGATATCAGCGCCGAGGTCCACAGCGGGAACCCGCGCTTGGTGGCGGCGGCGGAGCCGAGGGCGACCGGGCCATCGTCCACCATCACCGGCGACAGCTGGTTCAGCGCATGCACCGGGATATCGACAGGCCTAGGCGGCATCTTCAGCGCCGCCGCCGGAACGTCTTCCCGAAGCTCGATGGTCTCGATGATCTCATGGTCGGCGTCGAGATCGAGCGCCGCGCCGGCGGCCGGCGCATGCGCCTCGGTCGGCGAGGTGGTGACATCGTCATCATCCTCGTCGTCGCCCTGTTCGCCCGCGATCTCGTTGCATACCTGGTTGACCATCGCGAGGGTCACGGCGTGCGCGCCATCCAGGTAGCAGTTGAGCAGCACACGATCGAACAGCGTGTTGATACGGCGCGGGACACCACCGGTGGCCTGGAAGATGCGTTCGTAGACCAGGTCTTCCACGGCCGGATCACCGTTCCAACCCACCTTGCGGATGCGGTGCTCGATGTAGGCCTTGACCTCGGGCGCTGACAGCGGCTTCAGATGGTAGGCGGCGATGATGCGCTGGCGCAGCTGCTCGAGCCCCGGCGCGCGCAGGATGCCGCGGAATTCGCGCTGCCCCAACAGGAAGCTCTGCACCAGCGGCACGCCGTCGCGATCGAAGTTGGACAGCATGCGCATCTCTTCCAGCGCGGAACGCGGCAGGTTCTGCGCCTCGTCGATGATCAGCAGCACGCGCTTGCCTTCCTGGCGGCAGGCGACGAAGAACTCCTCGAGCTTGACCAGGAGGGTGGCTTTGGAGGCGCGCTCGAACACGATGCCGAACTCGGCGGCGATGAGCCGCAGCAGATCGATGTCCTTGACGTTGGACGAGACGATCTTGGCCGCCACCACCTTCTGCTCTTCCAGCTCGCGGAACAGGCTGTTGACCAGCATGGTCTTGCCCGTACCAACGTCGCCGGTAACGACGATGAAGCCCTGCTCCTGCTGCAGTCCGTAGCGCATGTAGGCGAGCGCACGCTTGTGCGTCTTGCTCTGGTAGAAAAAGCGCGGGTCCGGATTGAGCTGAAAGGGCCGGCCGGTCAGGTTGAAGAACGACTCGTACATGTCGGCACCTTACAGGTTGAACACCAGTCCGGCCGAGATGGCGTTCTCGGTGTAGAAGCGCACGCCGGGCAGCTGGAAGCCGCCGCCGGTGGACACGCCACCGCCACCGAAGCTGCCGATGGCGCCCTTGTTCACGCTGTGCTCGTACTGCAGGCGCAGCGTGGTGTGCGGGCCCAGGGTATAGCGCAGGCTCGGATAGATGGCCCAGTAGCGGCCGAGCGGCTCATCCGCTGCGCGCTGGGTTAGATGCCAGGCGCCGCCGGCGGTCATCACCAGGCGGGGACTCAGATTGCGCGTCAAGTCGAGCGACAGGCCGTCGATGGTCTCGTCGATGCGCCTCGACTGGAAATCGCGGTCCGAGCGGTACATGCGAAAGCCAACGGTGCCGCGTCGCAGGGTGTAGGTGAGATTGATATTGAGCCGGCGCTCGATGATGGTATCGTCGATGAAACCGGGCGATTCCAAGGGCACGAAGAGCTGGCCGTCGGTGATCGGGTCGATGATCGGGTTGCCCGCGTCGTCGAACGCCGGGACCAGCAGTCGCTCGCGCCGGAAGTCGCTGCCCGTGCGCACGTCCTCGCTGTAGGCGGCGTCCACCTGCAGGCGGCGATGCCGATGATGGAACGTCATGTTGAAGGTCTTGCCGAAGAAGCGATCGCCCCAGTTCGCATCGAACGAAGTCCGCACCGACGGCGTCCAGGTTCCGCCGACGTTCCACACCGCACCGCCCTGCCGGCCGCCGCCGATTGCGTTGGAATTCTTCTCCACGCCACCGACGGCGTTGACCTTGAACTTGCGACTTACCACGTAGCTGGTTCGCAGCCCGGCGTTGGCGATGCGATTGGCCTGGCCGCTGTCGAAGCGCGCTTCGCGCGAGGTGGCATACACCGAACTCGGCATGCGCCCGAAGTCCTCACCGGAGGTGAGATCGATGCTGTAACTATCCTCTTCGCTGCTGCCGTTGATGATGAGGGCGTCGAAGGTTGCGGGACCGCCCTTCTGATCGATCATCGAGCGTTCGTACTCGAGACGGGCCTTGCCCAGCGATCCGAAAGTGTGCTCGACGCGGGGCGCGAAGGCGTAGGTCAGCACGTCGCGGCGATTGTCGTCGGGACCACGGTTGCCGCGAGTGATGAGCCCGCGATTGTCGATCTGCTCCTGGCTCATGCTGCTCGTGGTGCGCAACGACACCCACTCGGGCAGCAGGAGAGCGTCGATGTTCGACCGCATCTGGTGATTGGTGCTGGCGAGATCGGACTTGTCGAGATACTCCAACCGTTGCAGGTTGTAGTCGATGCTGGTCGTGTGGCGCGGCCCGATACCACGCACCGACAGCCCCGGCGTGATGGTGAAGACGAAGTCGCCCTCCTCGCCTTGCGGCTGCAGGAGCACGTTGTCGGTGTAGGTGGTCTCCATCAACAGGCGGGGATCGAACTGCCAGTTCCCCGCCTGGCTACAGGCAGGCAGCAGCAGCGCGAGGCCGACCGCCAGGCGCCGCGGCCGAAGCCGGCCCGTGGGCCGCCGGTTGACCAGGGAACGGGCTGACGCGCTCAATGTTTTGCCCGGTAGTAGGAACCGTAATAATCGTAGGCCGCCACCGACTGCTGCCTGCTCTTGTTCAGCACGATGCCGGTGATGCGTCCGGCGTCGAGGATCTGGATGGCCTCGCGCAGGGTCTCGTGCTTGGTACTGCCCGCCTCGGCGACCAGGATGATCTGCCCGGCAAGCGGCGCGAGCGCGGTGGCGGTCGTGGTCGCGAGCACCGGTGGCGAGTCGAGGATCACCACGCGGTCGGAGTAGCGCCCGGAAATCTCGTTGCTGAGTTCCTTCATGCGCAGGCTCGCGAGCAGCTCGGTGCTGCCCTCGCGGTAGTTGCCGCTCGGCAGGACCACCAGGTTCGGGATGTTGGTGCGGACCAGCAGGTCCTCGAGCTGCCAGCCGGGTTCGGCGAGCATGTCGAACAGGCCCGGGCGGCCGAGCAGGCCGAACACGCGGGTCAGGTCGCGCTTCATGATGTCGGTATCCACGGCCAGCACCGTGTGGTCCATTTCCATCGCGATGGAGATGGCGAGATTGGTCGAGACGAACGTCTTGCCCTCGCTCGGCACGGAGCTGGTGATGAGGATCAGGTTGGGCGGCCGGCCATTGTTGCCGATGCCGCTCGCGAGGTTGCCGAGCAGCCGGCGCTTGATGTGCTGGAACTCCTCCGACTGCCGGGTCATGGTCTGGTCCGGCGTCAGGAAGGCCGCGGCGGCGAGCCGCTCGAGATCGAGATTGATGAAATTCTTGGTCCGAATGTCGCCCGGCCGCGCCTTGGGCGTCGGCGCCGTGCGCTGCCGATCACGGCTGGGCGTGCGGGCTTCCTCGGGCGCGGGCGCGGGAGCGGGAGCGGGCGCGGGTTCCGGTGCCGACGCCTGGACCGGCTGCGGCTCGGGCATCTCGGCCGCCGGCGCGTCGGGCTCGACGCCGGCGAGCTTGTTCATCGCGCGTTCTATGGAGCTCATGCGGTTTTCTCGACCAGCTTGCTGATGCGCGAGTTCAAATCGAAGTTCATCATTTCCAGCCCCACCAAGCCGCCGTACAGGCTGAGCAACCCGAACAACACCAGCGCGAACACGATCATCTCCATGCGCCTCTCGGTCCGCTGACGCTCATTGAACACCAGCGAGACCGTGCCGAGGATGGGCAACTGCGCGATCTCCTTGACGTCTTCCGCCGAGTAGAAGCGCGGATTGATCTGCGACATCAGGAAGGCGAAGCCGCCACCGAGGCCGAGCGACATCACCAGCACCAAGGACATCAGCTGGACGCGCTTCGGTCCCACCGGCGACAGCGGGATGCGCGGCGGTTCGATGATCTTGAGCTTGATGTCGTCGCCGCGCTGGTCGACTTCCTCGGACAGGCGCGCCGCCTCGCGGCGCTTGAGCAGTTCATCGTACTGCTGCTTGTTCAAGCCGTAGTCGCGATCGAGTCGCTTCAGCTCCGCCTCGATCTCCGGCATCGTGTCGACCTGCTTCTCCAGCATCTTCACTTCGTTGCCATAGGAGTCGACACGGGCGCGCAGTCCGGCCACCTCGGCCTCGGCCTCGGCCAGCGCCAGCTTCACGTCCTGGTAAACGAGGCTGCTGTCGCCGCCGCCGAGATCCGCGCCACCGTCGGCGGCCTGGGACTCGGCGGCCGCGGCCAGTTCCTCGTCACGGCGATTCTTGAGGTCCTCGAGCTGCTGCAGGGTCGCGACCACCTCCGGATGCTTGTCGGTGTACTGCATGCGCAGCTGGTCCACCGCGGCTTCGAGCTTGGCGATGCGACCGTCGTACTGCGACCCGACGGGAGACATGAGGCCCCTGCTGTCCCCCATCATCCCGAGCACGGGTTCCTCGCCCTCGAGCTGCATGCGCAGCGTGTTGCTGCGATTCTCCGCTTCCTGCACATCGAGCTGCGCGGTGCGCAGCCGGGCGCGCGCGGTCTCCAGGTCCTGGAAGTAGGACGCGCCCTCGCTCGGCATCAGGCCGACGTTCCGCTGCTTGAATTCCTTCAGGCGCTGCTCGGCCTCCAGCAGGCGCTTCTCGTACTCGGAGATCTGCTGCTCGAGAAATTTCTGCGTCGAAGCCGTGTCCTTGCGGTTGGAGCCGAGGGCAGTCTCGAGGAAGGAGTTGAGCAGTTCATCGACGATGCGCTTGGCCAGCTGAACGTCCGAGTCCTCGTAGGAGATCTCGTAGATGTTGTCCTGCACCGTGCCGCTCAGCTTGATCTTCTTGGCCATGGTGGCGACGATGGTGTCGAACTCGCGGTCGGTCTTCGCCGACAGGTCGAGATCGACCTTGCGCGCGACGTCCTCGAGGTTCGGCCGAGTGACCAGGGTGCGCTTCATCAGGCTGGCCGAGCTGGCGAGCGTGTCGTTGTCCACCGCGAGGCCACGCATCAGCGGCCGCAGCATCGACCGGGTGTCGACGAAGATCTTGGCCGAGACCTCGTAGCTGTTGGGGATGAACAGCACGTATACCCAGCCGATCAGGCAGATGACCGAGGCCAGCGCGAGCGCCGGCCAGCGGTAGGGCCAGACCATGCGCGCATAGCGGCGCGCGAGTTGTATCTGTTCTTTCACTTGGGCCTGCCGACCACGGGTTGCGAACTCAGAACCAGGCCTCCGGAATGATCAGCACGTCGCCCGGCTGCATGGCCACGTTGGCGTCGATGTCGCCGTCCTTGATCAGATCCTCGAGACGCACGCGGTAGCGCTCGCCACCTTCGGACGCGTTGCGTACCAGGGTCGCGCGGTTGCCCGCGGCGAAGTCGGTGAGACCGCCCACTTCGATCATCACGTCTAGCGCCGTCATGTTCTTGCGGTAAGGCAGCGCCTGCGGCTTGGCCGCCTCGCCCACCACGCGCACTTGCTCGGCGTACTCGCCGATGAAGCCGCCGACGGTGACCGTGACCAGCGGATCGCGGATGTATTCGCCGAGTTTCTTCTCGATCTCACGCGCGAGCGCGGTAGGTGTCTTGCCGGACGCCTCGAGATCCTCCACCAGCGAAGTCGAGAACTTGCCGTCCGGCCGCACCGTGACGGTGGTGTTCAGTTCGGGGTTGCGCCACACGAAGACGCTCAGGCTGTCGCCAGGACCGATGATGTAGCTGTAGTCCTTGGCGCCCGCGGCTTCCGCCGGCGCGGCTTCAGGCCCGCCGAAGGGCAGATGTTCGGTGATCGCGCAACCACCGAGCGTGGACACGGCGGCGACCAGACCCACGCGGGCCAGCCAGTGACGGACGACATGCTTAGAGCGATTCATTGCGTGCTCCTGCCCCTCTCTTCGAATGGCAAACTGGGCTTTCTGGACCCACTGCTATTAATACATATGGGTCAATGATTTATAAGATTATATTAACAACTTTCCTGGAATTGAAAGACACTCTCGCGGCGCACCCTCGGGCGACCAGCGGCGCATGTGCAGCAGAGTATCGGCAGCGACAGCGATTTCTGTGGCGTGCGGCAGGCTGCGACATCGATTTACCAAAATTTGCAGGACGAGCGCCCGGCGGGGCTTGCGCCGCGGCCCGCAATTCGCTCGTTTCGCTCGCGAGACGAGCCGGCCAGGTCCTCGAAAGCTGGAATTTTTTAATTTGAAATTCAGCTAGTTGACCTTTATTCTTCATGCATTGTGGCGATCGAGAGCCACGCCAAAGGATTGAGCGCCGGGCAGGCCGGCCGATTGGGAGGAACGATCAAGATGGCGCATAGCCCCCTGCATTCCGGGCGCCCCGGCGGCCGCCTCGCCGTCGCGCTGCTGGGCGCCGCCTGTGCCCTGGGCGGCGCGTCCCGCGCCTACGCGGAAGACTTCGATCCCCTGGCCGGCCCCCTCCTGGCGCAGGAATCCATGGACGACCTTTTCCAATCGGACGGCGCGGCCACCGACACGCCCGCCGAGGACGAAGGCACCGCGACGGCGCCCGCCGAGGAAGCCCCCACGGCCGAAGCCCCTGGCGCGAGTCCCGAGTCCTTGGCCGCGCCGACCGACGAAGCGGCGGAACCCGCCACGACCGATGACCTGTTCGCACCTGCGCCCGCCCCCGCCCCGGAGGCGGCCGAAACCGCTGTCGCCGCCGCGCCCGTCGCGCCGCGCGCGCCGGCGGTGAAGGTGTCCGGGTTCGTACAGAACGAGATGGCCTACACGGTGGCCGAGCCCGATCACCTGTCGAAGTTCCGCACCCGCACCAAGCTGCGCGCGAACGGTCGCCTGAACGACCGCGTGAAGTGGCAACTGGGCGGCGACTTCAGCTACGACCCGAACTTCGACTTCAACCAGTTCTACAACCGCCGCGTGCGCAACGACCAGGACATCTTCGCCTTCATCGACGAGACCTTCCTGGATATCGATGCCGGCGCCTGGGACATCCGCCTCGGCCGGCAACACATCATCTGGGGCGAGATGGTCGGCCTGTTCTTCGCCGACGTGGTCTCCGCGCTCGACCTGCGCGAGTTCGTGCTGCCCGACTTCGAGATGATCCGCATTCCGCAGTGGGCCGCCCGCGCCGAGTACTTCAACGGCGACTTTCACGCCGACCTGATTTTCGTGCCCTACGTGACCAAGAACGAACTCGGCAAGTTCGGCGGCGATTTCTTCCTGTTTCCGGTCGAGCTGCCGCCCGGCGTCGACGCCCGCTTTCGCGAGGACAAGATACCGAGCGAAGTGGGCCAGGATTCCGGTTACGGCACGCGGCTGAGCTACTTGCTGAACGGCTGGGACATGGCGCTGTTCTATTACACCGCGCCCGATCGCCAGGCCGCCTACGAGCGCCGCGTGGACGCGCTCGCGCCGGTACCCGCCCTCACTTTCTTTCCACGCCACAACCGCATCCACCAGGTCGGCGCGACGGTGGCCAAGGATCTCGGCTCGGTGGTGCTGAAGGCCGAGGCGGTCGAAACCACCGATCGCGCCATCACCATGCTGCCGCTCACCGACCTCGACGGCCTCGAGAAGAGCGACGAGCTGCGCTACGTGTTCGGCGCGGACTGGTCGGGTGACGGTCACAACGTCAACCTGCAGTTCTTCCAGACCTGGCTGCAGGATCACAGGCCCGGCATGCTGTTCGAGGAAATCGAGAGCGGCTTCAGCGTGCTGCTGACCACGACGCGCTTCGGCGACGACATCACGCCCGAGATCCTGTGGATCCGCAGCCTCGACCGCGACGAATGGCTGCTCGAGGTGAAGACCACCTGGAACATCTCCGGACACTGGCGCGGGGTGCTCGGCGCCGACGTGTTCGGAGGGCCGCCGACTGGCGTGCTGGGCCAGTTCGAACAGCGCGATCGCGTCTACTACGAGCTGCGCTATACCTTCTAGCCGCGCGGCACTCAGTAGCGCAGCTGCACGCCGCCCGGGGCGAGGATCTCGAGGACTTCGAACCAGCGCGCATCCGCCTGGTCGAGGACCTCGGCCGCGACGTGTTCGGCCAGGCCTGCGAGCTTCCAGGTGATGGGCGGCAGCGGCGCCGCCACACCGTCGGCGCGCGCGACATCGAAGCTGGACAGCGCGCGCGCGATGTTCAGTATCGCCGCATCGCCGATGTAGTCGCCAGCCGTGGCGGGACGCTCGATGTGCCGCACCGGCTCCACCAGCGCCTCGGGCAGACGCCAGGCGCGCAGCAGCTCCGCACCGACGTCGGCCCGCGTGAATCCGAACACCTCGAGTTCGATGCCCGCGCGCGGCCCGGCCGCCTGCTCCAGGCGACGCTGCACTTCGAGCCAGTGTTCGGGTTCGCGGCTCGCGATCGCGAGCGCGCCGACATCGTGCAGCAGGCCGGCGAGAAAGCATTGTTCGGGGTGAGCGTGGCGCGAGATCGCGCCGAGCTCGCGCGCGACCAGCGCGCTGTGCACGCTGGTGCGCCAGAACTCGTCCATGTCGAGCAACGGCGACGCCAGCTTGTCGAGCGCGCCGATCGCGCCGCTTGCGAGCGCCAGGTCGCGCAGGCCGTCGGTGCCGAGTACCCGCACCGCGCCGCTCAAGGTCGAGACCCGTTCGGGCAGAGCGTAGGCCGCGCTATTGACCAGCCTGAGCGCACGCGCGGCGAGCGCCGGATCGCAGCTCACGACCTCGGCGATGTCACCGGCCGAGGCGGCAGGATCGTTCGCCACCTGCACGACCCGCATGCAGGCGGTCGGCAGCGCGGCGATGTCGCGCACCGACGCGGCGAGGCGCGTCGCGCCGACGGGCGCGGCTACCGGCGCTGGTGAGATCTTGGCTTTGAGCTGGGTGGACATGGCGCTTCCTCGCGAACACGGACGACGGACGCATGGCCGTCAGCTGCGATAGCGGCGCGCGGCCGCAGGACTGAAGCGCGCGCTTGCTTGCCCGCGCGAGAGGCGCTGGCATACGATGCCGCGTCCAACTGGGCATCTGAACGGATCGACGCCATGTCCCGTCGCGGTACAGGCTTGGAAAGTGTCGAGGCTTTCGAGGCCCTGCCAACGGCGGCGCTGGGCGAGATCGCCCGCAGCCTGCGCCGCCGACTGGTGACCCGCGGCGAAATCCTGGTGCGCCAGGGCGAGCGCGCCGAAGCCCTGTACATCGTCGTGTCCGGACGCTTCCATGTCGAACTCGATGGCCAGCCCGGTGCGATCGCGGAGATCGGTGCCGGCAGCCCGATAGGCGAGATCGCCTTCTTCACCGGCGAACTCCGTACCGCCAGCGTGCGCGCCTCGCGCGACGCGGTGGTGCTGGAACTCGGCCGCGACGAATTCCAGACGTTGTCAGCGCGCCTGCCGATGCTGTGGAACAGCATCGCCGCCTCGCTCGCGCGCCGTCTCGCCCAGGCCAGCGCAACGCTCAAGCCGCGCGAGCGCACGCCGCCGGCATGCATCGCGCTGGTTCCCTGCGGGGACGAAGCGCCACCGCGCCAATTCATGCTGCGGCTGCGCGAAGCCCTGCAGGACATCGCGCCGCACACCGCCGTGCTCGATCGCGATGCCATTCCCGCCGAGATCATGGCGAGCATCACGCGCGGCACCGAGCAGGCCACCACCTGGTTCAACGAACTCGAGGCGCAGCACGGCCTCATCGTCTACATCTGCGGTTCGACGCTCGATCCATGGAGCGAGAAGGTCCTGCGCCAGGCCGACGAGGTGCTGCTGATCGGCACGCAGACGCGACGCGGACCGGGCTGGCAGGCGCCCTTGAACGCGGTCGAGCGGCTCGCGCGCGGCGTGCACGACAGCGACGCGCACCGGCTGGTGATCGTCCATCCGGTGCGCGGCACGCTGAGCGGCACGGCGCGCTGGTTCGAGACCCGGCCGGTACGCATGCATCACCACGTCGCGCTGCGCGCCGACGCCGACTACCGTCGCCTGGCGCGCTTTCTGGCCGGCCAGGCGGTGGGCCTGGTGGCCTGCGGCGGCGGCGCGCTGTGCGCGACCCACGTCGGCGTCTACCGCGCGCTGACCGAGGCGGGATTGCCGATAGACATGATGGGCGGCACCAGCGGCGGCGGCGCGATGACCGCCGCGTTCGCGCTCGGCGCGAGCGCCGAGCAGGTGGACGCCGCCCTGGAGGACATCTTCGTGCGCTCGCGTGCGCTGAAGCGCATGACCTGGCCGCGCTACAGCCTGCTCGATCACGGCCAGTTCGATCGCTCGCTGGCGGCGCACTACACCGAGGTCGACATCGCCGACCTGTGGCTGCCGTTCTTCGCGCTATCCAGCAACCTGTCGACCAATCAGGCGCACGTGCACCGGCACGGTCAGCTGTGGCGCGCGGTGCGCGCTACCGGCTCCATTCCGGGTCTGCTGCCGCCCTGCTACACCGAGGACGGCGAGATGCTGGTCGACGGCGGGCTGATCGACAACGTGCCGGTCGCCACCATGCGCGAGCTGAAGTGGGGCCCGAACATCGTGATCAATCTCGGCGTCACGCGTCGTCGCACCTACGACGTCGACTACGCCACCCTGCCCACCCGCGAGACCTGGCTCGGTCATCTGCTGCGCTGGCTGCGCGGCTATCCGTTGCCCATCGCGCCCGGTCCGGCCCAGGTGCTGATCCAGAGCCTCGCCGCTCACAGGCCCAAGCTCGAGATGTACATGACCGCGCGCGACCTGCTGCTGACGCCGCCCATCGCGCCGCACTACAGCATGATGGACTGGCAGCATCACAGCGAACTGATGCGCCTTGGTCACGCCCACGCCAGCGAGGCGCTGGCGCAGGCCCGCGACGCCGGGCATCCGCTGTTCAACGTGCGCTGAGCGCCGGCGTGCTGGACGTCCAGACCTACCAGCGGTGGCCCAATCTGTGCGCGCTGTTCCTGGAGACCGCCGCGCAGCGCGGTGACGCGCCCTGCCTGTGGCGGCGCGACGGCCGCGCGTGGCAATCACTCTCCTGGCACGCAGTCGTGGACCAGGTGACGCAGCTCGCGCAGGGCCTCGAGGCGCTCGGCGTCGAGCGCGGCGCGCGCGTGGCCATAGTCGCCGAGAACCGCCCGGAATGGCTGATCGCCGAACTCGCGATCCTCGCGCTCGGCGCGGTGGCGGTGCCGGCCTACGTGACCAACACCGAGGACGATCATCGCCACGTGCTGGACAACGCCGCCGTGGGCTACGCGATCGTCTCGCGCGCCGCCCTGGCGGCGGTGCTGGCGCCCGCCGCCGCGGCCTCGGCGCGCTGCCGCACCTTGATAGCGATGGAGGCCTTCGAGTCCGCCGCGCCGGCGCTCGAGGTCGTGGCCTGGGACACCGTACTCGAGACAGGCGCGAAGGCGCCGCGCCCGCTCGCTGAGCGGATCGACGGGATCGCGCGCGACGACCTCGCGGTGATCTTCCACACCTCGGGTACCGGCGGTCGGCCGCGCGGCGTGATGCTCACCCACGGCAGCATCCTCGCCAACTGCCTCGGCGCCTGGGAACGGCTGCACTCGCGGCTCGACTATGGGCGCGAGGTCTTCCTGTCCTTCCTGCCCCTGTCCCACGCTTACGAACACGCCACCGGCCAGTTCACCGCGCTGTCCATCGGCGCGCAGATCCACTACTGCGAATCCATCGACCGGCTGCTCGGCGACCTCGCCAGCGTTCGCCCGACCATCCTGACCGTCGTGCCGCGCCTGTTCGAGACCCTGTACGCGCGCACCACCTGGACGGTGAAGCGCCAGGGACGCCTGCGCGCCTGGCTGTTCGACACCGCGGTCGGCATCGGCACGCGCCGCAGCCTGGGCCAAGGTCTCACGCCCTGGGAATGGCTGTTCGACCGCACCGCCGGACGCCGGGTGCGCGCGGGCTTCGCGGCGCTGCTGGGCGGCCGGCTGAAGTTCTTCGTCTCGGGTGGCGCGCCGCTCAATCTCGAGGTGGCCCGCTTCTTCGCCGCGCTCGGCACCCAGGTGGTGCAGGGCTACGGCCAGACCGAGGCTGGCCCGGTGATCGCCTGCAACCCGCCGGAGCTCGCGCGCCTGGACAGCGTCGGGCCGCCGCTCGCCGGCGTGGAACTGCGCCTCGCCGAGGACGGCGAGATCTGCGTGCGTGGCGAACTGGTGATGCGCGGCTACTGCAACGACGAGGATGCCACCCACCAGGCGCTGGCGGACGGCTGGCTGCATACCGGCGACATCGGCGAGTTGGACGCCGACGGCCATCTGCGCATCACCGATCGCAAGAAGGACATCATCGTCAACTCCGGCGGCGACAACGTCGCGCCCCAGCGGGTGGAGGGCTTCCTGACCCTGCAGCCCGAAATCGGCCAGGCCATGGTTTACGGCGACCGTCGCCCGCACCTGGTCGCCCTGCTGGTTCCCCGGGAAGAATTCCTGCGCGACTGGAACGCGCGCCACGGCGCGCGCCTGACGGTCGGCGACGCGGGCAGCGACCCGGCCTTCGTGGCGCATCTCGAGGCGGTGGTGAAGCGCCTCAACGCGACGCTCGCGCCGGCCGAGCGGGTGCGGCGTTTCGCGCTGGCTGAACAGCCGTTCACGGTGCAGAACGGCCTGCTCACGCCATCGATGAAGATCAGGCGGCACCTCATCGCCGCCGCCTACGCCGAGCGGCTCGCGGCGCTCTACGCCTGAGCCGGCACGGCGCCCGGCGCCCCGCTTGCGATTCCCGAGCTTCTGGTACACTCCGCCGACACTTCCGACCTCATTCGGGGAGCGCGTGCCTGGCGCGCGAGGCGCGGACCTTCTGCCAACGCAGCGACAGCGATGCCGATAAAAATCAAGATCGCCGAGTCCAGTCGCGAGATCGACGACGCCCTGTGGCTGCGTCACGAAGTATTCGTCATGGAGGACGGCAAGTTCGGCGGTCAGCCACTGCACGGCCACCGCCTGGTCGACCGCTTCGACGCCTTGCGCGACGTCTACCATGTTGTGGCCTACGACGGCAGCGAACCGATAGCCGCCATGCGGCTGGTCAAGGACACCGGCGCGGGCATGCCGGTGGACGACCTGTTCGACTTTGGCGAGTACCGCCAGCAGGCGGAGACCAGCTTCGACGTCAGCGAAGCCGAGCTGGACGACGCCCTCGCCGAGCCGCCGCAGGTGCGCTACGGCAGTGCCGGCATGCTCGCCATCCGCATGAACTGGCGTCGGCGCCGCGACGTCATCCGCTCCATGTTCCGCATGGCCGCGACCATCACGCGCTTCAACGACGTGACCCACGTGCTGGTGGTGGTCAACCACGAGACCGCCGGCATGTATCGGCGCCTGGGCTTCACCCAGCTCTCAGAGAAGTACTGGAACGACGAGATCGGCAACCACATCATCCCGCTCGCCGGCACCAGCCAGCGCTTCCTCGAGTGGGCCCACGGCCACACGCCCGACACGCCGCTCACACCGTTCCAGGACAGCTTCACGCGCTGGGTCTACCGCGCCGGTGAAGAAGTGTTCCAGGAAGGCGAGCGCGGCGACCACGCCTACATCGTCGCCTCCGGTGAGATCCGCATCTCGCGGCGTCGCGGCAACGGCGACACCCTGACGCTCGCCCATCTCGGTCGCGGCAGCCTGTTCGGCGAGCTCGCGCTGATCGACGAACTGTCGCGCTCGGCGACCGCCACCGCGACCTGCGACTGTGAACTCATCACGCTCGATCGGGCCGCTTTCCTCGCCCAGCTGAAGTCGCGCCCGGCGCTCGCCCTGCAACTCTTCAAGGTGTTCGCGCGGCGCATCCGCTCGATGGACGAGCTGGCCATGGTGCTGGCCTTCTCCGAGCCCTTGCAACGCCTCGAGTTCGCGCTGCAGCTCGCGCGCCAGCAGGCCGAGGTGGACAGCAACCACCAGAGCGAGCTGGTGTTCCGCGGCGGCCCGGCCGAGCTCGCGCTGATCGCGGCGATCGACGAACCGGCGGCGGTGGACTTCCTGAAGGCGCGGGCCGCCGAGGGCGCGGTCGAGTTCTCTTCGCGCCACATCACCTTCCTGCGCTGAGCCACGGCGCGCGGCGCCGGGTTCAGCGCTCGTGCAGCGCCGCGTCGCGCATCTTGAGCAGCGGCTTCATGATGTATTCCAGCACGGTCTTGTCGCCGGTCATCAGCTCGACCGAGGCGACCATGCCGGGAATGATCGGCAGTCGTCCGCGCTTGCCTTCGAGTTCGGTGGTGTCGGTGCGGACGTAGACCCGGTAATAGCGCTCGTGGGGCGGATTCTCGTCGATGATGGTATCCGCGCTGATGTGTTCCAGCTGACCGTGCAGCGAGCCATAGACGGTGTAGTCGTAGGCGGTGATCTTCACCGTCGCCTTCTGACCGGGGCGGAGAAAGGCCACGTCGCCCGGGCGGATGCGCGCCTCGACCAGCAGCTGGTCCTCGAGCGGCACCAGTTCCATGATGTCCTGGCCGGGCCCGATCACGCCGCCGACGGTGGTGATCTTGATGTTCTTCACCACGCCGCGCACGGGCGCGCGCAGCGCCGAGCGCTTCACCTCGTCGGCCCGCGCGGACAGGATCGCCTCGACCCCCGCGAGTTCCGCCTCGCGCGTCGCCTGGTTGCCGCGCGCCTCGGCGCGAAAGCTGTTGCGTCGATCCTCGATCTGGCCCTTGAGCTCGATGATGCCGCGCCGCAGGCGCAGCACTTCCACTTCCGACACCGCGCCGCGCGCCACCATCGGCTCGGTCATGGCGAGCTCCTGTTCGGCGAGCTTCAGGTTGTTCTGCAGGGAGTTCTCGGCGGCGCGTAGCGCGGTCAGGCGCGAGGCATAGGCCTTGCGCTCCCGCGCGACGATGTCGGCAGGCAGATCGGACGCAAACTCGGGCTCGCCGCCGGTGGCCTCCGCCTGCAGCCGCGCGAGCTCGGCACGCAGGCTCTGGCGCTTGGCCTCGCCTTCCCGCAGCGAGGCGCCCGAGCGCGTGTCGTCGATGCGCACCAGCACCTGGTCGCGCTCGACGATGTCACCTTCGCGCACCGGCAATTCGACCAGGATGCCGCCCTCGAGACTCTGGATCACCTGCTCGCGGCTGGACGGCACCACCAGGCCGTCGCCGCGGGTGATCTCGTCCAGCCGCGCGTGGCTCGCCCAGTACCAGGCCACCACCAGGAACACCACCAGCAGGATGAGGCTGCTGCCCGCCGCCCAGTGGCTGTCCGCGACGCGCGCCGCCTGGGCGTCGCGCAGGAACTCGAGATCCTCGCGCGAGGCGCGGCTCATGGCTGCGCGCCGCCCTGCACGGCGCGGGTCAGCTGGCGAATGACGTCGTCGCGAGGACCATCCATCACCACCTTGCCGCCGTCGACCACGATGACCCGCGTCACCAGGCTCAGCATGGTGGGTTTGTGCGTGACCAGCACCAGCGTGCGCCCGCGCGCATACTCGTTCACCGCCTGGATGTAGCGGACCTCGGCCGAGTTGTCCATTGCGCTGGTCGGTTCGTCGAGCAGCAGGATGCGCGGGTTCAGGAGAAAGGCGCGGGCATTGGCCACCGCCTGGCGCTGGCCGCCCGACAGCGCGGTGCCGCGCTCGCCAACCGGCATCTGCAGGCCGGCGGGATGGGCGGCAATCATGCCGTCGATGCCGGCGATGCGCGCCGCGCGCAGGATGGCCTCGTCGTCCACCTGCGGACTGCCGAGCGCGATGTTGTCGCGCAGCGTCCCCAGGAACAGCATCGGCTCCTGCGGCACGTAGCCGATGTGGGCGCGGAAGTCGGCCGGGTCGAGCTGCGCGATGTCCACGCCGTCCAGCCGCACGGTGCCACGCGCCGGGGGATAAAGGCCGAGCATGAGGCGCAGCAGCGTGCTCTTGCCCGAGCCGACGCGTCCCAGGATCGCGACGCGTTCGCCGGCCGCGACGGTGAAGCTCACGCCGGCCAGCGAGTCCGCCGCCGAGCCGGTGTACTTGAAGTGCACGTCGGCCAGGGCGATCTCGCCCTGCACGGTCTCGCGCCGCGTGAACTGCTGCCCCGCCGCGCGTTCCACCGGCTGCTGCATGAGGCGGTCGAGGGTGATGTAGGCCGAGCGCGCCTGCTGGTAGCGCATCATCAGCGCCGCGACGGTCTGCAGCGGTGCGAGCCCACGGCCGGTGAGCATCACGGAGGCGATCAGTCCGCCCACCGTCAGTTCGCCCTCACCTATCAGGTGCACACCCCAGATCACCACGCCGATGGTCACCAGCTGCTGGACCAGGATGGCGAAGTTCACCACCAGGGTGGAGATCAGCCGCGCCGCGTTCGACGAGCGCGCGGCGAGCGCGGTGTAGTCCTCGTAGCGCCGCAGCATGCCGCCCTCGGCGCGCATCGCCTTCAGGATCTCGGCGCTCTCCAGCGATTCGACCAGCAATCCATGGCGCTGCGCGGCGTCGCGCTGCACGGCGCGGGTCGCGTGGGCCAGTGGCCACTGCGCGATGAGTCCGACCAGCAGCACCACCGGCACGGCGATCGCCGGCACCACGTACAAGGGTCCGCCGATCAGCGCGACGATGAATATGAAGAACGCGATGAACGGCAGGTCCATCAGCGCCGACATGGTTGCCGAGGTGATGAAGTCGCGCACCGACTCGAACTCGCGGAGCTGCGCCGCGAACACGCCCGCGGCCGGCGGTCGCGCCGCCATACGCAGGCCGAGCGCGTGGGCGAAGATGATGCCGGCGATGACGAGATCCGCCTTCTTGCCGGCGATGTCCAGGTAGTAGGCGCGGAGCGTGCGGGCGAGGAATTCAAAGCCGGCCGCGATGGCTGTGCCGGTCGCGAGTACCATCAAGGTCGCGACGGCATTGTTCGGCACCACGCGATCGTAGACGTTCATCACGAACAGCGAGCCGGCCACGGTCAGCAGGTTGACCAGCACACCGGCGACGATCGCATCGAGGTAGTACGGGCTGTAGGCGAGCAGCGAACGCCAGAACCAGCCCCGCTGGCGCTCGGGCGGGTCGCCGAGTTCGGTCGCCTCCGGTTTCAGCGTCGGCTGGGTGAAGATCGCGTAGCCGCTGTAGGTCGCTTCGATCTCCGTGGCCGCCACCTGGCGCGCGCCGAAGCCGCTCTCGGGCACCACCATTTCGAGCCGTCCGTCTTCCAGGCGACGCGTGAGCACCACCGCGCCGCCGTCCTTCAGCAGCAAGGTCACCGGCAGCACCAGGTTCGAGATGCGCTCGAGGCGCCGCTTCACCACCTGGGCGGAATAGCCGTGGAAGGCCGCCGCATGCAGGAAGTCCGCCGGCTTGAAGCGATCGCCCACCAGCGGAATGCCGGCCAGCAAGGCGTTCATCGACACCGGCCGCCCGTGGAGGCGGGTGATGACGTGCAGACAGGCGCGCAGCGGATCGTCGGCCAGGCTCGGCTCGATGGCGAGCGCCGGCGTACTCGGACTCTGGCTCTGGGGTACCGACATGCCTAGCGGCTCCTCGCGGCGCGCTCAGGGCGCGGCTTCACCTTCGTCGAACTCGCTCGCCAGCAGCCCCTTGCTCGCTTCCACGAAGTAGACGTTGGTGAGGAATTCATAGGTGCCGGCCACCTGGTTGGAGCGGGCGCTGAACAGCTCGTCCTCGGCGTTCAGCAGATCGAGCAGGGTGCGGCGGCTGATCTCGAACTGGGCGCGGTAGGCGTCCAGCGCGGCGCGGCTGGATTGTACATGCTGTTCCAGGAACGCGAGGCGCGCCTCGCTGGTGGCGAGGCTCTCCATGGCGATGTCGACGTTCTCCACGATCGCGCGCAGCGTGTCGGCGAGGCGCAGCTCGGCGGCGGTGCGGCGCTCGGCGCGGGCCAGTTCCTCATCGCGGTCGGCGCCGCCGCGGAACAGGTTCCAGCGCGCCACCAGCATCAGCGTGTCGCTGTTGCGCGCGCCCTGCACGCCGCCCAGGTCGGCGTCGCGGCGCAGCGTGCCGAGCAGGTCCAGGCGCGGCTGGTAGGGCGCGCGGGCGGCCTTGAGCGCGGCCAGGGCCGCGGCCGCATCGGCGCTCGAGCGCAGCACGGCGGGATGGATCACCGCCGCCTGCTCCTCGGCCGCGCGCGTCGCGCTGTCGAGGCCCGACTTGTCCACTTCCCCGTCGCGCGCGAGGCCCGGTGATGTCACGTTCGGCCGCACCTGTTCGGCGGGCGGCTCGCCGACCGTGCGGCGATAGCGCGCCTCGGCCTCGCGCAAGGCGTCGTCCCGCACCATCACCGTGCTGTGGGCGAGCGCGACGCGGGCGCGGGCCTGGGCGACGTCGGCGCGATTGCCGACGCCGCTCGCGGCCTTGGCCTCGACATTGGCCAGCACCCGCTCCAGTGACTCGACGTTGCCGCGCGCGAGCGCCATCAGTTCGCGCGTGCGCATCAGGTCGAAGTAGGCCTGCACGGCGCGAAAGGCGATGGAATTGCGCGTGTCCTCCAGGCTGTGCTCGGCGCTGTTCAAGAGCGCCACGCGACGCTCGATCTCACCGGCGGTGGCGAGCCCGTCCCACAGCATCTGGCTGACCGTCACGCCGGCCTCGCGCCGCAGGTAGTTGTCGTCCGGGTTGAAGCGGCTGAACTGCTTGATGTTGATGTGCTCGAGACCGAGCCGCGTATCGACGTCGACACTCGGCAGGCGCGCCGCCTTGGCCTGGTCCAGGTCGTGGCCCGCGGCACGCAGCTCGGCCTCGGCGCCGCCGATCTGCGGATGGGTGGTGAGCGCCTCCTGCACCGCCTCCTCGAGCGTGGCGGCGCGCGCCGTCGCGCCGCAGGCCAGGCCGAGCGCGACCAGGCACGCCGCGCGACGCGCGACGCGCGTCACCCGTCGCGTCGGGACCTGCGCGGCGAGCACGCGTCTCACGCCTCGATGCCGTATTTCTTCAACAGGTGATAGACGGTCGGACGGCTGACGCCGAGCAGTTCGGCCGCCTTGCCGATCTGGCCGCCGCTGTAGGCCAGGGCCTCGCGGATCGCGCCGGCTTCCGCCGTCTCGCGCGCATCCTTCAGCGACTGCACGCGCAGTCCCTGGCCGGCCTCGAGCTCGAGATCGCCGGGCTCGACGTAGCGGCCGTCGGCCATGATCACCGCGCGCTTCACGCGGTTCTCGAGTTCACGCACGTTGCCGGGCCAGGGATGGGCCTGGATGGCCTGCAGCGCCGCGTCGCTGAAATCCTTCACCCGGCGGTTGTGCACGCTGCTGAAGCGCCCGAGCAGCGCGCGCGCGATCAAGACCGCGTCCCCCGGGCGTTCGCGCAGCGGCGGAATGGTCACCGTCACTTCGCTGATGCGGTAGTACAGATCCTCGCGAAAGCGGTTGTCGGCGATCTGCGCGCGCAGATCCTGGTGGGTGGCGCAGATCACCCGGGTGTCCACCGGGATCTCCTCGCGTCCGCCGATGCGCTCGATCACGCGCTCCTGCAGGAAGCGCAGCAGCTTGGCCTGCAGCGCCGCCGGCAGGTCGCCGATCTCGTCTAAGAACAAGGTACCGCCGTTGGCGAACTCGACCTTGCCGCGGGTCTGCTTGCTGGCGCCGGTGAAGGCGCCGCGTTCGTAGCCGAACAGCTCGCTCTCGAGCAGGTTCTCGGGGATCGCCGCGCAGTTGATCGCGACGAAGGGCGCACTGTGCCGCTGCGACAGCTCGTGCAGCGAGCGCGCCATGACTTCCTTGCCGGTGCCGCTCTCGCCGAGCAGCAGCACGGTGGTCTGGGTCGGGGCGATCTTCTCGATGCGGCGGCACACCTCGCGCATCGTCGCGCTGCCGGCGATGACGCCGTCGAGCGGCGCGCTGCCCTGCTTCGCGAGCCGCTCGTTCTCGGCCTCCAGCTCGGCCAGCGCGTGGGCGCGGGCCACGATGAGCCGCAGGACATCGGGATCGATGGGCTTCTCGTAGAAATCGTAGGCGCCCTGCGCGACGGCCCGCACAGCGACCTCGCGGTCGTCGTTGCCGGTCACCACGACCACCTTGGTGCGTGGCGCGAGTTCGAGCATCTCGCGCAGCGCGGCGAGTCCCTCGGAGGCGTTGGCGGCATCGGGCGGCAGGCCGAGATCCAGCGTCACCACCGGCGCCTGGCACTCGCGCAGCATGGCCAGCGCCGAGGGCCGGTCGCCGGCCAGGTGGATCTCGTAATCCTCGAAGTTCCAGCGCAGCTGCTTTTGCAGGCCTGGGTCGTCTTCGACCACCAGCAGTTTTCGCTTGCTCATCTAGTGCCTGGCCGTCCCGCGCAGTTCTTCGCCCGCGCCGGCGTCGACACCGGGCAGCACGATGGTGAAGGTGGTGCCGACGCCGGGTTCGCTCTCGACCCTGAGTTCGCCGTGCATCGACGCGATCAGGTGTCGGCTCTCGTAGGCGCCTATACCCATGCCGGCCTTGCCCTTGGTCGTGTCAAAGGGCTTGAACAGCCGATGGTGGATGAAATCTCTGTCCATGCCGCAGCCGGTATCGGCGATCAGCGTGTGAACTTGCGCGTCCCGCACTTCGACGCTGACCGTCACCCGGCCCTCGGGCGCGGTCGCCTCGATCGCATTCTGCAACAGATGTTGCACCACCGAAAGCAAGGGTTCCCGCGCGGCGCGCACCGCCACGGGCCGTGCCGGGGACAGGAAACGCGGGCAGGGCCGGGCGCCCTCGCGACTGGCCACCGCCTGTTCGAGCAGCGCCACCAGGTCCACCGCGTCGGCGCTCACCACCTCCGCCTGGCGCTGGCGCAGGCTGGCCAGCATGCGGTTCATCTTGGTCACCGCGTCCCCGACCGTGGTGAAGGCGTCGGCGATGAACTCGGGGTTCTGCCCGTGCCGACGCGCATTGGTGACGATGAGCGAGAGTTGCGCGACGACGTTCTTCAGATCGTGGACCAGGAAGGCCGACAGGCGGTTGAAGGTCTCGAACTGGCGCGCCTCGGACAAGGCGTCGGTGGCGCGCAGCAGGGCGAGATAGCTGGCCGCCTGGCGCGCGACCGTGCCCAGCAGGTTGAGATCCTCCCAGTCATAGGGCTGACCGCTGCGCGCCTCGGCGATCGCGAGCAGCGCGAGGACCTCCTCGCCGTGCACGATGGGCACTACGAGCGCGAGGCGCGGCATGTCGACCAGCACCCCCGGCGCGGCGCGCAGCTCGCTGCTCTCGATGGCGGCTTCATCCTGCATGTCCCACAGCCGCGGCTCGGCGAGCAGCGCCGCCACGAAGGGATTGGTCGAATCGAGTTCCTGGTGCAGCCCCTCGTACATGCCGACCGTCGCGGCGACCGCGAAGCTGCCCGACGCGGTGCGATACCACAGCACGCCGCCCGGGCTGTCCACCAGGTCGCACACCACGCCGAGGATGGTCTGGTGCAGCGAGTCCGGTTCGAGCGTGGTGCGCGCCAGCGCCTGGGTGAAGTTCAGCCACTCCTGGCCGTACTCGTACTTGTTGCGATAGAAGTGCCGGGCGACGAACAGCTTGAGCCGCGAGCGCAGCTGGGTGGAGAAGATCAGGGCCAGGAACAGGAGCGTGGCGGCCGCCAGGAAGGCCGCGGTCAGTGCCCTGCCCCATTCGCCGCCGACCGCCTGGATGTAATAGCCGGCCGCGGCGATGACCATCAGGTAGGCGCCGGCCGCGATCAGCACCACGGCGTGGAACACCACGTGGCGCGAGACGAAGATGGACAGGTCCCAGCGGCGGTTGCGCGCCGCCGAGATCGCGATCATCGGCGTCACCAGCGCGTTGATCGCGCCGCGCGAGGACCACAGCACAGGGTCGATGCGGTTGAACAGCGCGGCATCGGCGTACAGATAGAAGTCGTAGATGTAGAGCAGGCCCACGCCAAAGCACAGGTGCTTGAGCGCCCAGCGCGAATCGCGCGCGGTGTTGCGGAACACCTGTTCGATGAGCACCAGGGTGCCGAGCGCGACCAGCAGCACGGTGCAGAAGAACAGCTTGCCGAGCGCCTCGGCATCGAGCCCGAACAGCGCGGCCAGCGGCGCGGCGGCGAGCGCCAGCGCCATGCCGGCCACGGCGGCCAGCCCGAGCACGCGCACGCCGAGGCGCACACCGTGGCGGAAACCGGCGTCGCTGACCGTTGCGAGCAGGCGAGCAAAGAACGCGAGCCAGGCGAGGTCGCGCAGGAGTTCCGCGGCGAACAGCACGCCCGGCAGCGCGCCGGCATCGGCGGCGAAGCGGTAGGACACCGCCTGCAGACCAAGCCAACCGGCCGAGGCCATGCAGGCCAGCACCAGAGCACGGCCGACCGGGTTCTGCCGTGACAGCGAACGCAGCAGCACCAGCAGCACGGCGAAGGCCGCTGCTCCGAGTGCGCCGCTGAGCGCCGCGATGGTGGTCATGCCGGTCCCCAGGCAGGCAGGATGGCGCGCGCGCTTCGCGTCGTGCCCGCGAAGCCGCCCGCGCCCGGAATCACGGGAGGGCGGTCGCGCGCGTCAGCGCGCGCCCTTGCGCCAGAGTATAACTTGGATGGTCTGGAGCAGGATGTTGATGTCGAGGAACAGGCTGTAGTTCTTGAGGTAGTAGAGGTCGTACTGCAGCTTCTCGCGCGCATCGGCCACCGAGGCGCCATAGGGATAGAGGATCTGCGCCCAGCCGGTGATGCCAGGCTTCACGTAGTGACGCAGATCGTAATAGGGGATCGCGCGCGCCAGTTCGGCGACGAACTGCGGACGCTCCGGACGCGGCCCGACGAAACTCATGTCGCCCTTCAGCACGTTGATCAGCTGCGGCAGTTCATCGATGCGGGTCTTGCGGATGAAGCTGCCGATACGGGTGACGCGCATGTCGTTGGCCAGCGCCCACACCGCGCCATTGGCCTCGGCGTCCTGGCGCATGCTGCGGAACTTGAGCAGGGTGAAGACGCGGCCGCGACGGCCGACGCGCTCCTGGCGATACAGCACCGGCCCGCCCGACTCGAGGTAGATGGCCGCCGCGGTCACCGCCATCAGCGGCGTCGCCGCGAGCAGGAACAGGGCGCTTACCACGATGTCCAGCACGCGCTTTTCGGTGCTGCGGAGCACGGCCTGGGTGAAGCCGTCGGCGAAGATGACATTGCTCGGATGCAGCGCGTCGAGCTGGATCTTGCCGAGCTGACGCTCGTGGAAATCGGCGGCCTGCATGATGTCCAACCCCGACATCTTGCATTCGAGGATGTCGTCGACCGGCAGGCCCTTGCGGCGATCGTCGGTCGCCACCACGATTTCCTGCACATCGAGGTCCTCGGCCAGCGCGCGCAGGCTGCGCTGTCCCAGGCTGTAGATGCGATCGCTCTGCACGCGGCGTTCGTCGCCACCCAGGTCGACGAACCCAACCACCAGCGCGCCGACCTGGGTGGGGCTGCGCTTCAGTTCATCGATCTGCCGCGCGCGTTCGCCGACGCCGAGCACCAGCACGCGCTGGCGCTGATCGATGTCGTCGCCCGCCACGCAGATGAGCCGACAGCTGGCGATGCTGATGAATGAACAGATGAGCGCGGTCGCGAAGATCGCGCCGCCAACCATCAGGTCCGGCACCAGCAGGTAGATGGTGCCCATCACCAGGAAACCGCACACGAAGCTCAGGCCGAGCCGCAGGATCAGCGCGCTCGGCCGCGTGTGCTGATCGCGGTGGTAGAGCCCCATCGCCGTCATGCCGAGCACGATGGCCGCGACGAACACCAGCGCCTGGCTCCACAGCGGCAGGTGCTCGGCACCGCCCAAGGCGCTGCCGCCGAGTTGGAAGGTCGCGCCGAGGTAGATCGAGACGAACAGGATGAGGATTTCCGCGAGGCCCAGGAGCACCAGGGAACGCGGGACGTAGTGCCGGAAGATTCTGAACATGCTGCTCTAGTGCCCAGTCGGTCGTTGTGCCAGTTCGAACGCCGTTAGTGCGTGCAGCGTCTCGGTCGGCGGTACCTGCCGTGCGCTGCGCGTCGTTTATATGCCGGTAAACGCAAATGATGTGCCAGGGTATCGATGCAAGGCACGAGGACCTTTAGCCGTCCTCTCGTCGGGGACGCACATTCTTTGTTTTTCAGCGGTTTGATTCAAGGTGAGCATGCACGTCGCCGACCGCGCCCGCGGGCCGCGGGGCCTCGCGCGCGGGGCCTGGGGTGTTGCTCTGTCGTCACGAGGCGACAGAGGTCTGTTTGACGAGGTGCGCCGCGAGCGCGTCCAGCAGGGTCTGCTTCTTGATGGGCTTGGTCAGGTGATCGTCGCAGCCGGCCGCGCGGCTCGCATCCATGTCCTCCTTGACGGCGTTGGCGGTCAGCGCGATGACCGGGGTCCGCGGGCGGCCCTGCGCCTGCTCGAAGGCGCGGATCGCGCGCGTCGCGGCGTAGCCGTCCATCACCGGCATCTGCACATCCATCAGCACCAGGTCAAAGGACTCGGACTGGCAACGTGCCACTGCCTGTGCGCCGTCCTCGGCCTCCACCAGCTGGTAACCGGTCTGGCGCAGGTAGGCCTTGATTAGCAGGCGATTGTCCGGGTTGTCCTCGACCAGCAGCACGCGCGCCGTGTGACGGGACAGCGTTGGCGCGATGGCCGCCAGCGGCGCGGCCGCCGGCGCCTCCACCAGCGCGTCCAGGGCGCCGAGCAACGCGCCGCGCTTGAGCGGCTTGACGAGATAGGTGACGGCCGCGAGTCCCTGCACCGCCTCGACGCCCGCCGCCACGGCGGACGGCGTGAACAGCAGCACGACGCGCGTCGTGT
>JAIEQK010000007.1 GCA_019747795.1 Gammaproteobacteria bacterium | reverse complement strand
TTGCGATCGACTGGCGCGCCCGGCTTCATCCCAGTGCTCGCCCGAAAATAAGCAGCGGTGTTAGCAGCGCTGCTAAGAACCTCACCGTCGAAACGGAGTTGACAGGACCGCCGACGGCCGGGCCGCAGTAGGATCGGCGGTCGAACAGACGCAGCTTCAGCGATGAACAGAAGCTGGCGATCGTTATGGAGTCGGAGGCGCCTGGGGTGAGCGTGGCTGCGGTCTGCCGGCGCCACGACATCTCCACCAGCATGGTGTTCCGTTAGCGCATCCAGTTCGGCTTTGGTGCAGAGCAGCCGACCAGGCTGGTGCCGGTCGCCGTGGCCAAGGCGGAGAAGACGAGCGGCGCGGGTGTCAACGGAGGAGCGCTCGTGCTGCAGGATCACCTCCAGGTTCCCAACGGCATGGCCGCGACGGCGGGCGCCGTTCCGAGCGCCTCGATCCGGATCAACTCGCCCTCGCTCTGGAAGATCTCGATGGTGATATCGGGCGCGCTGAAGCGAGCGGTCCGCACGTAGACGTCGAGATCGCCGACAAGCGGCTACGGCGCAAGCCGCTGGCCGATCATCTGCCTCGCGAAGAGGTCGTGATCGACTTGGCGAACGACGCTTGTCCGTGCTGTGGAGGCCTCCTGCACAGCATTGGGGAGAACGTCAGCGAGATGCTGGACTGGGTCCCCGCCCAGCTCCGCGTGCTGCGCATCACCCGTCCCAATACCCGCGCCGGACCGACCGATCGCCGGTGGGCTGGCGACGCCGGCGTTGCTCGCCCAGGTGCTGGTCGGCGAATACTGCGACCACACTCCACTCTTTTGGCAACGCAGATCTTCGCCCGCCGCGGCGTCGAACTGGAGCGCTCGACTCTCGCCGGCTGGGTCGGCGGCGCGTGGGGCGGACCGGCGCCACCCGCGGCGGTCTATATCTTCGCGCCGGACCGGAGAGGGCCCTCGGCGCAGACGACACGGGGCGACGTCGTGCTCGCCGCCTGCCGGGCCCATATGAGGCGCAAGTTCCATGAGGCTCTGCGTGGGATTACTGGCCTCTCCGCCGTCGAAGTGCAAGTGCGCGGTAAACGCTGCCACTGATCGTGCACTTGGTCAACCATCGGTCGGGAAAATGCACGCCTAAAGTGTCCGACCCGTGCAGGTCGAGCGCCATTGCTTTGGATATCGAATTGCCTGATTCGCGAAAACCCACGTTCGCGGAATGATGTATAGCCCGATTGCTGCCCCGACAATGGGATCGATCCACGACCACCCCGTCAATGCGATTATGATTGCAGTGACAATCACCTCGAGCGAGCCGAGCATGTCATTTAGGCCGCTGACCCAAGTCCTTTTGCCGAGATGACGATGCGACGACTCTACGGCCAGAAGCTTTAGGTTAACGAGGGTAGTGAGCAGACTTCCGATCGCGATAATCAGCATGACATCCCCGCGAACTTCCGGCGGGTTCAGCGAGCGCTCGTAAGCCTCATAGAGGATGTAGGCCATGAACAGCAGAAAAAAAGCGCAACCCGTCAGCATGATAAGGATTCTTGCAGCGCCGTAGCCGTAAGCCTTCACAGGCATCGCGCGGCATTCCGCGCATTGATGGGCGCTCACTAAGAGCGCCAATCCAGATGCATAGATCAGCATGTGCGCTGCGTCTGCGAGAAGCACAAGGCTCGCCGCTTGTAGTCCAGCCATAACCTCGATGACCATGAAGGCGACAGTGAGAGAAACGGCTAGTAAAAGTCTGCCCTTACGGCCGGTGATAGCGGCGGCCGCCGAATTTTTAGCGCTCATGCCAAAGCATCCCTGGCCAGATGGGAGCACCGTCGTCCGCGAAGCGATCATTCAAAAAGACGTCGAATGTATGACCCGAGCCTGCGGACATGTTCACTGGACCTCTGCAGGAAGTTGCTTTCTGTTCCTGACCGCTGCCGGTAACCGCAAACGGAAGCTTATCGCGTACTTCGAGGACGGCGTCACTCCGAATGGTCGTGCAGACGGCCCAGGGCACTTGTACATGTCGGTAATCCCGTGAAATGGACCACGCGAATCGCGGTTGGAGCGTTTCGCCCGTGTTCTGGGCAGGTCTGAAGCTGATTCTTACTTGTTTTGTGGCCCGACGGCAGGCGATCTGGAGCCGCTGCCCGATTAGGCGCACACTGCCTATGTCTGCGGTTGCCTGAGGCCTGTGCCGACAAAGCGGCACTATAGCGGCTCACAAGAGGACGAGATAAGGCGAAGATAGAAGCGAATGAACCATCGCGACCGCGGGAGCTTCCTCTTGCAACGTGGTTTCGATGTACCTCGGGAGGTGAGAGTGACTGACAAGCTTCGCTTGGACATTCCGATTCTGCTGCCGGAGGTGCATGATGCGGCCGATGGCTGCGTGGCGCGCCTGATATCGGAGATGCGCGGGCGCGAGGGCGTTGAGACAGTTCATGTCGCTGCTCGGGACGGCGAGCCTGCTCAGCTTTGCGTTCACTATGATGCTGCGGTTCTACCGCTGCCGCGCATCCGTGAACTGGTTACTGCTGCAGGCGCAAAGATCGCAGAGCGTTATGGTCACGCGGTCTGGAAGCTCAATATCCCGCATGAGAGGCGGGCGCGTACGATCGCCGAAACGTTGCGTGCGCTGCCGGGCGTCTTGGAGGCCGAAGCCAGTGCAGCTGGAGCTGTGCGTGTCGAATTCGATCGGTCGGTCACCTCGGAAGCGTCGCTTACCCGCGAACTTGACAAGATGCGGATTGGAGGTGCCGCGGAAGCGCGCGTAGGCGGCGATGACCATGCCGGGCACGATCATCGGGCGGAGGGACACGGAGCGGGAGAAGCGGGGCACGACCATGAGGGCGGCATCCTTGGACCGAACACCGAGCTGATCTTCGCCCTCACCTGCGGCGGGCTCCTCGCCAGCGGCTATCTGATCGATAAGTTCCTGCCGGTTCCGGTCTGGCTGCCGCTCGCCTGCTATCTCGGCGCCTATTTCTTCGGCGGCTTCTTCACACTGCGCGAGGCGATCGACAATTTGCGCCTGAAGCGGTTCGAGATCGACACCCTTATGCTGGTCGCCGCGGCCGGCGCCGCCGCGCTCGGCGCATGGGCGGAAGGCGCGCTGCTGCTCTTCCTGTTCAGCCTCGGCCATGCGCTCGAGCACTACGCCATGGGCCGCGCGAAGCGCGCGATCGAGGCGCTGGCGGAACTTGCGCCCCGCACGGCGCTCGTCAGGCGCCGCGGCGACATGCAGGAGGTGCCGGTCGAGGAGCTCACCCTTGGCGACATCGTCGTCGTCAAGCCGGACGCGCGCCTGCCGGCGGACGGCTTCGTGGTGGCGGGCGAGAGCAGCGTCAACCAGGCGCCGGTGACGGGCGAGAGCATCCCCGCCGACAAGCAGGCCGTCGCCGACGCGGCGGCGGCCCGGGCGGATCCCGACAAGCTCGATGCCGCCCACCGCGTCTTCGCCGGCACCATCAACGGCAGCGGCGCCATCGAGATCGAGGTCACCCGCAAATCCACCGACAGCGCGCTTGCCAAGGTGGTCCGGATGGTCAGCGAGGCGGAGACGCAGAAGTCCCCGACGCAGCGCTTCACCGAGAAGTTCGAGCGGATCTTCGTGCCGGCCGTGCTGGCTTTGGCAGTTACGCTCCTCTTCGCCTGGGTGGTGATCGACGAGCCGTTCCGCGACAGTTTCTACCGCGCCATGGCCGTGCTCGTCGCCGCCAGCCCGTGCGCGCTCGCCATCGCGACCCCGAGCGCCGTCTTGTCGGGCGTGGCACGGGCGGCGCGCGGCGGTGTCTTGGTGAAGGGCGGCGGGCCGCTCGAAAACCTCGGCTCGCTTTCGGCAATCGCCTTCGACAAGACCGGCACGCTGACGGCCGGCAAGCCGCGTATCACCGATGTCGTGCCTGCGCCTGGCGTCGCGGAGAAGGACTTGCTGAGGATCGCGGTCGCCGTCGAGAGCTTAAGCGACCATCCGCTCGCCCGTGCCATCGCGCGAGACGGCCGCGAGCGGCTCGGCGAAGATGCGCTCCCCCACGCCACCGCTCTCGAAAGCCTGACCGGGCGTGGAGTCGCCGCGAATGTCGATGGCGAAAGGGTGCTGATCGGCAAGGCCGAGATGTTCGGCGTCAACGGCATCCCGCCGCTCTCCGAGCCCATGCAGGACGCCATCGCCTCTCTGCGCGAGGGTGGCCGCACGACCATGGTCGTGCGGCAGGGCAACGGAGACCTCGGCGCGATCGGGCTCATGGACACGCCGCGCGCGGCTGCCAAGGCAGCGTTGGCGCGCCTGCGCGCGCTCGGCATCCGGCGGATGATCATGATCTCCGGCGACCACCAGAAGGTCGCCGAGGCGATAGCGCACCAGGTCGGCCTCGACGAGGCCTGGGGCGACCTGATGCCGGAGGACAAGGTCGAGGCGATCAAGAAGCTGCGTGCCAAGGCGAAGGTCGCGATGGTCGGCGACGGCGTCAACGACGCACCGGCGATGGCCAATGCCACGGTCGGCATCGTCATGGGCGCCGCCGGATCGGACGTGGCGATGGAGACCGCCGACGTCGCGCTGATGGCCGACGATCTCGCCAACCTGCCATTCGCCGTTGGATTGAGCCGCACCACCCGGTCGGTGATCCTGCAGAATGTGGTCGTCAGCCTAGGCGTCGTGGCGCTGCTCGTGCCGGCCACCATCCTCGGTCTCGGCATCGGCCCGGCGGTCGCAGTGCATGAGGGCTCGACGCTGCTCGTTGTCTTCAATGCTCTAAGGCTTCTCGCCTTTCGCGACAATGGCCAGTGACGGCCGACGTCGCTCAGATCAGCATTCCAGGGGGAACCAATCGGGACGAAATGTGTTCTATAGGCAGATAGTCAGTACGGCGTCCACTTGAGAAGAACAGCGACGCCCCACGGGCCTCCAGGTCCGACCACGTCCCGCCTGCAAGAGGAGTTGGCGGTCTGGTTGAGGGCTGAGGGCTGCTTATCTGTTCGGTCTCTACATTTTGGTCGCGATACCCTTGAACCTCTAGCCGCTATAGATCCCATATGGGGTCCTCGCGGCCTTCATGGGCTTCCTTTGAGACGGAGGAGAAAAGAAGTGACAGACACTGCAAACACTGCTGCTGACGCCAAGGGTCATGGCCTTCTTTGTCCCGCCTGCAGGGTCGATCTGGTCATGAGCGAGCGACAGGGCATTGAGATAGACTACTGTCCAAAATGTCGAGGCGTCTGGCTGGATCGCGGTGAACTCGATAAGATCATCGAGCGCAGTGCGAGCGAAGAGGTCCGCGGTGCGCAGCCCCAATCCAATCCACCGCAACCTAACCCGCAGGGCCAGCCCTATCCGTCCCAGGACTACTACGAGGGAGGTCACGGGCGCGGCGGCCACGGGGGCCGTGGGCGCGGGCACGGGTCGTTCCTCGGGCGGCTGTTCGATTGATATTCGTAACCACGCTTTGGGCCAACGGCCGCCATGCTCCGCCGTTCGCCTTTCAATGGTGAATTGAGATGGTCGCGGGGCACTCGCAAGCAGCGGCCACTCCGTCCGGGACCGCTGCGGGCCGGCACAAGAGCAGGCTCGTAGCGGCTTTAGCTCTTACGGCGACCTTCATGACGGTTGAGGTCGTCGGCGGCCTGTGGACGGGCAGTCTCGCGCTGCTTGCGGACGCGGCGCACATGCTGACCGATGCAGGCGGTCTGGCGCTGGCGCTGATCGCCATCCGGTTCTCTGAGCGGCCCGCGACGCCGCAGAGGACCTACGGCTATGTCCGCATGGAGATCCTGTCGGCGCTGACGAACGCGGTCGTCCTTTTGCTGTTGACGATCTACATTCTCTATGAAGCCTACCAGCGCTTCCTGAATCCGCCGGATATTCTCGGTGGTCCGATGCTGGTGGTGGCGGTGGTCGGCCTTGCCGTCAATTTGGCCAGCATGAAGCTCTTGTCCGCGGGGTCGTCGGAAAGCCTCAATGTGAAGGGGGCCTATTTCGAGGTGCTGAGTGACATGCTCGGCTCGCTCGGTGTCATCGTCGCCGCGGCAATCGTCGTTATCACGGGCTGGAGGCTGGCCGATCCCATCATCGGCGCCGGCATCGGATTATTTATCGTTCCACGCACCTGGATCCTGTTGAAGCAGGCGATCCACATCCTTCTGGAGGGCACGCCGCCGGAAATCGACCTTGCGCTGCTGGAACGGAAGCTGCTGGCTATTCCTGGCGTGCTGGCCGTGCACGACCTTCACGTCTGGACCATAACGTCCGGGCTCAACGCCATGAGTTGCCATCTTGTCGTGGCGGACATGGGCCAAGCGAATACGGCGCTTCTCAATGCCCGGTAGGCGCTGAGGAACGGCTTCGGCCTGTCGCATACAACGATCCAGATCGAGGATCAGCAGCTGCGGCAGGTCGAAGGTGAATTGAAGCTGTAGCGCCTTCCAGCGTGTCGGCTAGGGGTACATTCAATGGCCGGCGCAGCAGGTGGCCATAGCGAAGCGCATAAAGGAGGCAGTTCATGGGTGGACATCGGAGGCATGGACGCTGGCCGCGCCGCGGCTTTAGCGAGGAAAGTCCAAGCCGATGGAGGGGCACTTCTTTGGAAGACCGCCCCGCACCGCGAGTACTGAAGCCGGTGTCCCGGATCGTCGCGATCATGGGTCTGGCAGTCTGGACGCTGGTCGCTTGGATTGCCTACGCCTTGGTCGATCCCGTCCTAGGCTGGGTTGCAGGCAGTGCCGGCGTCCTGGTCGACGGCGGGAAGGACCTCGCGACTGCGGCCGGGGCAGGAAAGGACGTTGGCACTGTAGTCGACAATCTCAATGTCAGCGGCCTCCTGGGACAGGCCATCGCCTTGTTCAGGGTGGTCATCAAGCCAACGATCGTCGTTCTCTGGGCGATCGGCGTCCTCGTCCTCCTCGCCGCGCCCGTGTTCCTGCCGCGGATCGGCCGGTTGCTTGGTGGGCGCCGACACTGACCGACCGGCCTGGACGAAAGAGCCAGACCGATTGACTCTCGACCCGCTCCAGCAAATGCCGGGACTAAATACCTAGGGAGCTTCGTTCGGATTCTTTTCAGGACCTGCTTTAGTGGCTGCCTTTTCGAGCGGGGCGAGAAAATGAAAGGTCACGAACACGCTGGCACTCAAGATGGCAGCGATATCGTAAAGGCCATAGCCGACCGCCGCCCCCATCGCACCAGTCGCCCACAGGCTTGCCGCCGTCGCCGTGCCCAAGGCTTGCGTCCCGTGCTTCAGAATTGCGCCGCCGCCGATGAAGCCGACGCCCACGATCAAACCTTCCAGGATGCGCGCCTGACCCGGCGAATCTTTGCCAAGTACGCCGATTGCGACCAGCACGAACCCGCAGGCTGTCATTGCGACAAGCGGGAAAGTCCGGATGCCGGCGCTGCGTTCCTCACGCTCCCGATTCCATCCGATCGGGAGCGCGAGCAAATACGCTACCGCGATATTGGCCGCATGGGACAGCACTTCCCATGCATTCATGTTGGACATCATCCTTGAATTATAGGCGTCTTTCTACCGATTGCATATCGCCAGGTATGGTCTTCATCGGACTCTGAACAGTAGGCCGAGGTGACACCGTCATGGAACGGAAAGGCTTGGCCGGTGGTTGCATAGTCGGATTGATGGCGGCTGCCGGAAGTGGCGATGAGCGGCGTTTGCCGGAGCTGTAGGTATCTGCCAGGAGCGGTGCGATGAGCACAACGGTACCTCTGGACGATTCTAGTCGCGTTGTTCTGATACCGGGGCAGTTCGTAACCGTGGTGTTCGATCTCGATGGCGTTGTGACCGATACAGCCCGCGTCCACGCTGCCGCGTGGACCGAGGTGTTCAACGTCTTCCTTCAAAGGCGGGCCCAGGAGGACAATGTCCCATTCGCGTCTTTCACGCCTGCGGACTACCGCACTTATGTCGACGGACGGCCGCGCCTTGAGGCGATCCGGACCTTCCTCGCCGCGCGCGGCGTGGCAGTGCCCGAGGGCGATCCGGCGGACGGGCCGGAGCGGGACACAGTGCATGGGCTCGGCGCGCGCAAGAACCAGCTTTTCCTAGATCGCGTCCGCACCCATGGCGTGGACGTCTATCCTTCCACGGTCGCGCTGATCCGCCGCTTGCGCGCGCTTGGCTGCAAGATCGGCCTGGTAACGGCAAGCCGGAACTGCGCCGAGATCGTCCGCGCGGCCGGGCTGGCGTCGCTGTTCGATGCAACGGTGGACGGGACCGATCAGGCAGCGCTGTCACTCCGCGGTAAGCCCGCACCCGATACGTTTCTTGAAGCGGCAAGGCGGCTGGGGACGTCCCCGGCGCGGACTGTCGTGATAGAAGACGCCACCGCTGGCGTCGCGGCCGCGCGCGCCGGCGGCTTTGGCCTGGTCGTTGGCGTCGACCGTGGCGACAACGCCGAGGCGCTTCGGGCGCAAGGTGCCGATGTCGTCGTGCCTGACCTCGCGGCGCTCGAGCTCCGCACAGAGGACACGCCACCACCGAGTGCGGTTCCTATGAAGCCCGGGCCGGACGTGCATCGGCTCGACCCCTTCATTCGCTCGCCGGGAATGGAGAGGCGGCATGCCGGTGCCGTAGCTCACGCCGATCCGTGGGTACTCGCATATGACAAGTTCGACCCAGCCGTCGAAGGACGGCGCGAGACGCTCTTCGCGCTGGGCAATGGCTATTTCGTCACCAGAGGGGCGGCGGCCGAAGCGCGCGCCGACGGCATCCACTATCCCGGCACCTATCTCGCCAGCGGCTACAATCGCCTCTCGACAGAGATCGACGGCCGCCTGATCGAACACGAGGATTTGGTCAACCTGCCGAACTGGCTACCCTTGGCGATCCGTATTGATGACGGCGACTGGCTCGATCTGCGACGAACCGAGGTGCTGAGTTATCGGCAGACGCTCGACTTGCACCGTGGCCTGTACGAGCGAACCGTCCGCGTCCGCGATCCGCGAGGCCGGGAAACGAGCATTGTCGAGCGACGGTTTGTCCACCAGCAGGAAAGGCACGTCGCCGGCCAGCACGTCACGCTCCGGGCGGAGAACTGGTCGGGACGGCTCACCATCCGCACCCTCCTGGATGGCGGCGTCGAGAATGCGGGCGTGCTGCGCTACCGGGCGTACAATGGCAGGCATCTGGTCATCCGCGAGACAGCCGTGCCCGACCCCGAGACCATTCTTCTCGAGGCCGAGACGACGCAGTCGCAACTGCGCATCGCACAGGTTGCCCGGGTCCAGGTTGCCATCAACGGAAAGCCTTATCCTGCCGACCGCAAGGCGCTAATCGAGTCGGATTACGTCGGGCAGGAGATCGGCTTTGACGTTGTCTCGGGCGATCGGGTCGATCTGGAGAAGATCGTCGCCCTCTACACCTCGCGCGATCGTGCGATCGCAGACAGCCGGACCGAGGCCCGGACCATGGTTACTCGCGCCGGCACCTTCGATGGTCTTCTCGCGAGCCATGCCCTCGCTTGGCGCCATCTCTGGCGTCGCTGCGACATGGACATCGTCGAAGTAGGCGCCGATCCGCTGCACCACGCCCACCTGATCGCTCGTCTCCATGTCTTTCACCTCTTGCAGACCGTCTCGCGGCATACCATGGAGCTCGACGCGGCTGTTCCGGCGCGCGGGTGGCACGGCGAGGGCTATCGTGGCCACATCTTTTGGGACGAGCTCTTCATCCTCCCTTTCCTCAGCCTGCGCCTGCCGGTGCTGACGCGGGCCCTGCTCCTGTACCGCTACCGGCGCCTGCCGGAGGCGCGCCAAGCGGCGCACGCGGCAGGGTTTCGCGGCGCGATGTTTCCATGGCAGAGCGCAAGCAACGGACGGGAAGAGACCGATGTGATGTATCTCAATCCGCGGTCCGGAAACTGGATTAGGGACGACACGCACCTCCAAAGGCACGTAGGTGCC
Organism: Gammaproteobacteria bacterium; assembly: GCA_019747795.1. GTDB lineage: Bacteria > Pseudomonadota > Gammaproteobacteria > JADJYF01. Next base: position 34,958 of record JAIEQK010000007.1, on the reverse strand, counting down.
GCTATCGCCTACAACGTGTGGAAATACCATCTGGCGACCGGCGATACCGAATTCCTTTATAGCTACGGGGCGGAGCTCCTCTTCGAGATCGCCCGGTTCTGGGCGAGCATCGCCCGATGGAACGAGGCCCGCGGCCGCTATGACATCCGCAGCGTCATTGGCCCGGACGAGTTCCATGACCGCTACCCGGACCACACCGCACCGGGATTGGACAACAACGCCTATACGAACGTGATGGCGGCGTGGTGCATCGCCCGCGCGCTCGACCTGTTTGCTCTTCTCCCCGATGAGCGGTGCCGGGAACTCTGTGAAGTCCTGCGCATCGACAGCGAGGAGATCGCACTCTGGGAAGACGTGAGCCGGAAGCTTTACTTGCCTTTCCACAGTGATGGCGTCCTCAGTCAGTTCGAAGGCTATGAGGCTCTCAAGGAGTTCGATTGGGCGACCTATCGGCGGCGCTACGACAACATCATGCGCCTTGATCTGATCCTCGAGGCGGAAGGCGAATCGCCGAACCGCTACAAGCTCTCCAAGCAGGCCGACGTCCTCATGCTGTTCTATCTGTTTTCGGCCGAGGAGCTGGCCGAGATTTTCCGCCGGCTTGGTTACAACTTTGATGGCGCAATGATCCCCAAGACCATCGACTACTATCTGCGGCGAACGTCGCACGGCTCGACGCTGAGCGCGGTCGTGCATGCCTGGGTACTTGCGCGCTCATGCCGCCGGCGGTCCTGGACGTTGTTCACGGAAGCGCTGCGCAGCGACGTCGACGACGTGCAGGGCGGCACCACGTCCGAGGGTATCCACCTTGGCGCCATGGCGGGAACCCTCGATCTCCTCCAACGCTGCTACACTGGTCTGGAACTCCGTGGCGACGAACTGCGGTTCCACCCGGCGCTTCCCCACGAGCTCAGACGACTTTCTTTCCAGCTGCGCTACCGAAGGCACTCGCTGTCGGTTGACTTGACGCCGACTACGCTCACGATCGCCAGCGCTCCCAGCAGCGCCGAACCGATCTCGGTGGTCGTTGACGACCGGACCATCGTCCTGCAGCCCGGAATGCGTAAACTCGTCCAGTTAACCGGCCCGACGCGATCGGAGCACGATGTATTGGCCTAGATGCGGCCGGCCAATGCGGGCTGCCGTCGTTTCGCTGGCTTTGCTCTGGCCGACGTGGCCTACCCCCGACGTTCCGCCGGCAAGTAAGGGGAGGCTGGTACATCGAACTTCTTCCGGCGCAGCAGGTCTTCGATGGCCATTATGCCCTCCTTGTAGCGTCCTTTTTGGCAATCGATCTCGACGCCGATTCGAGTGTGATTCCGCTGACCGTCACTGTTCTCGGTTCGACTCGCTCCGTAGCGATCGAAGAGCGCGATCGCCTGGGCGCATCGCTCTTTTGAATCTTGCGTCGCCTGGATGGAGGCGGGTATTTGCGCAGCAGCCGGGTTTGCCAGATTCGTGGCCACGAAAGTGGCCAGCGCCCAGGTCGACGAGGGCTTGAGCATAGGCGACTGTCTCAATGGGAAGGGGAGCGTTGGCGTGGGTAGTTGCGTCTCTCCTTTGTTCCGGCACGCCGATCATCCGAGCAAGGCGTGGAATTCTCGCTCTTTCGCGACGTGCCGGAAATGGGCACCCTCCGGGCAGCCAGTGTCAACCCGGCGTACTGCTCATGGTATCATCGGCTCCGCTTTCCGAATGTCACGACCCGATAGCCATAAGCTCCGAGGGCCAGGACGAAGACAGCGTTGCCGACCGGCTCGATCCATCCTCCTACTTCTAGATAGCGTTCGGCGAGGACATAACCCGTCCCGGCGAGGAAGCCCGTCCAAAGTAGCGTTCCGAAGGTCGTGGCGAGGAGAAAAGGGACGAGCGGCATACCGGCCACACCAGCCGGCACGGAGATAAGCGTGCGCACGCCCGGCACCAGCCGCCCCATGAAAACGACCGCCCAGCCGCGGCGTAGGAACCAGGCACTCGCGCGATCGACCTCGGCCGGGCTGAGGGTAAGCCAACGCCCGTGGCGGGCGCAAAAGGCCTTGAAGCGATCGTGGCCGACGCATCGGCCCACCCAGTACCAGAACAGCGCTCCTGCAAGCGACCCGATGGTACCGGCAAGCAGAATGCCGATGAAGGTGAGTTGCCCGCGCCCCGCAACGAACCCTGCGAATGGCATGATGATCTCCGAAGGAATTGGGGGGAAAATGTTCTCGGCCAACATGAGAAGAGAGATGCCCAAATACCCTCCGCGCTCGACAGCTTGTATTGTCCAGTCGAACAGGGTCGGCCTCCTTCGACGAGATTTCGCCTCGCCGGATGAAACGTGCCGACATCATCATGCGTTCCATTCTGCAACTAGATCCTGGTGCCTAGATGGACAGGAGATTGGCGGCCGATGACAGAAACCTCCAAAACAGGGCATCATCCACAGCATGTTGCGCCCGCGGGCAGCGCGCCGCTGCTTCAACCCGGCCTGACCTGCTGGCGGCTGGAACACGCAGCCCGGCTCGCTCCCATAGTCGACGCGGCCCCTTACTTCAGGCTAGTTCGGGACGCCTTGGTTCGCGCGCGCCACTCCGTCTTCTTTATCGGCTGGGAGTTCGACACCCGCATCAAGCTGGACCCCGACGCTCCGCTTCCCGGCTTCCCGGACCGGTTGGGCCCTTTCCTATCCGCTCTCGTTGAGCGTCGCCCCGAACTCTGTGTGCGGGTATTGCAATGGAACCTGGGCATCATCGGAACGCTTGTGCGCGGCGTGACGCCCCTCCACCTGCTCAACTGGATGACAAGCAGGCGCTTCCAGTTCCGGCTGGATAATGTCCATCCGTCCGGTGCCGCGCATCATCAGAAGATCGTGGTCATCGACGACGCGCTCGCATTCTGCGGCGGTATTGACATGACAAACGACCGCTGGGACACGCGCCACCACGAGGACGGGGATCCGCGGCGGGTACGTCCCTCGGGGCGAGCCTACGGCGCCTTTCACGATGCGACGATGGCAGTGGACGGGCCCGCGGCGGCGGCCCTGGGCGACCTAGCCCGTGAACGCTGGCGCCGAGCCACAGGCGAGCAGATTGAGGCACCCCCCGCAGCGCGCACCGATCTCTGGCCGCAGCAACTGCCCCCTCTTCTGCGCGATGTGACTGTAGGAATCGCTCGCACCGAGCCAGAGTTTAAAGGTCGGGCTGGAGTGCGGGAGATCGAGGCGCTGCACCTGGCGGCGATCGCAGCAGCGCGGCACGCGCTCTATGTTGAGGGCCAGTATTTCGCGGCACGCTGCATCGGCGAGGCGCTCGCGGCGCGCCTGCGCGACCCGGATGGGCCGGAAATCGTAGTCATCAATTCGCAACGGGCCCGCGGGTGGGTGGAAGAGAAGGCCATGGGCGCCGCTCGCGAACGACTCCTAGCATACCTTCGAGAAGCCGACCGGCACGGCCGCTTTCGGATTTACCGCCCTGTGACGGCAAACGGCGCACCCATTTACGTCCATGCCAAGGTGCTCGTGATTGACGACCGGTTGCTGCGGATCGGATCTGCAAACCTTAACAATCGCTCAATGGGTTTTGATACGGAATGCGACCTCGCCATCGAAGCACGTTCAAGCGCAGCTGACGCGACGGCGGTATCGGAGGGCATCACCGCATTCCGCAACTCGCTTCTGGCAGAACACCTGGCGACCGATACAGGCACAGTCGCGGCCGCCCTCTCGCGCTCCAGCGGCTCGCTCGTTCGAGCGGTCGAAGAACTTCGATGCGAGTCGGGCCGCACGCTCGTGCCTATTGCAACGCCCTTCGCAGACAGCAAGGGGCTCCCTGAAGGCGAACTTCTCGACCCGGAGCAGTCTGAGCCGATTTGGTCAATGGTGCTGCATGCCATTCAGGACAAATGTCGCCGGGGATGAAGTTGCAATCCTTGGGCCTCACGCAAGTCTTGGGTCTGCCAAGGTCTCAGCCGCTCAGAGATCTGCAAATCGGCAGATCGGCGGGGTGACCTGCCCCCGGGTTTTCGGGCCGTCGATTAGGTGAGAGACTGGCCTCCGCGAGGAGGCACGATGAAGAAGTCGAGGTTCACGGAAAAGCAGATCGTTTCGATCCCGCGGGAGACGGATCGGGACTCGGTGCCGGTGGTGGCCAAGCGGCACGGGGTGAGCGAGCAATCGATCTACACCTGGAAGAAGCGGTTCGGGTCGTTCCAGTCGGACGACGTGGCGCTGCTGCGCAGAAAACCTGCGCCGTTCAAGTTCATTACCGTGCATTTGACGCTTGATGCTTGACGTCGTAGCTACCACCAGCTTACGGACCCTCGGATTTGTTCTCTCTGGGTTGCCTCGATCGCGCGCTTTGCTCGGCTGCGGACTCCGACACGCCCGGCCCAAAGGCCGGGCGCTTCTGCGTCAGGGCGTCGGCGCCGCGATCGCCGGGGCCTACTTCGTCATCTTCGCGCCGGTGGCAACATTGAGAACCGATCCATCCTCCAGGCTGATGCGGTAGATTTCGCGCAGGACGTTGCCGGCAAAGCCCAGTTCGACGATCGACACCGTCTTGAACGACGTCGGGATGCCGTTCGGCAGGATCTGGTTGAATTCCACCGCCGTCTGGTCGAAGGCCGCCTGGATTTCCGGCGTGAACTTGGCCATGGAATAGACAAGCGTGTTGTGCGGGTTGTGCGGGCGCAGTTCTTTGCCGTTCTTCACGGTGTTGAGGCCGCTGACGCCGACAGTCTGCACCAGCTCCTTGGCGGCATCGCCCATGACCGCATAGACCGGCCCGGTAACGCGCGGCAGGGGGCCGTCGCGCAGCGGCGTTAGCGCCGCAGTGGCGATGGTGACGAACGCCATCATGGCCTCGAAGCTCGGGCCCTCCTTCACGATGCCGAGATCTAGCCACCAGGGATGGCCGGCGCCCTTGGCGGCTTCGGTTGTATAAAAGTTTTTCAGCGTCACGTTCAGCACCGGCGGCAGCTTGGGCATCGCCTTCAGCATCTTCTCGGGCGTCGTCGGGTCGGGGTTGTGGATGTGCAGAACGGTGACGTGCGGAATATTGAAGCGGAGCGCTTCGTCGATGAGCTTGGCATTGAGCAGCTTTTCCCGCAGCGGCCCGCCGATGGTGATGCCGAGCAGGTCATTCACCTCACTCGGCAGGGTGTAGACCAGGCCAAAAGTGCGCTTGTGCTCGCGGAATGTGGGGGAGCTCAGCGCGCTGTTGTCGATCGCACCCTGCGCGGCCGCAGGATGAACCTGGAGCAGCGCCGTGGCGGAAAAGGCCATGGCCGCCAAGCAATTGACCATTTTGACTTTCATGGGGTCCCCCTCGCGAAGCGGATTGTCGATGGTACGCCGTTGCAAACTACATGCCGGATGATATTGAGTCACGCCGCCATCGCTTGTTGGTCCGTTGTGGCGGGGTAGTGCTCCGCGGCCTCGGCCGGCCGGCCGGATGTTGCCGATCGGCTCCAGCAGCCGGCGCTTGTTGAACCAATCGACCCATTGCAAGGTCGCAAAACTCGACGGCTTCGAACGACCGCCACAGGCCCCGCCGATGGATGACCTCGGCCTTGTAGAGACCGTTGATAGTCTCGGCCAGAGCATTGTCGTAGCTGTCGCCCACGCTGCCCACCGACGGCTCGACACCGGCTTCGGTCGGACGCTCGCTGTATTTTATCGAGACATATTGGGCAGCCTCGGTCGCTGTGATGCACGAGTCCGCCGCGATGGAGGAGTCGCCGGTCATGCAGAGCCTGCTCCAGCGCGTCGAGCACGAAGCCGGCATGCGCCGTTCGTGACGCGCGCCAGCCAACGAGCCCCGGAGCGTATGCATGAAGACGAAGGCGACGTAGACGAAGCCTGCCCCGATCGCGACATAGGTGAAGTCGGAGAGACACGGCGCATTGGGGCGCGCGGCCTTGGACTGCCGATTGACGTGGTCCAAGGGCACGACGTCGCCTTGTCGCTGATCGTGGTTCTGACCGGCTTGCCGCGGATCACGCCCTGCAAACCAATGGCTTGCATCAGCCGCGCCATGGTGCAGCGCGCGACGTCGTGCCCCTCACGCTTCAGCTGCCGCCCGATCTTGCGAACGCCAGAGACGCCGAAGTTCTCCTCGAACACTCGCTGAACCTCTGGCATCAGGGCATCATCCCGCCGCGCCCGCGCCGTCAACGTGGTCGGATCGGCACGCTTGGCGACATGCCCATGGTAGGTCGATGGGGCGATCGGCAGCACCCGGCAGATCGGCTCGACCGCATACGCCCCGCGGTGATTGTCGATGAAAGCGATCATGGCATGTGTCGGCGGTCGAGCTCCGCCTGGGCAAAATACGCGCTCGCCTTGAGCAGGATCTCATTGGCCTGTCGAAGCTCCCGGTTCTCCCGCTCGGCTTGAGCTTAGCTGCCGTGTCGCCGGTCAGGCCAGGCTTGTGCCCGCTGTCACGCGCCGCCTTCTTCACCCACTCGTTCAGCGTCTGCGATGTGCAGACTATCTTGCCCGCTATCGAGACGATCGCCGCCAGCTTCTCGCACACGCCGCGCCGGGCCCACCGCACGAAGCGATTGTGGATCGTCGTGTGGGGGGCCGTACCCCGGCGGACAGTCGATCATGGCAGCCGCTCTTCAGCACGTGCAGGAGGCCCGCTGATGACCGCCGGGCATCCACCCGATCCATGCCGCGCACGTCGGTCGGTAGCAGCGGCTCAATTTGGTGGTACCGATCGTCAGTCAGCCAGAACAAGTTCCGTCGCATCTTCCCTGCTCCTTGACCGCAAAGAATCAGTAGCCGATTCTAACCTTAACTTTTTTGGGTTCTGACCCTAGAGTGCTATAGCGTAGACGTAGTGCCCATCATCATCTGGCGCGGCCCGCCAGACAAGTCAATCTGGGCCCAGGATCAGGTGCGCCAGGTCGTAGACGGGCACACGCGTATCGCTCTGCTGTGTAATCGACCGACACGGGCGGGCCGCATACACGTATGCAATCGAATCTCGCTTCAGTCACTTCCCTGTCGCGCTTCGAGACCGCGCCGTCTGCCGCATCGTTCTGCCGAGACCCAATGCCAATCTCCAGAAGCGGTCAGTATCCCGGCGTCGAGTGAACTCAGAAGCCATAGCGGTTGAATGGCCGTTTGGCTTCAGAGCGGATCCTTTGTTTCGGCCAGTATTGGCCCTGAGTTGGTGCGTCTCTGCAGCAGGCGAAAGGCCGCCAGCAGACCGACACCGAAGAGCGCCAGCGAACCCGGCTCAGGCACGGCACTGAATTTTGCGCTTATCAGGAAAGCTTGGATGCCGGGTTCGCCGCTCCGAGCGCCAGAGCCGGCCAGGAACTGGTGCCCGCCCGCGGATGTGCCTTCAGGCGTGAAGCCGCCCAATACGGCGTTCAGGTAATCCCAGCCCTGCACCGCTAAACCCCCGGCCACGCTATCGACGAGATCGAAGAACCCGTCGGCGAGGTCAAAGCCGAATGCCCGAACGCCCAGGAGATTATTCAGCGTATCGAAGCGTTCGTAGATGCCGACGCCAAACGCTTCGTCGTCGCTGAGCCAGCTAAAGTACGAGTTTCCACGCCCATCACTCGAGCCGTAATCGAGATCGAACGCGTATGTGGTCGCGCCATCGTAGAGCCAAGCGCTGTTGCCCAGGAAATCGCCGGTGACGCCATCGAAACGACTGGCATAGCCAGTCACCTGGCCGGAGTTGTTGAGCGCATGCAATTGGCTAACGCGCGCACCGGATGTAACGCTGGTGTGCGCGATATCGGACAGGCCGATGTCGGTGGTAATTGCACCGTCGTAGAGCCACACACTTAGGCCTTGGACATCGTCAGTGACGCCATCGTAGCGTCGGGCATGGCCCGCAACCTGGCCGGCGTTGTTGAGGGCTTGTGCAAAGCTCACCTGCTCGCCGGTGATGACGCTGGTGTGTTTGGCGTCAGTCAGCCCGATGTTGTTGGTGTTGGCGCCATCGTAGAGCCATGCGCTGGCACCCAGGAAATCGCCGGTGACGCCATCGTAGCGATTGGAAACACCCACGACCTGGCCGACATCGTTGATGAATTGAGAGACGCTAACCCGCTCGCCGGTGACGACGCTGGTGTGCTCTGCATCGGTCAGGCCGATGATGGTGGACGTGCCACCGTCGTAGAGCCACGCACTGTAGCCCAGGAAACTCCCGGTGACACCATCGTAGCGGGAGGCAGCGCCCGCGACCTGGCCGGCGTCATTGAGGTCGTGCGCAGAGCTCCCGCGCTCGCCGGTGGTGACGCTGGTGTGCTCGGAATCGGTCAGCCCGATGTTGGTAGTGGTGGCGCCGTCGTAGAGCCACGCACTGAAACCCGTGAATCGGCCGGTGATGCCATCGTAGCGATAGGCACCTCCCGCGACCTGGCCGGCGTTGTTGAGGGCTCCCGCATAGCTGTACCGCCAGCCGTCGATGATGCTGGTGTGCTCCGCATCGGTCAGCCCGACGTTGGTGGTGGTGGCGCCGTCGGATACCCACGCGCTCTGGCCCGTGGGATTTCCGGTGACGCCGTCGTAGCGATAGGCCAAGCCCGCGACCTGGCCGGCATTGTTGAGAAATTGCGAGATGCTACCCCGCTCGCCGGTTGCGACGCTGGTGTGCTCGGCATCGATAAGGCCGATGGCCGTGGTCGAAGCCTTGTCGTAGAGCCACGCACTGTATCCCAGGAACTTGCCGGTGACGCCATCGTAGCGAAAGGCACTGCCCGCGACCTGCCCGGCGTTGTTGAGGGCACTCAAACTGCTATGCCGCTCTCCGGTGGTGACACTGGTGTGCTCGGCATCAGCCAGGCCGATGTTGGTCGTAGTGGCGCCGTCGTAAAGCCACACACTCTGCCCCTGGGCGCGTCCGGTGACGCCATCGTAGCGATAGGCCAATCCCGCGACCTGCCCGGCATTGTTGAGAGACTGGGACTGACTAACCCGCTCGCCGGTGGTGACGCTGGTGTGCTCTGCGTCCGTAAGGCCTATTGTCTGAATCTGGTAGACAGGCAGGGCGACGGCCGATCCAGAAACGAGAAGGGCAAAGAAGGCCCCATGGCTCAGGCTGGGCAACATCCATTTCCCTCCCCTTTTCGGATGAGCTATCGGTAAAGCGCTCCACGCGCGTCCTGCCGAAACGTATGAAACATGCCAATGCGTCAGCGATACAAAGGCCAGCTTCACTCAATCCCTTGTCCGGCGCGTCAGCACCTGCAAGCGATGTCTTGCAAAGCTTACTCAAGGCATCCCTCGCAGGATCTGAAAAGGGAGCGCTGGAGTCGAATTTCATGAAGCTGAAATATTCGAATAAGCACGAACCTCGAAGCGCGTCCGATCCTGTGCAAATTCCGAAGATGGGCGGAGCCCACAATTACCTCCGCGAGTTTACCTGAGCACAGGAAGTGCAAGAGGCCGAACTGGTACTCACGTAGCGCCCGCTCCCGCAAATCCCGGTGTCGATAGCCTTACGCTCCAGGAACACGGCTCCTCGAGTTGTTGCGTAATCGTCGCCTATCCACTTTTCAGAAATCGGGTCCATTGGTTCGCCCTGGCGCGCTTGTCTGTCGTTGCGTCGACACGCCCCGGTCAGGTCCCGGCGCCGAACATGACACCGGCTGCAGGGCAGGCGATGCACGATGACAGCGATACAAGCCCGCATTCCGACAGAGAGTCAACGCAAGTTCGCGTGCTATAGAGGGACTGGACCGTCTTGCCGACTGGCGGGAATGCAATTCCCGCGAGGGTTCGAATCCTTCTTTGTCCGCCACTACTTCGCTCGTGCCGTCGCATTCGCACCCCTTCCCCTCGGGATCTCCTCACGCCACTTGAGCGCCTCCACCACGCGCACGAAGGCCGGTGATTGGAATCTGCGGCTGGGGTAGTAGAGGTGATAGCCCGGGAATGGCGGACACCAGTCTTCCAGTACGCGTTCCAGTCGTCCGTCGACGAGGTAGGCGGCCACGTGTTCTTCGGGCACGTAGGCCAGGCCGCAACCCTGCAGCGCCGCGCTCACGCGCAGCGCCAAGGTGTTCACGACCCACCCACCGCTGATGTTCATCTTGACCGTGCGGCCGCGCTTCTCGAATTCCCACGGGTAGATGCCGCCGTGGGACGGTGAGCGCAGCGCTATACAGCGATGCGCCGCGAGATCCCGCGGGTGGCGTGGACGAGGGTGCGCGGCGAAATAGGCCGGTGCGCCCACCACCGCCATGCGCAGGTCCGGCCCGATGCGCACCGCGATCATGTCGCGCTCGACCTGGTCGCCTACGCGCACCCCGGCGTCGAAACGTTCGGCGACGATGTCGGTGAGACCATAGTCGACCACCAGTTCCACCCTGATGTCGGGGCACTCTCGTTGCAGGGCGGACAGCCGAGGAATGAGCACGCTGTCGGCGACGTGCTCGCCGGTGGTGATGCGCACCGTGCCGGCCGTACGCGCGTGGCCGTCGCGCAGCCGTTCGAGCTGCGCATCGATCTCCTCCAGCAGCGGCGCCACCGTCTGCAGCAGCCGTTCCCCCGCCGCGGTGGGTGCGACGCTGCGCGTGGTGCGCGTCAGCAGGCGCAGTTCGAGCCGCTCTTCCAGTGCGCGCACCGTGTGGCTCAGCGCCGACTGCGAGACACCCAGCTGCGCGGCGGCGCGTGTGAAGCTCTTCTCCCGGGCCACGGCGATGAAGGCAAGCAGGTCGGCGGTCAGAGGACGCTTCATTGATGAACCCCGTTCATGAGTGCATGCGATTCCTCAAGACTAGTGCGGAGGTCAAGGCATGGCTACCGTGGCTCAATGCCGCGCTCGGCAGACTGCTCGGCACGATTCACCAGGAGGAGGCGCGATGAAATCAAGGCGATTGGGCCCGAGTGGCCCGCAGGTCTCGGCACTCGGACTGGGCTGCATGGGCATGAGCGCCAATTACGGCCCCGCGGGAGAGCGGCGCGAAATGATCGCGCTCCTGCACGCGGCGGTGGAGCGGGGTGTCACCTTCTTCGATACCGCCGAGGTGTACGGCCCGTGGCACAACGAGGCGCTGCTCGGCGAAGCGTTCGCGGCGATGCGCGATCGCGTGTTCATCGCCACCAAGTTCGGCATCGATGTCGATCAACAGACCGGCGAGCGCCTGGCGGGCTTCAACAGCAGACCGGCGCACATACGCTCGGTGGTCGACGCGTCGCTCGGACGGCTGCGCACCGACTACATCGACCTTCTCTACCAGCATCGGGTCGACCCTGCGGTGCCCATCGAGGACGTCGCCGGTACCGTGGGCGACCTGGTGGCCGCGGGCAAGGTTCGGTACTTCGGGCTGTCGGAGGCCTCGGCCGAGACCCTGCGGCGCGCCCATGCGGTCCATCCGGTGACCGCGATGCAAAGCGAATACTCGCTATGGGCGCGCGAGCCGGAACTCGCGGTGCTGCCGACTTGCATCGAGCTCGGGGTGGGGTTCGTGCCCTGGAGTCCACTGGGGCAAGGCTTCCTGACCGGGCGCCTGACCCCAGGCCAGACCTTCGCGGACGGCGACGTGCGCAACCGCTTCCCGCGTTTCACGGATGAAGCCATGCACGCCAACCAGGGGCTCGTGCAGCTGCTCGTGGCGGTTGCGTCCCGGCACGGCGCCACGCCGGCGCAGGTCGCGCTCGCCTGGTTGCTTGCTCAGCACCCGAGCGTCGTCCCGATACCAGGCACGAGGTCCCTCGTGCGTCTGGACGAGAATCTCGCGAGCGCCAGTTTGCTGCTCGACAGCAGCGATTTCGACGAGATCGGCGCACGCCTGGCGGTCATGCCGATAGCGGGCGCGCGTGGCACGGGGCAGGAGCAATATCGATAGCGCGGGCGCCACTCCGCCATCGCCTTGGTGTCAGGCTCGGTGCGGACGACATAGAGACCCCTGCCGAGCGCAAGCCAAGGCGAGACCGACCTCGGCGGCGCCACGATGCCCCGACCAGCGAAACTGTCCTCTCACCTCGCAGCGACGCAGCCCGCTGCGGATTGGCAGGCGCTGTCGGCGCCGAGCGCCTGTGGCTCTCGCCCTTCATCGAACCCACCCAGGATGAACCAGCGCTCGTCGAAACCCGGGTCGGTCGCACGCGATCCGTCGCGGAGCCCGGCGACTACCGAACCCGGCCTTTGCTAGACTGCGGCCGCTCGGAGAGATGCCAGAGCCATCGACTTTACCGGTCTTGATATCAGGCAAGGGCCAAGGCCCCTGGTGGGGTCAAGTCCTGCCCTCTCCGCATTACCTGTGATCGCCGTGATGTGCTGCCGCAAGCGCAGCCGCCGGCCGCAGCTTCAAACAACATCGACCCAGGACAGTTTCAGTTACCTCTATGGCCACCGGTTCCGACAATAACAATGTGCAGACTCGCAGGCGCTCGTCCGCGGTAGGTCTGGTGTTGAGTTCCACGCGCGGGTTGCGAGTCAGCGGCAGCCAGTCCGGGACATCCGATTCCCTGAACACGGTGAGCGATCCATCGTCGGTGCCGAGCGGGGGGTACGACCCGACGGTGTTCCGCAAGGCCGTCGACGACCTCGCGGCCGAGGTCAAGAAGCAGTTGTCCGTGGACGCCGAGACGCGCGGCGTCGAACGCGCGCTGGAACGTCTGAAGTATGCCGACGAGGAAGCCGCGCGCCTGCGTACCGCCAAGGACCTCGACGAGAAGGCGGCGACCGCGGCCATCGATGCGCTCAAGCTCGGCATCGGCGGCGTGAAGACCGCGGTGACCAAGTGGGAGGAATTCGTCAAGTACAACACCAAGGGCATGGCTGGAACGGTGTTCAAGGAGCTCGACGCGGTCCAGCTGCCGAAGGAGAAGCAGAAACTTGCCGACGACGCGCGCATGATTCGCAACGTGGCCGAGAGCCTCGCGCGGGACGGCGATTCCGTGCTCGCCTTCACGCGCATCGGCGAGGCAACCAAAGCTGTCGAAGTGGCGCTGGCGGAGATGCTCGCCGAGACGAAGGAGGGCTGGAAGAAGCTCGAACAGGCGCGCAAGGCCATACAATCGAGTATCAAGCAAAAGGATTTCGGAGATCCGCCACCGACGGCGATCGCGCAGCAGATCGCCACCTTCGAGGACGCCATCGCGCGGTACATCAAGGCAGGCTCGGAGTATCGGTATCGCGATCAGCTGCAGGCCAAGAACGACTGTGAAGCGAGCGTGGCGGAGCTGCGCAAGCAGATGGATCTCGCCATGGACAATATGGGCGGGACGGCCAGCAGCGCTGCGGACAAGCGTCTCGCGATGGGCGCGCTGCAGGCGCGCTTCGGTATCCAGCTCGATCGCGATAATCGTTGCGATTGCGGCCCCTCCGACCTGGACGCGGGCGCCAAGTGTCCAAAGTGCAACAAGAAGGTCACCGAGCCGGTCTACTCGTCGAAGATCCTGCCGAAGCTGTACAAGCTTCTGAAGGATCTGCCTGCCGGGCATGTGGTGGACAACCCGAGCTTCCTGGCGCTGCGCAGGACGCGCGAGGACGACGCCAGTTGGTTTCAGAGCAAGGACAAGACCGTGGTGCTGAACCTCAAGCAGACCAGCGGTCCGCGCGGCATGTTCAATAATCTGAAACACACCATCGGCAATCCGCATTACACCGGTAAGGGCGATTGGTTGGTGAACGAGTTCCAGGACTTCGCCTATCACGAGGTCGCGCATGCGGTCGACGACAAGACGGGCTTCATGGACAAGAACGGGACTGCTACGGCCTATGGCGGCTGGAAGAAGAGCAACGAGATCGAGGCCCTTACGGCCGGGGCGGAGGCCAAGGGTTTCTTCGCGGCGTTTCCCCAGTACCCGCGTTCCTTCCTGTTCAATTACCTGCAGAGCGTGGCGCGCAACCGCAAGCCCGCGCCGGGCACCAAGGCGGTGAGCCCCGATAAGGATCCGAAACTCTCATCGGACTGGATGATGGCGCAGGCGGTCGCTGACTCGCTGCCCAAGACCGAGGCCGAGTTCGTGCGACACCCGGCCGTAGTGGCGGCCGTGGAGTGCCGCAAGGTCGTCGCACCCAAAGGCGATGAACAATTGACGGTCGACGATGCGGCGCGCGACTTCACCGATGAATGGAAGAAGGTCACCCAGGCATGCGACAAGGAGGGCCCCAAGGGGCTTGCCTATCGGGAGGTCTGCGCGCGCATCGCGCTGCGCGGCGAATCGCCGACCGCTACCTACGGCAATGTCGGCGGCGGATCGACCGATTTCACCGACACCAAGACCAAGCCGGACTTCAAGGCGCTCGCCAAGCACGAAGTCAACGATTGGGTGAAGAACGTGGTCATGTCGGGCGGCGAGAATGGCCTGTGGGACAAGGGCAGCTCGGCCGCGAAGAAATACGCGATCAAGGGGCGCGTCTACCAGGAGGCGTACAAGGACGATTGGTGGAGCTACGACCTGTCGGCGCGCGGCGATATCGTGGTCGATTACCAGTTTCGGGCGCCGGGCGAGTGGTTTGCCGAGGCCTATGCGGCCCACCACATCGGCAAGCTGTCGGAAACGCACGAGGTCGCCAAGTGGCTCAAGAGCGAGGAGGGCAAGAAGGCCCCCAAGCGGACTTGAGGCCCGAGTGATGTCGCGCATCGGCACGTTCCCTAAATTTTGAGTAGCCACCATGTCACTGTTCGAGACTCAGGAAATCGCCTGCCCGTCATGCCAGCACGCGCAGCAGGTGGACGTTGCGTTCACGCTGAACGCGTCGCGCCGCGCTGACCTGCGCGACGCCATCATCGATCGCAGCTACCAGCGCTTTGCCTGCGAGCAATGCGGCGCGGCGCTGCGTCCCGAGCCGCATCTCACGTATCTCGATATCCGGCGCAATCAGTGGATCCTCGCCAAGTCCGTATCCGACCTGGCGCACTGGTCGGCGTTCGAGACCGCGGCGCGCGTCATATTCGACGAAAGCTACGGGGACGGCGCGCCGGCGGCCGCGCAGGCGACCGGCGCGGATCTCCAGGTCCGCGTGGTGTTCGGCTGGAGCGCGCTGCGGGAGAAGCTCTTGATCGAAGCCGCCGGCTTGGACGATGTGGCGGTCGAGTACGTCAAGGTGCTGCTCTTCCGCGCGCTCGAACAGATGCCGCTGGCCGACGACGCGGAACTGCGTTTCGAGGGTCTCGGAGATGAAGGGACGCTCCGCTTCCTGTGGTACGTCGGCGCGAGCGAAACGCCGGTGGAGGCGGTCGAAGCGCCGCGCGCGCTATACGACCTGGCGGTGAACGATCCCGAGGCCTGGCGCACCCTGCGCGAGACCTTGAGCGCGGGGCCGTTCGTCGACATGAACCGGCTCTTGGTGCCGGAGGAGGCCGCGGCGGCCTGAAGCGTCGCGGGAAAGACCCCGTGCGGGGTCTTTCCCTGTGGACGACAGTCGCGCCCGGCTCAGGCCAGCCGGAACACCGGCACCGGCCGCTCTTCGCGGGTCTCGAAGGCGAGCTTCACCTTCTGCCCCACGCTGAGCGCGTCCAGGTCGCAGTCGACGATGTTGGTCAGCAGGGTCGGACCTTCCGGCAGGGCGACGAAGGCGATGGCGTAGGGCGGGGCGCCGCGCCGCTCGACCGACCAGGAATAGATCTCGCCGTCTCCGCTGGCTTCGAGCCAGGTGGTGTTGGCGCTCATGCAGAAGGGGCAGAGCGGCCGCGGGTAGTAGTGCACTTCACCGCAGTCCTCGCACTTCTTCAGCAGCAGGCGGCCTTCCGCGGCCGCGCTCCAGTAGGCTTCGAGCGCGGTATCCGCGCTGAAGGCGTCCTTGGTCTTGTCGTTCATCGCTCAGGCCCTCTCGAGAATCAGGGTGCCACTGCCGTGGCGCGTGCCGAGGTAACCGCCGGTGCCGTGGGCGAGCGCGAGATCGCAGTTCTTCACTTGCACCGCAGGGTGCGCTTCGCCGCGCAGCTGGCGCACCGCTTCCAGCACCTTGGTCATGCCGCCGCGGTTGCCCGGGTGGTTGTTGCACAGGCCGCCGCCGTCGGTGTTGAAGGGGAGCTTGCCGACGCCCGAAATCAGTCCGCCGTCGGCGACGAAGCGTCCGCCCTGGCCGCGCGCGCAGAAGCCGATGTCTTCGATCTGCATGAGCACGGTGATGGTGAAGCTGTCGTAGAGCGAGGCGTACTTGATGTCGCCGGGCTTGACGCCGGCTTCCTCGAAGGCCTTGGCCGCCGACCACTGGCCGGCCGAGTGGCTGAGATCGACCTTGCCGCCGCGCATGTGCTTGATGGCCTCGCCCGCGCCGATGACGCGCACCTTGGGCCGCTTCAGCTGGGCGGCGATCTCCGGCGCCACCACCACGATCGCGCCGCCGCCGTCCGACACCACGCAGCAGTCGAGGCGATGCAGCGGATCGGCCACGATCGGTGAGTTGACCACGTCCTCCACCGTCACCACGTCGCGCAGCATCGCGTGCGGGTTGTGCTGCGCGTGGTGCGAGGCCGCGACCTTGATCCAGGCGAGCTGCTCGGCGGTCGTGCCGTGGTCGTGCATGTGGCGGCGCGCGACCATCGCGTAGATGTTCAGCACCGTCGGCTTGAACGGCGACTCGAAGGGCAGGTCCGGGGGCTGCACGGCCATCGGCGGCCGTCCCGGCGGCGCACCGCCGGTGCGCGGCTTGCCGGCGAGGGTAATCAGCGCCACCTTGCACTTGCCCGTGGCGATGGCCTGCGCCGCGTGGTTCACGTGCAGCAGGTAGGACGAGCCGCCGGTCTCGGTGGTGTCGCTGTGGCGCACGTCGAGGCCGAGATAGTCGGCCATGGACAGTCCGCCCAGGCCGGGCGCGTCGCCCGCGCAGAAGTAAGCGTCGACGTCGCGCAGACCGAGCCCAGCGTCCTCGAGCGCGCCCTTGGCTACTTCGGCGTGGAGCTGCGCGATGGGGATGCCCTCGGCCTTGCGCGTCGGGTGTTCGTAAATGCCGGCGATGTACGCCTTGCCCTTGATGCTCATGGTCCCGTCCGTTGCGAGTGGCGATTAGTGAGAGGCTGCGCGCCGCGGCGCGCTGGGCGTGAGCTTACACCAGCCCGGCCGCCCCGATGGAGTGGGTCGCTCAGCGCGTCGCGGCGCTGGCCGGGCCGCGCGTGCCGAGCCGCTGCTCGATGCGCTCCAGGCGCTTGTGCATCTCGGCGTAGTTCTCGTCGAACTTCTCGTGGAGGTGCGCGATCTGCATCTCGGCCTTGAGGTTCACGTCGTACTCGACGTCGTTCCGCACCCGGTCGCGCTCCACCTGGCGGTTCTGGCTCAGCAGCACGAACACCGAGAGGATGATCGCCTCCAGCGACACCACGAGCGTCAGGAAGCCGAAGGGAAAGGGATCGAAGCGCCGCGCCTCGGGCACGAGGCTGTTCCAGCCGAGCCACGCGCCGAACCACAGGATGTGCAGGCCCAGGAACTGCAGGCTGCCGGTCCAGGCCGCGATCCAGTCGGCCGCCTTCATGACGAAGCTGCGGCGGTCCTCGAGGTCCTCGTTGGGATTACGGGTCGCGGCGTTGCGCAGGAGCACCGCCGCGTGGCGCAGGCGACGGCCGGTGGCCGCGAGCACGTCCAGCGCCGCGGTCGGCCGCAGGCGGAACAGTTCGTCGAGGTCGTCGCGGTCGATCATGAGCGCATCCACCGCGGTCGACGCGGTCGCGGTCGCGGTGCGCGGGCCTTCGTCGAGCAGGGAGATCTCGCCGAAGAAGTCGCCGGCTTCCGGGGACTCCAGCACGATGTTCTCGCCGGTCTTGGTCTTGACCGTGAGGTCCACCGTGCCGCCGACGATGACGTACATCGAGTCGCCCGGGTCGCCGTAATGGAAGATGGTCTCGCCGGCATCGAAGCGCACCTCGTCGACCCGCTCGGCGAGCAGCGCGCGCTCCTGTTCGTCGAGCAGGGCGAAGAGCGGCACGGCGGCGAGTATCTGGGCGTTGGTCGACATCGATGCGGGATCCGAGGGCCTTCAGGCCTCGGATTATCGCCGATGCCGCGCGCGGCGAGGTACTCCGAGGGGATGGTCACGGCCTGGTTGTACCAGGCCTCCATGGCCGGCGCGTCCATGCATGACCAGTCCGGGATCTCCGTGACGAAGGCGCGGCCGAGCTGGTTGCCGAAGCGCACCAGTTCGTTGTTGGCGACGGTGCGTTCGGCGTTCCAGGCGTCCAGCGCCGCGTCGAGGTCGTCGTGCGCGGCGAGCGCGTCGCCGAGCGCGATGGCGTCGTTGATGCCCTTCAGCGCGCCGGCGCCCGTATGCGGGCGGGCGAAGGCCCCGGCGTCACCCGCGAGGCAGATGCGGCCGATGCGGTAGGCCGGCACCTGGCAGTCGTAGATGGCGTAGGCGAAGGTGTCCGGGCTCTTGGCCAGGATCTCGGCGTAGTAGTCCGGCATCACCGGCATGATTCGCGCCTTCAGTGCCTGCTCGGTCGCGAGCGGCATCATGCCGGGCGGCAGCGATCCCTGGTGCACGCGCGCGGTCTTGTCGGTCATGAAGGCCTCGAGCTCGTCCGCAGGCACCGGCACGTAGACGCCCCAGTTCACCAGCCGCTCGCCGACCGCCACCGAATCGTCGGCCCCGGGCACGAAGTAGAAGATGCCGTGGCCGCCGTCGTAGCCCACGCAGCGAATGCCGGTCTCGAGCGGCGGCGATTCGGACAGCGCCGCCTCCGGCAGGCAGCCGCGCCACAGCACGTAGCCGGCATAGTTCAGTTTGACGTCCGGGAACAGGGTCTGGCGGCCGAGCGAGGCGTAGCCGTCGGCGCACACCACGAGATCGAAGCGCGCCTGCTCGCCGTCGGCGAAACGCAGCACGACACCCGACGCATCCGGCTGCGCGAGGCCCACCACCTGGCGACGGGTGCGGTACACGCCGTCCGGCACGCGCTTGCGCAGGTTGCGATACAGCCCGCCCCAGTTCAGCGCCGCGAGCTTGGCAGGCTGGCGCCAGGCGAGGTGGCCGTAGCGCGGCTCGGCGGCCGAGCGGCGGATGCGCAGGAAGGCGGGCGCGGGGAAGTAGGGCAGGTCGGCGTCCACCAGGTCGCGCGCGGCGAAGGTCGCGATGACCGAGTTCGGCACGCCGAGGCCGGCGCCCCGGTCCTTCAACTCCTCGCCCGAGCGCTCGAACAAGGTCACCGCCGAGCCGCGTCGCGCGAGTTCGATGGCCACCGTGCAGCCGGCGATCGATCCGCCGACCACGGCGATGCTGAGCCCCGTGCCTCCCGTCATGCGCGACCCTCCCTCCGATCACCCTGACCGGGCCACTATAGCGCGGGTGGCGACCGCGGCGGGACGGCTCTGGCAGAATGGGAACAGCGACTGGTACCGGGGAGGTGAACCATGAGCGAATCAAGCCAAGGCGAGGGGCTCGCGCCCATCGCGACCCGCATCCTCTACGAAGACGACTACGTGCGTGTGTGGAACCAGGTCGTACCGGCCGGCGCCACGCTCGAGAAGCACGCCCACACCCACGACTACTTCCTGGTCAACGTGCGCGGCGAGGGGCCTTTCGAGGTCCAATTCCACGACGGCACCGGCGGCGCGCTCGGTGAACACTTCACCTATCGTCCACGTCCCGGCACCGCCGATCTCGTGCCCAAGGGCCACGTCGAGACCGCGCGCAACGCGGGCGACGAGTATCGCGCCATCCTGGTCGAACTGAAGCAGCGCTGAGGGTGTGATGGACA
Source organism: Gammaproteobacteria bacterium (assembly GCA_019747795.1). Lineage (GTDB taxonomy): Bacteria > Pseudomonadota > Gammaproteobacteria > JADJYF01. Next base: position 15,365 of record JAIEQK010000007.1, on the reverse strand, counting down.
AGCAGGAATTCAACTTCGAGGTCGAAGGCACCGCGCTCTACGGTTGGCTGATGAAGCCTGCGGGCGCGGGGCCGCACCCGGTGATCGTGCTGGCCCACGGCCTGTCCGGCATCGTCGACCTGGATCTCGCCGGCTACGCCGAGCGTTTCGTCGCCGGCGGCTACGCGTGCTTCGCCTACGACCATCGCAACTGGGGCCGCAGCGGCGGCTTCCCGCGCGGCGAGACCGATCCCTGGCGCCAGGTCGCGGACATGCGCGACGCCATCTCCTTCGTGCGCACCCTGCCCGAGATCGACGGCGAACGTCTCGGCCTGTGGGGCACGAGCTACGCCGGCGGCCACGTGCTGACGGTGAGCGCGCTCGACCGTCGCGTGCGCTGCGTGGTCTCGCAGGTGCCCCTGACCAGCGGCGCCCGGACCTTCGAGACCTGGGTGCCGGCCGACAAGCGCGCGGCCTTTCTCGCGCGGCTCGACGCCGACCGCGATGCGCGTCGGCGCGGCGCGCCGCCGGCAGTCACCGCCGCCGCGACCAAGGGCTCGGAGACCGCCGAGTGGGTGGCGCGCAAGGACACGGAGGGGCGCTATCGCAACGAGCTCACGCTGCGGTCTTTCGATCTGCTGCGCAGCTACGAGCCCGAGCGCTTCATCCCGTCCATCGCGCCGACGCCGCTCATGATGATCATCGCAGGGCGCGACACCACCACGCCGACCGCGTGGCAGGAGGCGGCGTTCGCCACCGGCGGCGAGCCCAAGCGCCTCGTCACCTTCGACTGCCGCCACTACGACGTCTACATGGACCTGCAGGACGCCGCCGCCGAGGCCGCGCTCGGCTGGTATCGCGCCCACCTGTGAGCGCGGGCGGTTCGCGCGGCGCCGGGGCGCTCGCCGGCCTGCCGGCGAAGGATCTCGCGCTGGTGCTGGGCGCGGCGGACTTCGCCGCGCACAAGCATCGTAACCAGCGGCGCAAGGACGCGGATGCCTCGCCCTACATCAACCACCCGATCACGCTCGCCAACATCCTGCTGAACGAGGGCGGCGTGGACGACGCGCGCGTCATCGCCGCCGCGCTGCTGCACGACACGGTGGAAGACACCGAGACCAGCTACGAGGAACTGCGCGGGCGCTTCGGCGCGCGGGTCGCCGACATGGTGATGGAAGTGACCGACACCAAGTGGTTGCACAAGCGCGCGCGCAAGCGCCTGCAGGTGTCGCGCGCCGCGCGCTCCACCCACGGCGCCAAGCTGGTCAAGCTGGCGGACAAGATTGCCAACCTGCGCGACATGATTGCCCACCCGCCGGACGGCTGGTCGCTGGAGCGTCGGCAGGAGTATTTCGACTGGGCGAAGAGCGTGGTGGACCAGATCCGCGGCACCAACCTGCGCCTCGAACGGCGGTTCGATCGCATCTACAGGCAGCGGCCGTGAAGACGGACGAGGCTTGTCCCTGCGGCGGCGGCGCCTACACCGCCTGCTGCGGCCCGCTGCATGCGGGCGCGCCCGCCGCGAGCGCCGAGGCGCTCATGCGCTCGCGCTACAGCGCGTTCGTGCAGGACCGACACGACTACCTGCTCGCCACCTGGCATGCGAGCACGCGCCCCGCGCACCTCGACCGCGAGGGACCGCCGCCAAAGTGGCTGGGATTGACGGTGAAGAAGCATTCGCCGGACGGCGAGCGCGCGACGGTGGAATTCGTCGCGCGCTACCGTGTCGCGGGCCGCGGCCATCGGCTGCACGAAGTGAGCCGCTTCGTGCGCGAGGACGGGCGCTGGTATTACGTCGATGGAGAGATGCTGTAGGTCGGACTTCAGTCCGACGTTCGATACCAGCGCCCATGCGTATGAAGAACGTCGGATTGCAGCGCCTCAGAACTTCTGCAGCTTGTGCCCGTTCGCGACGTACTCCTTCATCATCTCGAGCGCGCGATCCGAGCCGCCGATGACGTTGGCGAACAGATCGCCTTCTTCGTCCACGCCGTCGGCCGTGGTCTTGCCCCAGCTCGAACGGATCACCTGCTTGATCGCGGTGAGCGCGGCCGGTGGCTTGTCGAGGAATTCGCGCGCCATGGCGTGCGCCGCGGCGAGCACGTCGCCGTCGATGTAGTGATGCACCAGGCCTTCGGCCGCCGCTTCCTTGGGCGTGAAGGTGCGCCCGCGCAGCACCCATTCCAGGGCCTTGCCGGGACCGACCAGCCGCGCGAGGCGCGTGGTGCCGCCGGCGCCCGGCAGGATGCCGACCAGGATCTCCATCTGGCCGATGGTGTAGTCGCCGGGGCCCGCCAGGCGGATGTCGCAGGCGAGCGCGAGTTCGCAGCCGCCGCCGCCGCAGAAGCCGTTGATCGCGGCGATGGTCGGCTTGCGGCAGTTGTCCAGGTTCTCCCACAGCATGCGCAGCGGGGTGCGCGCGAAGCGCGGATCGGCCAGGCCCTTGGCGCGCCGTGCCTTCAGCGCGGCGGTCATCTCGATGATCTCCTCGACCGAGAAGTGGCGGATGAAGACGTCGGGCAGGCCGCCGGTGAAGACGATCACCCGCACCTCTTCGCTGTTCTCGAGTTCGTCGAGAATCTTGCTGGTCTGGGCCACCATGTCGCTGGTGAAGAAGCCCTTCGGCGGGTTGGTGAAGGTGACGGTGGCGATGCCGTCGGTGATCTTGCAATCGACAGTGCCCATGGCGGACTCCCCCTGAGGCGTGGTTACAATCGGTCGACGCACGATAACGCCTTTGGCCATTGCCTGGAAACGGCGCGGCCGGGGCCACGCCGGGGAGTACGACCATGGCCGCACCGAACTGCTGGAACGACACAGCGGACTACGACTTCGAAGCGCTGACCAACGCGCTGAACCGCTTTCTCAAGCTAAAGACCATGGCGGTCGGACTGAAACGCTTCCGCACCGTCGCGGACATGGAAGCGGTGCCGCGCATCCGGCGGCCCAACCCCGCGGAGAAGCTCGCCATGGACCAGGTGGTGGGGCAGGCGCGCTGGATCGGCTGGACGCTCGGCATCACCATGGACAACCTCATGGGCCAGCAATGCGGTGCCGTGGTCGGGCTCGCGCCGCGGGACGAGGAGTTCCTCTCGGGCGAACGCATGAAGGGCGTGTGGTACGGCACCCTCGAAGACAGCGCCGCGCACCAGGCCGCCATGACCTGCGCGTCCCACGGCGACTACCAGGCCATCGCCGTCTCGCCGCTCACCAGTCGACGCATCGACAACCCGGACATCTGCCTCATCTACGCCACGCCCGGGCAGATGATCACGCTCATCAACGGTCTGCAGTACACCGGCTACAGGAAGTGCGCCTTCACCGTGGTGGGCGAGAGCGCCTGCGCCGACTCCTGGGGACGGGCGTTGTCCACCGGCGAGCCCTCGGTCTCGATACCCTGCTATGCCGAGCGCAAGTTCGGCGGCGTGCAGGACGACGAACTGCTGATCGCGCTGCCGCCGAGCTTCCTGCCCGGCATCGTCGCCGGCCTTGCCGCGCTCGACCGCGCGGGCCTGCGCTATCCCATTCCCAGCCACGGCATCCAGAAGTCGCCGCTGGACAGCATCGCAACCAGCTACGGCAAATCCTGAGCACCACCACAGCGAGGACCTCGAACATGCGCGAACGTCGCGACATCATTCCCCCCGGCATGGAGATCATCTTCCAGCGCTTTCGCTACGCGCCTGGAGTGCTCATCGACGACACGCTCTACATCGCCGGGCAGGTGGGGCGGAACGAGAACCTGGAAGTCATCCAGGGCAGCGAGGCGCAGTTCACCCAGGCCTTCGAGAACGTCGGCAAGGTGCTGAAGGCGGCCGGCGCCACCTTCGACGACGTGGTCGAGATGGTGACCTATCACACCGACATGCGCGACCTGCAGCTCTTCATGGAAGTGAAGAATCGCTACTTCACCAACCGTCTGCCGACCTGGACCGGCATCGGCGTGTCGTCACTGGCGATGCCCGGGCTCACGGTCGAGATCAAGTGCACGGCGCGCCTGCCCGGCTGAGCGCACGCCGCGAAGCGCGTTCCGGCGTGGCATTTGTTCACGTCGGGGCGCGGCCCGCCCAGCCCGGATCCGGGTAGGCTGCAAGCCTCCATGAACGCGCCCTCGTCATCACCCGCGCCCGTCGACGCGAACGACTCGCTGCACGAGGCGCGCGCGGGAGTGCGCCGCGAACAGTGGCTGCTGCTGCTCGGCAGCGTGCGTGGCGCGACTCTGCCCACCCTCCTGATCGGCGCCCTGTTCGCGCTGTTCTACGCGCAGTACGCGCCGGTGCCGCGGCTGCTGACCTGGTGGCTGACGCTGGCCGCGGTGCTCGGCCTGCGTCACTGGGTGGCGCGCCCCGCGGACGCGGGTGTGGCGCTGCGGCGCGGGCCGACCTGGTTGCTGCACGTGCTCTTGTTCGCCACCGGTCTCCTGTGGGGCGTGGCACCGGCTGCGGTGCTGCCCGGCATCGACGACACTCTGCTGGTGACCGTGGTGCTGCTCGGCGCCGGCATGGCGCTGGCCGCGTTCAGCGCCTACAGCGTCAGCCTCGCGGCGGTCACCGCCCAGGCGCTGCCGCTCGCGCTCGCCAATCTCGCGGTGCTGACCCTGACGCGCGACCCGGCGCACTACGCGCTGGCCGCCGCGCTGGCGCTGCTCTACGTGCACCAGGGGGTGGTGATGGTCCAGGCGCGGGGCGTGCTGGAACGGCAGATCCGTCTGCGCGTGGAGAACGCGCTGCTCGCCCAGCAGCTCTCGCAGCAGGCCGAGAAGACCGCCGCCGAGCTCGAGCGGCGCATGGAAGTGGAGCGCTCGCTGCGCGCGTCGCGGGATCGCGCCGAGCGCCTGTCCGGCATCGACGCGCTGACCGACATCGCCAACCGGCGCTACTTCGACAATCGCTTGAAACAAGAGGTGTCGCGCGCCTTCCGCGAGCGCGCGCCGCTGTCGCTGGTCCTGTGCGACATCGATTTCTTCAAGCAGTACAACGACACCTACGGTCACCAGCGCGGCGACGAGTGCCTGAAGCTGTTCGCGCGCACGCTGGTGTCCTACTGCCGCCGTGGCGGCGACCTGCCGGCGCGCGTCGGCGGCGAGGAATTCGCGGTGCTCTTGCCCCATACCGAGCATGCCGCCGCGCTCAGGCTTGCCGATCTCGCGCGCGCGGCGTTCGATGCGCTCGAAGTGGAGCACTTAGGTTCGAAGCTGAAGCCGAACGTCACCGCGAGCTTTGGCGTCGCGACCAGCATCCCGACCCATCTCGACGCCGGCGACGCGCTGGTGCGCGCGGCGGACCAGGCGCTGTATCTCGCCAAGTCGCGCGGTCGCAACCAGGTCGCGAGTGCCGACGAGGTCGAGTCGCGCGCAAACTGAGACACGCTTCAAGCGCGACCGCGTGCGAGTGGCAGTTCGTCGCAGAACCTCTGTCCTGCTCCTGTTTACAATTTTTGACGATGCCGTGGCGCGGGGCGCGCGGTGTGACGGGAGCTGCAGGCTATGGGTGCCGACAAGGCCACCGGGGGCGCGCCACCGGTAGAGATGATCGACGTGGTGGACGCGGACAATCGCGTGGTGGACACGCTGCCGCGCGCCGAAGTGCATCGTCGCGGACTGCGCCATCGCGCCGTGCACATGCTGGTGGAGGATCGCACCGGACGCATCTATCTCCAGCGTCGCGCGGAGACCAAGGATGTCGATCCCGGGCTGTGGGACACCTCCGCGGCCGGCCACGTCGATGCCGGTGAAGACTACGAAGCCGCCGCGCGGCGCGAGCTCGAAGAAGAACTCGGTCTCACCGATGTAACGCTAGAAACGCTATGTGAGCTGCCGGCGCGCGTCGAGACCGGGCTCGAGTTCGTGCGCGTCTACCGCGGCGTGACCGCCGCCGAGCCGCGACCCGACCCGCGCGAGATCATCGAGGGTGGCTGGTGGTTGCCGGCCGACCTCGAACACTGGCTGGCGCGCGAACCGGCGCGCTTCACCGGCACCTTCAAGCTGATCTTCGCCGCGCTGCGCGGCACGGAGGTCGGCGCATGATCGAGATCCTGCTGGTCGACGACCAGCGCCTGGTGCGCAAGTGCATCAGCGCGCGCCTGAACGCGGTGGCCGATTTCAACGTGACGGCGGAGGCGGGCAGCGGCGAGGAAGCGCGGGACATCGCCCGCGAGCGGCGCTTCGACGTCATCCTGATGGACCTCAACATGCCCGGCATCGGCGGGCTCGAGGCCACCCGGCGGCTGCTGGCGTTGGACCCCGAGGCGCGCATCCTCGGACTCTCCATGTATGTCAGCGGGCCCTATCCCAAGCAGTTCCTGCGCTGCGGCGGCGCGGGCTACGTGAGCAAGAACGCCGACACCGAGGAGCTGGTGCGGGCGATCCACACGGTGGTCGGCGGCGAGTGCTACATCAGCGCCGACGTCGCCCAGCACATCGCCGCCAGTGATTCGCTGCGCCTGCAGCGCCACGGCGTGGAGGCGCTGTCGCGGCGCGAGATCCAGGTCCTGCAGAAGATCGCCGTGGGCTTCTCCCACGACGAGATAGCCGAGCGCCTGCACCTGTCGGCCAAGACCGTCGCCCACCATCGCCGCCAACTGCTGGAGAAGCTCGGCGCGCGCAACGACGTGCAGCTGGCGGTCATCGCCCGCGACCAGGGCCTGGCCGACCTGGACGCCCTGCGCGAGAGCTGAGCCCGCGAGCGCGGGGTCGAAGCGCGACCCCGACCCCCGTATCATGGCGACGATGAACGGGGCGGTCGCGGTGAAGCTTTTCGATGAGACCTGCGTGCGCTGCGCGCGGCTGGCGGACTTCCTGCGCGAGGTGCGCGCCGCCCATCCCGACTACCACGCGCGCCCGGTGCCGCCCTTCGGCGACGCCCGCGCGCGCCTGCTGGTGGTCGGGCTGGCGCCCGGCATGCACGGCGCCAATGCCAGCGGCCGGCCCTTCACCGGCGACCACGCCGGCATCCTGCTGTACGCGACCCTGCATCGTTTCGGCTTCGCCACGCGCCCGGTATCGCTGCACGCGGCCGACGGCCTGGAACTCGTCGACTGCCGGATCAACAACGCGGTGAAGTGCCTGCCACCGGCCAACAAGCCGACGCCGGCCGAAGTCCGCACCTGCAACGACTACCTGGCCGCCGACCTGGCCCGCGTGCCCGCCGGTGGCGTGGTGGTGGCGCTCGGGCAGGTGGCCCACGCGGCGACGCTCCGCGCGCTCGGGCTCCGCGAGCGTGACTGGCGCTTCGCCCACGGCGCGCGCCACGCGCTGCCGATGCGCGAACTCACTCTGCTCGATTCCTACCACTGCAGTCGTTACAACACCCAGACCCGGCGTCTCACGACCGGGATGTTCGAAGCGGTGTTCGCCACGGCGGCCGAGCTCTTGGGCGCGGGGCGATGAGCGACGAGGAGCGCATGGAGCGGCTGCGCGCCTTCTGCCGCGACCTGCCGAACGATCCCGGCGTGTACCGCATGCACGACGCGCGCGAGCAGGTGATCTACGTCGGCAAGGCGCGCAGCCTGCGCAAGCGCGTTTCGAGCTACTTCAACCGCCAGGCGGGCCAGGCGATCAAGGTCTCGGCCATGGTCGCGCATGTCGAGCGCGTGGAAGTGACGGTCACCGCCAACGAGACCGAGGCGCTGATCCTCGAGAGCACGCTCATCAAGGAGCTGAAGCCGCGCTACAACGTGGTGCTGCGCGACGACAAGAGCTATCCCTACATCTACGCCGAGCTCGAACACGCCTATCCGCGCCTGCGCTTCCACCGCGGCGCGCGCACCGGCAAGGGCCGCTACTTCGGCCCGTTCCCCAACGCCGGGGCGGTGCGCGAGACCTTGAACCTGCTGCAGAAGCTGTTCCTCATCCGCCAGTGCGAGGACAGTTTCTTCAAGAACCGCAGCCGGCCCTGCCTGCAGCACCAGATCAACCGCTGCACCGCGCCCTGCGTCGGGCTCATCGAACCCGCCGCCTACCAGGCCGACGTCGAGCACGCGCTCATGTTCCTCGACGGGCGCGGCGAGGAGATCGTCGGCCAGCTCGTTGCGCAGATGGAGAGCGCATCGGAGAAGCTCGACTTCGAACGCGCCGCGCGCCTGCGCGATCAGATCACGGCGCTGAAGCGCGTGCAGCTCGAGCAGAACGTCGAAGGCGAGGAGGGCGACTTCGACGTGGTGGCGGCCGCCGTGCGCGGCGGCATGGGCTGCGTGCAGGTGGTGTTCGTGCGCCACGGCCGGGTGCTCGGCAACAAGGCCTACTTCCCGGCCCACACCCAGGACAGCACCACCGGCGAAGTGCTGGAGGCCTTCCTCTCGCAGTTCTACCTGGCCGTGCATCGCGACCGCGACGTGCCCCGCGACATCATCGTCAGCGAGACCCTGGCCGATGCCGACTGGCTGGCCCAGGCCTTCAGCCAGGCGCACGGTCGGCGCATCGGCGTGCGCGACGCGGTGCGCGGTGAGCGTGCCAAGTGGCTGCGCATGGCGCAGGACAATGCCCAGCTTGCGCTCGATCAGCGACTGTCGGCCGAGGCCGACCAGCATCACCGCTTCGCCGCGCTGGCCGAGGCGCTCGGCCGCGAGGAGCCCATCGAGCGCATCGAGTGCTTCGACATCAGTCACCTGCGCGGCGAAGCAACGGTCGCCTCCTGCGTGGTGTTCGGCGAGAGCGGGCCGCGCAAGTCCGACTACCGCAAGTTCAATATCAAGGAGGCGGTCGCCGGCGACGACTACGCCGCCATGCACGAGGCCCTGCAGCGGCGCTATAGTCGTCTGAAGCGCGAAGACAGCGCGCTGCCCGACATCGTGCTGATCGACGGCGGCAAGGGCCAGGTGGCGCAGGCGGTGGAAGTGCTCGCCGAGCTGCAGATCGAAGGCGTGCAGGTGGTCGGCATCGCCAAGGGCACCACGCGCAAGCCGGGTCTCGAGACCCTGCTGCTGCACGACGGCACCGAGGAGCGTCGCCTGGAGGCGGACTCGCCGGCGCTCCACCTGCTGCAGCACGTGCGCGACGAGGCCCATCGCTTCGCCATCACCGCCCATCGCCGCGCCCGCGGCAATGCGCGCAAGGGCTCACCGCTCGAACAGATCGCCGGCATCGGCGCCAAGCGGCGCCAGCGGCTCATGCACCATTTTGGCGGTCTGCAGGGCATTGCCCGCGCAGGCGTGGACGACCTCATCCGCATCCCCGGCATCAACCGCGAGCTGGCCCAGCGGATCTACGACGTGATGCACGACTGATGAAGATGACCCTGCCCAACGCGCTCACCCTGCTGCGCATGGCGCTGATCCCGTGCTTCGTGGTGGTGTTCTACCTGCCGTTCCAGCGCGCCCACCTGGTGGCCGCGGTGCTGTTCATCCTGGCGGCGGTCACCGACTGGCTGGACGGCTACCTGGCCCGACGTCTGAACCAGATGTCCAAGTTCGGCGCCTTCCTCGACCCGGTGGCGGACAAGCTGATGGTGGTGGTGGTGTTGGTGGTGCTGCTCGAGGCGCGTCACAGCCTGTGGCTCGCCATGCCGGTGGCGGTGATCATCGGCCGCGAGATCGCGGTCTCGGCGCTCCGCGAATGGATGGCCGAGGTCGGTGCGCGGCGCAAGGTCGCAGTGTCCATGCTCGGCAAGATCAAGACCACCCTGCAGATGATTGCGCTGGCCATCATGATCGTCGGCGTCGGACCCGACATGCCGTCGTTCCTGTATGCGCTCGGCATGGTGATGCTGTACGCCGCGACCATCATCACGCTGTGGTCGATGTTCGCCTACCTGGCCCTGGCCTGGCCGGAATTACGGGACGCCTGAGGCCCGCCTTTTCTTGACAGGCCGGCGGCCCCGGCTACAATGGCGCTCCGACCGAGGGAGGCCGCCTGACCTGCGGCATCCACCTTCGAGGCCAGCCTCGAAAGCCCCGGTCGGGCGACGTTCTGACGACGCGGGAATAGCTCAGTTGGTAGAGCACAACCTTGCCAAGGTTGGGGTCGCGAGTTCGAGTCTCGTTTCCCGCTCCAGTTTTCGAGGTCGAAGCCCCGCGAACGCGGGGTTTTCGCTTTCTGCGTCCTGCTTCACCTGGAAGCAGGCACCCCGGCTGGGTGGCAGAGTGGTTATGCAGCGGCCTGCAAAGCCGTGGACGCCGGTTCGATTCCGACCCCAGCCTCCAATTTCTCTCTGCTAATCATGATGTTAGGAAACTCCGTTTCGGGGTGGTTAGGAATATAGGAATTGGATAGGAATATCCAGTAGTCACCGCAGCGGATCAACCTCTTCGCCTTTCCGGTTGTAATGCTTCTCGAAAGTAGCCTCGCTACTGTGACGAAGCGCGCGACGACCGTGCGGGTGATCCGTCCCAAATTTTGCCCTGATGTCACGTAGCTGGAACGGCGCGATGCCGGCCTTAGTGAACTCGGGTCGCAGGTGCTGGAACGCTTGGTTGAGGCTGCCCTCGCTGCATTCCACCCCATCGCGATTGCAGATCAGGAACATCGGCCGGATCTTGGTGTGCGTGTGCAACCTGGCCTTGATCTCGTCGATGGCGGCCTCCAATGCTGGCGACCACTTCACAGTCGTTACCTTCCTGGTCTTCGACTCAACGAAGCGAATGCCGACGCCCTTCTCGATCTGCGTGAGCTTTAGACGCCGCACGTCAGTCACGCGGCGCCCGGTGAGGATGATCATGGTCAGCGCGGCCCAAACCATCAAAGCGCTGCGCTTGGCCTGCGCGGAACTCAGCGCGACCGCCTGAGCTTTCGCCAGCTCATCATCGGTCACGTATCGTGTCCTCGCGCGCTGCTTCGGCCAGTCGAAACGGTGAAATGGGTCTTTGGTTGCCAGCCCCCAGCGAAGGAAATAGCGCCACATCGCGGAGAACCGCTTGAGCTTCCGCCACCCGTCCTTCGCATCGTCCGCATACTTGTAGAGGTGCTGGGGCGTTATGTCGTCTGGGCGCATCTTGCCGAACACGCGCTTCAGCTTCTCGCAACGCGGCTTCTCCGTGCGCCAGGTTGCGGGCGAAAGATCGCCGTCGCGCAGCATTTCTGGCACCTTCTTTTCCATGTAGCGATCGATGCCGGCGGCCACCGTCCCAGGTCCGGGATTCAATATTGACTGAGACTCGACCCACGCCTCACCAACCGTCTTGGCCTTGAGGCGCTGCCATTTTGGCTTCCCGTCGATATAGACGCGCATGCGAAAGCCCTTGCCGTAGGGATACACCCGTGTGGGCAGTCCAGTGTCGTTGACGCGCTTTCGTGGTGTCATGCTTGCGCCCAGTCCGGCTCGGATGCTGTCCGATTCATCGGGTGGTTGACGTGGTGCCAGGTCGTGCGGATTGTGCCGTCCAGGCGGACTACATAGAAAATGCCCGCGCGGTCCAATACCTGTCGTTGCTTGGCGGCCTGGACGGCCCCGGTCAGCTCTTGCAGTTCGGCGTCTGATAGGAACATGGTCAGGTGTTCAGCGGGGGGCGGTAAATACCGATATACAGATGCTCAAGGGCTCGCAGGTCCTCGGGCGCGCATGGCTGGAACGCCCATGAGGTTATATCTCGGCCTGAGTGCCGAATCTTCTCGTGGGCATGGATGCGCTGCACGATGTTGACGCTCTGCCCGATGTAGACCAGTTCGTCGCCCTCGAAGAGGAAGTACACGCCGCAATAGACCGGGGGAAGGGGCTGCCGAGACGCGCTGATGGCCTCGATAGAATGCAGCACCATGCCCGATCGCTTCATCACCTGATCGCGAAGTTCGTCGGTCATTCGCCTTCCTCCTTGTACCCCACCAGCTCCGCCATCTGGCGCAGCAGCTCGTAGCCGCCAGGCGCGCGGGCGTCGATCTTCTCAACGGCGCGCACTATGTTCCTGCGGTGATCGTTGATCCAGACGTTCCGCTCGACGTCCTCCGGCGAGTAGAGCCAGCCGCGGGGCGGCGGGCCTTTCTTCGGTATCTTGGTGGTCAGCGGCCCAACCACCCACGATCGCGACGTCTCGCCGACGATCTCTCTCTCTCTCCAGTGCTTGCGGTAGATTGGCGGCCCTGAATAGAACATGTCGCCGGGCTTCTTTGGCGGGTAGACGCGGTAGTTCACGTCGAAGAAATAGACGGTGTCGCCGATCTTCAGTTCTTCGCCGGTTTTCATTGATCGCCCCCTTGCGCCGCCTCTTCCGGCTCAATCTTCACGAACCGCCGTTGTCCATCCTCGGTGACGCCGTAGAAATCCACGCGCGGGCGCACCCAGACGCTCCCGTCGGCTTCGGCGCGATAGACAATGACGTGCCATTCGGGGTCCCACTCAAGATGGCCGTCCGTGATGTATTCGTAGGTGCCGCCTTTATAGTGCCGGTAGCGTAGGGGGCAGGCTGAGCTTTTCTCGGCCGCCTCTAGCTTGGCCTGCGCCTCGGCCAATTGCGCGCGGAGGGCTGCTAGTTCGGCCTTGTATGCGTCGCGCTCAGATTGCGGCGCCTCTTTCCATGGCCCATATCCTTTTCGTCGTGCGTCAAAGCGCCAATAAGACTCCTCGGCCAAATCATCCATTCCGCACCTCCTTTATGCCTTCAAGTTCCAGCGAAATCTTCCCGACGCACTTGTAAAGGTCATCAATCAACGACAGCAGCGCGGCGGGGCTGCTTGCCAGTCCAGGGTTGGCCTCGCTCCATCGCTGAAACTGTCGGATATTCCGCCGCATCTCAGGCAGCGTCACGTCGCCCAGCCATACGGCCTCGCAATAAGCGCAGTCCTCGTCCATTGACCTGCCGTGACTGCAATGAGTGGGCGCGTCAGCCACGCTCACCCCCTCGCTGCAAATCTATGATGTCGTCCAGTAGGTCTCCTCCGTTCGCCTGCAAAATCTTCCAGGGGCGATCTGTGTCCGTGTTTCGCAGCCACCGATACCTAGCCGCATCACGCTCAGCCACTTCGAGCTTGGCGCGGAGGTCGTCTTGCGCATTCTCGGCATTGGCAGCGCGCTCCCCCAATTCACGATAGCCGTCCAACTTCTCGTTAGCCGCGCGCTCAACCATGAACTGATAGTTGGCTCGGGCCTCATCGCGCTCAGCCGTCAGCCGCTCAATTTCAGCATCGCGATAGGCGGCGATGGCGGCGCGGGCCTTTGCTATGGCTTGTTTCCTGCGCGAGGACCAATAGCGCCAGTTCTCGTTAGTGGGGTCGAACGCTTCGCCGTCAATTGCCAGCGCCGCCGCCTCTATCGCTTTATCGTCCATCACGCCCACCTCTCCATGATCTCCCTCGTCTTCAGCCACACAGTGCGCGTGAAGCCCAAGTCTCTCGCCCGGAAGTAAAGGATCTGCGTGCCGCCGCGGTTCCCATTCTTCACGCCGCTGCCGTCGTCCTGGCCGAAGTTCACGCGCCCGACGAACTCGATGCGCTCTGTCGCCACCGCCGCGTGGCCGGCCCACCTCTGATTGGTGTGCGTGGGCAGCACCGCGACGGAGCTGAAGCCCTGGTGCGCCCAGTACACCAGCTTCTCGACGTGCGGGCCTGGATCGCTGTACGGCGGGTTGCAGAAGCCGCGCGGCCCGCTGTTGCGCGGGTCGGCCCAGTCGCTCAGCCAGGAGCAGTCGCGCGTGTAGTAGTAGCGGCACAGCGCATTGTCGTGGTCGGCGCACAGATCGACGTCGAAGGGGCCGTAGCGATCGCTCAGGAACGCGAACAGCCAGGCCGGCGTGCGCCAGCGGTCTTTCGGATCTTCAGGCTGCATCTGCCTCTCCCTGGAATACGAACGGCGCGAGATTCGCCGGCAGGTACAGCGGGTGCTGCGGCTGATTCGCCTTGGTCACGCGGAGCGCGTATACCGGGACGCTAGCGTTCTGCTTCAGCAGCTGGAGCACTTCGCGCGACCGGTTCATGAAGGTGCCGTGGTTGCCCCAGGCGCCCAGCACCTTCCCGCCATAGAGGCGCACGGCGTAGGCGCAGCACTCCAGAAGGTGTCGGCCGTTGTCGGGCCCGATCGGATCGGCTGCCGCCTTCATCACGCGCGGGTCAGTGGCGCGGAAGGCGAACAAGTTCATCATCCACAGCGAGCCGTGGCCCCAGCTCTGCGCGTAGCGGATGCAGCGCGTCACCGTCGGGTCTGTGACGTTCTCGTCGGCCGTGCTCGGGTTGAGCCCGATCACGACCAGCGGCGGCTTGTCGTCCCAGTCGAAGCGCCACAGGTAGCGGTGCAGCCGGTCCTTGCTGAAGACGGTGTGGTAGTTGCCGGCCATCAGTCCGCCCCTCCGCAGCTGCTGCCGCTGTCGCTCGACCCGCTGTCGTAGCCGGCGCATGAGTCGTCGCGCGAGCTGTCCGTGTGGTAGATGGAAAGCGGGCTCGCCGGGTTCAGTGGGTTCGTCGGGCTCGTGGCCCAGTCGTCGGATGCCTGGTTGCGCATGCGTTCCGCGCGCCGCCGCTCGCCCTCCGGCGTCGGCGCGTAGTTGCGCGCGCGCTCGGCGCGCCTGGCCAGCCTCTCTTCATTTCCCAGTACGAAGGTCCGGTCGCTCGTCGGCTTGTTGATCTGGTGGACCAAGCCCTGGATCTCCTCCTCTCGCTCTGCGTTCCGCGTCGCGCGACGGCTCAGCAACTCCACCAGCAGGCAGATGGCCAGGACGATCGCGCCGATGACTAACACTGCTTCCCAATTCATGTCGGTATCCTCGATTAAGGGGCCCCGCCCGCCGCCGCCCGCGACAGCGCTCCAATCACGGCGAACGGGGCAAGCTGGTTACGCGGCGCGGAGCGCCCCCACGTCGATGCTCGCGTCGGCGGCTTCCTGCACCTCGGGCGAGTGACTGATGTACAGCTCGCGCTGATACCCGCCGATCTCACAGACGGCGCGCTTCATTCGCGCGAACTGCCGCTTCTTCTCGACGTCCAGCGCACCGTCGCTCTCGTCGCTGAAGAGGCACCCGTAGCGCCTGCCGCTGGCCTGCGCCTGGTAGAGCGCGATCGCGCGCGTCACGGCCTCGTTCAGGTAGACGCGCTCGCCGCCGGAGACGTCGCGGATCGACTTCTCGTCGCCCCGGTCGGCGTCGTACACGACGATGTCGAAGGTTTCGCGCAAGGTGCCGGCCTTGGTTTCGGCCTGCGTCTTGATCGAGACGGTGAAGCGCGGCCCGTAGCACGCGGCCAGCAGATCGTTCGCGATGCTGGTCAGCGTCGGGCCGGCGTCGTCGATGCAGAGCGCCACAATGCCGTCCTGGCTGAGCGCCTTTGTCAGTAGCTGCCATTGCGCCAGGTCGTCTTCCAGGCTTTTCGCGCGCTCGACGTCGGCCGCCAGGTTCACGGCCTCGCGCTCCAGGGCGTTCACGCGCTCGCGCGCGGCGGCCGCCTCGGACACCGCGGCCGCTACACGCGCCTGCTCGGCTTCCAGGCGGGACCGGCACTCGCCCGCCTCGGCCTCCGCCTGGCGGAGCGCCGCGGC
>JAIEQK010000225.1 GCA_019747795.1 Gammaproteobacteria bacterium | reverse complement strand
AGCACGCCCGACAGGCGCGCGGCGATTGCGAGCGCAAGCCGCGTGGCGCGCGGCGTGGTGGCCGGGTCATAGCCCGCCTGGTGCACGCCCCACACGACCGGCGCGGCGCCGAGCGCGCGCGCCACCAGGCCGGTGAGCAGGTCGGCGTGCACCAGCCAGGTCTGGATGACGTCAGGGCGAAAGCGTCGCAGGGCACCGGCGAGGCCCGCGAGACCGCGCGGCAGATCGGTCGCGCGGCGCAGGCCGAGCGTGGCGACCGGCACGTCCGCGGCACGCAGGCGCGCGCCTATCGGACCATCCTCGGTCAGGGACAGCACCTGCTGCTCGAACTCGGACCTCGGCAGCGCCCCGCTCAAGCGCGCGAGCATGGTCTCCGCGCCGCCGCCGCCGAGGCCGGTCACGACGTGCAGCAGCCTGATCACGCTCGCTCAGGCATTGCCCGGCGCGCGCCGCGCGCGCGGGCTCAGTTCCACTTGATGCCGCGAAAGATGGCGTCGCGATTGATGTTCTCGCGATAGCGCAGCACCGTCGCAAGCAGCTGGTCGAGCACGTCCTCGGTCATGAAGTGCGGCTCGAGGCCGAGCTCCAAGAGGCCGGTGTGGGCCGGGTTGTAGTAGTGTTCCTCCAGCTCCTTGCGCGGATTCGGCTTGGACTCGATCTTCACCTCGAGCCCGTTGCGCTTGCCGCAGTCGTGCACGCGCTCGGCGAGTTCGTTGACCGAGAAGGTCTCGGTGAACTGGTTGAACACGCGCAGCTCGTGCGCCTTGGGCGGATTCTCGATCGACAGCCGAATGCAGTTCAGCGTGTCCATGATGTTGAGATACCCGCGCGTCTGGCCGCCCTTGCCATACACCGTCAGCGGATAGCCCGCCACCGCCTGCACGATGAAGCGGTTCACCACCGTGCCGAAGATCTCGTCGTAGTTGAAGAACGGGAAGAGCTGCTCGTCGCCCTGGTTCTCCTCGGTCCACAGGCCGTAGACCGGGCCCTGCATGAGGTCGGTTACGCGCAAGCCCCACACCCGCACGTAGAACCACAGGAGATCGGTGTCCTGGATCTTGGTCGTGTGGTACAGGCTGCCGGCCTGGCGCGGAAACAGGAACTTGTCCTTGCGGCCCTTGTGCTCGATCTCGAGCCAGCCTTCCTCGATGTCGATGTTCGGCGTGCCGTACTCGCCCATGGTGCCGAGCTTGACGATGTGCGCGTCCGGACAGAACTCACGCACCGCGAAGATGCAGTTGGCGGTCACGCCGAGATTGTTGTGCAGGGTGAGCGTGGCCGCGCGGCGGTCGAGCATGGAGTACGGCGCCGACGGCTGCTCGGCGTAGTGCACGATGGCCTCGGGGCGGAATTCGCTGAACATCTGCGCGACGAAGTCCCATTCGCACAGATCGCCGACGTAATGCTTGATCTCGTGGCCGGCGCGCGCCTGCCACAGCTTGGCGCGCTGCGCGAGGTTCGGCACCGGGAACAGCGCCTCGACGTCCTGCTCACGGCTCAAGCGGCGGCGCAGGTAGTTGTCGGCGACCGCGACCTCGTGGCCGCGCGCGGAAAGATGCATGGCCGTCGGCCACCCCAGGTAGCCGTCGCCGCCGAGGATCAGGATGCGCATGGTGAAAGTCCTAGTTGGAGAGTTTCAGCCGCTCCCGGACCTCCGCTGGCAGCACGCCAGGCAGCAGCAGGAAGCGTTCGAGTTCGGCGAGGCCCATGGCCTGTTCATTCTGCGAGTTGTAGACGCGGTCGATGGGCGCGAGAGTGTAGCCCTCGTAGGCGAACACCACGTTGTCGTAGATGTTGCGGAAGGCAGGCAGCACGGCGAACAGGTCGCCGAGTTCGAAGCTGCGGCGGACCTCTTCGTCGCTGATCAGCTCTTCGTACATCTTCTCGCCGGGGCGCGGTCCGATCTCGTCGATGCGGATGGCGTCCGGGTCGAGGCCGTAGACCGGCGCGACTATCTTGACCAGCAGGGTGGCGATGTCCTCGATGCGCGCGACCGGCATCTTGGTCACGAACACCTCGCCGCCGCGCGCGAGCGTCATCGACAGCAGTACCAGGCGCACCGATTCGTTCAGCGTCATGAGGAAGCGGGTCATGGCGCGATGGGTGAGCGTGATGGGCTGCCCCTGCGCGATCTGCCGGCAGAAGAGCGGCACCACCGAGCCCGCCGAACCCGCGACGTTGCCGAAGCGCGTGGACGCGAACACCGGGCCGTTCTCGCCCTGGGTCAGGGCGTTGGCGGCGGTGATCAGCCGCTCGCCCATGAGCTTCGACGTGCCCATCACGTTGGTCGGATTGACCGCCTTGTCGGAGCTGGTGAACAGCACCTTGCGCACACCGGCGGACATCGCCGCGCGGTAGACGTTCTCGACGCCGAGAATGTTGGTGCGCACGGCCTCGGTCGGCGCGCGCTCGCAGGAAGGCACGTGCTTCAAGGCGGCGGTGTGGAACACGTAGTCCATGCCGCCGAACATGCGTTCGACCTGCTGCAGTTCGCGCACGTCGCACATGAAGCCGTGGAAGCGCGCATCGGCGCGATGGCTCTGCTCGAGGAAGAACAGCGCGTTCTCGTTGTTGTCCAGCCCGCGCACCTCGGCGACGGGATACTCGAGCAGCTGGCGCACGAGTTCGGTACCGACCGTGCCAGCGGCGCCGGTAACGGCGATCTTGGCGCCGCGGAAAAAGGGCTCGAGTTTCATCGTCCGTCCTGAGAATGGGGGCCTGGGCTTTGCGGCCCCGACGGGCCGCGCGCACTGTACCACGCGGGGCGGGCGCGATGAATCTGCGCGGCCCCGGCGAGCGGCGAAAGCCGTATCATGAACGTCCTTTCAACAGTGCGACGCAAGATGTCAAGCCCCGCGCCGACGCCCGCGGCCCCGTTCAAGGTGCTGATGGCGCCCATGAATTTCGCCGACCAACCGATGGCGCTGGTGCGCGCCCTGCGCCGCCGGGGCATCGAGGCCAATCATCTGCAGTACAGCGCGATGGGGGCCCACCCGCTGGGCTATGCACTGGACCGGGTGGCACGCCTGACGAACAGCGACTTCGGGCGCCAGCTCGAGGTGTTGCAAGAACAGCTGCGGTCCGGCTTCGACATCTTCCACTTCTGGCAGCGCTCGCTGCTCTACAGCACCAGCCTCGACGGCCTGACCGGCCTCGACCTGCCGATCATCAAGTCGCGGGGCGCGCGGCTCTTCCATCGCTTCACGGGCTTCGACCTGCGCATGGCGGGCGCGGACTTGCGGCTCAACCCGCACAGCCCATTCCGCTACGGTTACCAGAGCCCGTTCGACGAGCGCGCTCAACATGCCTATATCGCAATGCTGCGCGACTACGTCGACCGATTCTTCGTCCAGGACCCGGAGATGGGACAGTTCATGCCAGAGGCGCACATCCTGCCGCGCGGCCTGGAATTGAGCGCGTGGGAACCGGTAGGCGTGGCCCCCACCCTTCGCCCACTGGTGGTGCACGCGCCCAGCAACGGCGAAGTCAAGGGCTCGGCCTTCGTAGTGCGCGCGCTGGACACGCTACGTCACGAGGGTCTGGCGTTCGACTTCAAGCTGCTCGACCGCGTTCCTCACGCCGAGGCGAGGGAGTGGTATCGCCGCGCCGACATCATCGTCGATCAACTCCTCATTGGCGCCACGGGCGTGCTGACCCTCGAGGCCTGGGCACTCGCCAAACCGTGCGTGACATACCTGCGTCGCGACCTCTTCGAGCCCTTCTACGGGGTCTCGGAACTCCCCGTGGCCAATGCCACGCCCGACACCATCGAAGACACGCTGCGCCGCCTGATCCGCGACTTCGCGTGGCGCGAAGAACTGGCTCGCAGCGGCCGGGCGCTGGTGGAACGTCACCACGACATCGAGCACATCGCCGACCGTTACGTCGCACTGTGCCATGCATCGCTCGGCTCGGGCATGGCGCCGCGCGAGCCAGGGTCGGCGCTGACGTTCTTTCGCCCGCGGCTCACTGCGGCCATCGCGCCACAGCAGCCGCCCGCCGTGCTCGGCCAGGATGCGCGGGCCGCGCTGCGCGTTCTGGCAGCGCTCGAGGCCGGCATGCGCCGGGTGGAACTGGCCGTGGTTCGCACGCTGTTCCGCATCCAGGGGCTGGCGTTTCGCGCGGTGGGTGGGCTGCTGGCGCGACTCGTCGGCCACAGCGGTCGACGGTGACACAGATGGCCCCGGGCGCGCCGAGCATCATCCTGCTCGCGGCCAAGGATCTCACCTACAACACCCGCGTGCATCGCCAGGCCGCCACGCTGGCACGCGCCGGCTGGCGGGTGACCGTTGCTTCCCTCGCGCCGCCGGTGGCTTCCCTGCGCAGCCGCGCGCCCGAAGTCGAATACCTGACCGTGGTGCTGCCGCACCCGCTCCAGGCGGCGCGTCGGTACCTGAAGCGCAGCGCCAGTTCGACGCCCTCGGCTCCTGACCGGGAACCGGCAACGCCTGTCGATCGCGCGGCGGACGGCGCGGTGCTGCGCGCGCTCCGCAGGCTGCTGCTGCCCTGGAGCGAGCTCATCGCGCGCACGCTGTTCGCACGTGCCTGCCTGTCCCTGCTGGGTGGCCAACCCTGCGAGGTGGTGCAAGCCCACGACAGCCCGGCGTTGCGCGCGGCCTGCGCGCTCGCAAGGCGCCATGGAGCGCGGCTGGTGTACGACGGGGTCGAGGCGGTGGAGGGCCGCGCGGTCTTCGCCACCGGCGCGCTCGCCCGTGGGCTACGGCGCCTGGAGTCCTGGCGCGAAGCGCGCATGATTCGACGCGCCGACCTGGTTCTCACGGTCGGCCCGGGCCTGCGCGATTGGATGGCCGCACGATATGGGATTGCCGCGCCCCGGCTGCTGCGCAATTGCCGTGAATGGCAGCCGGCGTGCCGCGATCCACGTCTGCGCGCGGCTTGCGCGCTGGGCGCCGAAGATCACTTGGTGCTGAGCGCCAACTCCATCGTGCCGGACGCGGGCATCGAACAGCTCATCGAAGCGCTGGCGCTGCTGCCCCCCGCGGTACATCTCGCTCTGCTCGGTCCTGTGCGCAACGTCGCCTATCGCGCCACGCTGGAAGACCTTGCTGCCCGACGCGGAGTCGGTGGGCGTCTGCACTTTCCCGCGCCTTGCGCCGCGGACGAAGTGGTCGGCATGTTCGCCGGGGCAGACGTCGGCGTGATCGCACTGCAGAACACCCGCCAGAATCACCAGCTCGCCATGCCCAACCGGCTGTTCGAGATGATCATGGCACGCCTGCCGCTCGTGGTGGCGAACCTGCCCGATCTGGCGCAGCTGGTCACGAGCCACGGGATCGGCGAAACCTGCGACGAACGTGATCCGCGGAGCCTCGCCGTCGCGCTGCTGCGCGTGCTGGAGCCGGCTCGCCAGGCGACGCTGCGCGAGCGCGTCGAACACGCCGCGCGGAGCCTCAGCTGGGAGCGAGAATCCCTGGAGTACGACACCTGGCTGCGCGCGCTCTTGCCGCCACGCGCCATCGCGTGACGTGAACCACCACGCAGGATGCTCCAGTGCTCTCCCTACATAATCCCCTCTGACCAGTCTGCGCCACTCAAGGCCTCTCCATGTCCAGCATGCCTGCCGCACTGTCCGCCGACGACACGTCCACCGCACGCCTGCCGCGCATCCTCATGGCGCCGATGAACTTCGCCGACCAGCCGATGGCCCTGGTACGCGCGCTGCGCCAGCGGGGTGTCGACGCCCATCACCTCCAGTACACCACCGACGGGCGCCACGCGCTCGGCTACTCGCTGGATCGATTGGCGCTGATGCGTTCGGGGGACTTTCGTCGCCAACTCGACGTGCTGCGCGCCGTACTCGCGGAAGGCTTCGACATCTACCATTTCTGGCAGCGGTCGCTGCTGTTCCGTCCCGAACTCGACGGCCTCACCGGCTTCGATCTCCCACTGATCAAGGCGCGCGGCGCACAGGTCTTTCACCGTTTCACAGGCTTCGACCTTCGTTTGCCGAGCGAAGATCGACGTCGCAACCCGCACAGCCCCTTTCTCCACGGTTTCGTGCCACCGTTCAAGGAGTCTGCCCAACGGCAGTACATCGAGATGCTCCGCCAGCACGTCGATGTGTTCTTCGTGCAGGACCCGGAGATGCAGCAGTTCATGCCCGAAGCCCGCGTGCTGCCACGCGGCCTGGCGCTGACTGACTGGCCATACGTCGGTGTGCGACCGAACCCGCGCCCCCTGGTGGTGCATGCGCCCAGCAATGCGGCCGTGAAGGGCTCGCACTTCATCGTTCGCGCTCTCGAGGAACTGAGTCGCGAAGGCTTGCGATTCGATTTTCGACTGCTCGAACGCGTGCCCCACAGTGAAGCGCAGGCGTGGTACCGCCGTGCCGACATCATCGTGGACCAGATCATGATCGGCGCGACCGGCGTCCTCACGCTGGAGGCCTGGGCGCTCGGCAAGCCCTGCGTCACCTACCTGCGAGAAGACCTGTTCCAGCCCTTCTACGGCACGCGGGATCTGCCGGTGGCCAACGCCACGCCGGTGACCATCAAGTCGGTTCTGGCGCGACTCATCAAGGACCATGACTGGCGCCTCCACCTGGCCAGGCGCGGCCGCGAAACCGTAGAGACGTTCCATGACATCGGCAGGGTCGCCGAGCAGTATCTGGAGATCTGTCAAGCGCGAGGGAGGCGGCAGGCGGCTCTCGACACCCGGACGCGCGACCTGGATTTCTTCAGCGCCAACTTCCTGAACAGGCTGGCGGAGAACACCGTGGCGCGACGCGCGCCCCACTCGCGCCACGAAGTTGCTCCATGCTGGAATGCCCTGCAGCTGCGCGCCGCCAACCTGGGCCAACTGAACGTGCGAGGACGGTTCGAGCAGGGCTTCCACAATGGTCTGGCGCGCCTGTTCCGCGCGATCCTGAGCGCCGAGGACCAGCTCTTTGGCGGTGACGATTTGCGAGCGTCACCGCGCGTCGCCCGCCTGATCGCTCTGCAGGTCAACGTGTTCCGCGACATCCTCGCCATCGAAACGCGTCTCTGCCGCGAACTCTCGCACCTGCGTCGAGCCTGCGGCGCATGGCTTCCCGGGCGCGACTGAACCGCCCGTCCCGGTGGACGACCGCTTGCGGACGCCCCGACGCCACGGGCTACATGCTCGCGATCTCGCGGCCAGCGCCGCCCAGGCAAGCTGGCGCGTGAGGTGGCCCCCTGCTACAGCTGCAGGTTCTCCACGCGGATACCCGCGTCCGACACCTCGTTGCGGGTGACGGAGTCGCCGCGTGGCGGCGGCGAAGCCAATGTCACCTGCACACCGCGCGCAGCCAGGGAACGCGCCATGCGCACCGTCCGGTTGTTGTCGCACAAGTGACTGAGGCCGAGAAACGTGACGCTGCGCGGACGTCCTAGCGCATCGTGCAACGGCTCTTCCAACGCCTCCCACACGTGCGCCGCGGCGGCTCGCCCGGCCTGGGCCGCCATGGCGGCGCGGCGGGACAAGACCTCGGCGATGGCCGCGGCCCAGGCCGCGGGGGAAGCGTCCCGCACGACGATTCCCATCTCCCAGGTGGTGATCAGTCGCGCGATGTCCGGGATGTCCGGCGAGCATACCGGCAGCGATGCGGCCATGTAGTCGAAGATGCGGTTCGGCAGCGATATCTGATTGTTCAGAATGCCTGGGTCACGCACGATCAACCCGACGTCGGCGGCCGAGGCGAAGGACGCAAGCTCCGCATAGGGCACCGGGTCCAGGCAATGCCATCGCGCCATCACGCCCAATCGCTCGGCAAGGGCGAAGCACCTGGCGCGGTAGTCCGGGGGCGAGAACCTGCCGATGGTGGCAAGGTGCACCGCACGCGGCAGGCGTGCGAGCGCCTCGAGGACCAGTTCGAATCCGGACGAGACGTTGCTGATCGCTACCACCAGCGACGCCTCTTCGCCCACGCCGCAGCGCTGACGCAGCGCGTTGCTCCTTACAAGCGTTTCGGCGCGGCGATAGTTGGGAATCACACTCACCCGCGCGTGAAGACCGGCGAGCCGTTCGCCGAGCGCAGCGCCGATGGTGATGAGACCGTCAGCGTGGCGCAGGTAGGACTCCAGGGCTCGATCGACGAACTCGACGTTGCTGGCCTGCCACTTCGACGGCTCCGCGCGCGCCTGGAAGGACGGGATCTCGATCACGTCGCACATGTGCCGTTTGGTGTCGACGTGCGCCAGAAGCGCGGCCGCGGGCAGCGCTTGCACGCCGTGAGCCACGTAGACGTCCGCGGCCAGCGCCGTGCGCGCCGCCGCGCACAGGCGCGCAAAGCGCAGGAACGTCAGAACAGGCCGATTGGCGTTGTACTCGTCGAGCGCGGTCTGCGCCACGGCGAGACGCCGTTCAAAGCGCTCGATCTGCGCCTGCTGGGCGCGTTTCAGATTCTCGACCCGCCGGTCGGCGGCGCCCGCCCCCTCGCTCCCCCGGGAAGGGGGCGGCACGAGTCCGTCGGCCGCCCGCGTCAGCAACGACGCCAGCCGACGTCTCCAAGTGAAAGAACCGCCGCGGTCGAGCACCGGCGCTAGGCTCGAAGTCCGGCTTTTCGGCCGGCGTGCTTAGGTCGGCGAACGGCGATCCTCTGCTTGGCAGAGCCGGCGGCCACGCAGGTGCGAGAAGAGGCGCAGATCATCGTGTCTCCGGACCGTTTCTCCTGACCAACCTCGACCGGTGGGGGCCGTCATCGACCCGTCCACGGGGGGCGGCACATCCTGCAGGTACCGGGGCCGCCGCCGGGCTCGAGCACTCGCCCGGCCGTTTCGCGCGCTCGGCACCCGGCCCTCGCCGGCGCGCCACGGAGCGTAGCGAAAACACCGCACCGGACTCCAGCGTCGGCAACCACTCTGGCGCCCCTAGTCAAAGCGAAGGACAGCGTACCGCGCGCGGCTTGCGCGGCCTGTCGGGAACCGCCATAGTCGCCACGCGAAGCGACCTCGCACGGTCCGTAACTTTCCGCCGCCTCACCGGTCCATCCGGTCGTACCCGCGTACTTCAGTTCAGCCAAGCCGACATCGATCCGGGAGCAATGGAGAAAGCGCACCTGCCGAGCACTGCCGCGAGCAGCAAGCGCGCGTCGAGACGTCCCCTGCGGGATGCCCTCTGGCGAGCCCGCGCCTATTTCGCCCTGGTTGCATGGTTCGGACGCCTGACCATCCGCAAGTGCTACCGCCCGATGCTCAGTTCCGCCACCGCCTCGACGCTCGGTATCGTCTTGCATGCCGCCGCGCTGGGCATACTGGTACGCGCGGTGGCTGCGATGCAGTCACGAAGTGAACTCACACACTTTCCGTTGCTGGATTCCGTGGGCGTTCTCCTGCCCGCACCGACTACCGGCACGCTCCTGTCGCTGTTCGTCGGGTTGTTCGCCATAGGAAGCGTCGTCGGCTATGTGGGCCGCAGCATAGCCATCAATGTCGAGTGCCAACTCTATCTCCATTTCATCGATTACATCATCGAGCGGTTGAAAGTAGCGCCGGATGACGTTCGGCGCACCGTGAAGATCCTGCGCCGCCCGCTCCTGTCGGCTCGCCATCAACTCATGCGCGTGCTGATCAGCGACAGCCGCTTTCCCGGTGTGGCGGCGCGGCTGGCGCTGTTCAACATCACCCACCTCGGCAACATCGCGGTCGGCTTGATGGTCCTGGCGTTCCACGCGCCGCTGCTGCTGCCGTTGATAGGCGCCTTTGCACTGATTGCGGCCACCGCCATGTATCCGCTCACCCTGCGCGCGGCGCGCACCACCCGCAGTCTCGAGGAGTTCAGTGCGTTGCGGGCGACCTACCTGAAGGCGCGCCTCGAGTCCGCGCTGGAGGGATTTCGAGCGGATAGCGAGATGGGACTCGGCACGGGGGATGACATCCTCTCGCAGGACGACGACGACGTCCCGGCCCTCGCCACCCCGGCCGGACCGGTGACGGGCGACACCCTCGAGCGGTACGTCAGCGTGCTGGAACAGCGCCTGCGCGTCACCGAACTTTCGCGCGTCACCATGTCGTCCATGGTGGCCGCCGGGATCGGCATCCTGGTATGGCTGCTGTACGCATACCAGGATCTTCACATCGCGAGCGCGAGTTCCCTGCTGCTGTTGCTGTTCGGCCTGCGCTTCGTACTGCTCGGCATCGAGGGCAGCATGGTGACACTGACCTCAATCAACCGTTTCATTCCGCATCTCGTGCGCCTGCGAGCACTAATCACCGATCTCGACAACGAGGCGGCAGGGCAGGGTCGCGGCCGACATGTCGAGTTCGGTCTCCAGTCCGGGGTCTGGCAGGCGGATCGGATCCTTCCTTTGGGCGCTCGCGACCTCGCGAATCGTCCCTTGACGTGGCGACTCCACACGCCGGAGGTACAAGAGCTCAGTGGCTCGCTCGAGCCCGGCACCGTTCACTGCATCACCGGCAGTGGCATGGACGTGAATGGGGCCCTGGAGCAATTCGAAGCATTGCTCATGGCATCCGGCGACGCCTCGGGTCAGCTGGTCAAGGCCCTGGGCACTGCCCGCCAGGCGGTACCGCGCCCGACACAAGCCATGGAACTACGGGACGAGGACGCCGATTGGCTTTCCCGGGTGCTGTCCAGCGGCGGGCAGGTGGTATCGCCAGACAAGGTCCGCCGCGTCGCCCGCCTCGAGCAGCCGCTGAACCGCCCGCACATCGACATACTCCGGGCACTCCTGCAGTCCTTGCATCTGGCATGCGAGGACTCGCCGATAGTCGCAGTCGACTGCGGCCCTCTTGGCCGGCTGAACGAGAGCGGGCAGATATTGGCGCTCGGCCGCTTCACTGGGCAGACGGTGCTGCTGGTGGACGCCGATGTCCGCCGCGCCCTCGGGCGTCGCGGCAACGGGTTGTTGTTCGTGAGCGACGGCAGTGCCCTGCTCTGCGCGGCACCGATGGATGACCGACCCGCGTTGACCAACGTGCTGCTCGAGAGCATCGCAAAGACCCACCGACCGCCACCCCGCGCCGCGACCGCGTGAGCGTGCCGCGTCCGACGGCGAACGCAGACTGAGCGACTCCCCCGTCGTCAGGCGAGCGAGGATCGCGGCCTTCGGGACGCCAGAACCGCGCGGTTCACTCGCGTGGAATGAGCAGGTAATTGACCCCGTCCAGCACCAGTCCTTGGTAAGGCCGCGAGTACGCCGCGACATCGACTTCGAACCCCATGGATCTGAGCGTGTGCGTAATCCTGAACAAGCGGTCATTGCGCTCGATGCGCTTGCAGGCGACCACCAGGCAGCGGCGCGGCCCCGTCTCCAGGACCGGGCGCAGCGCCTCCTGCAGCACCGTTTGCTCGTTCTCCCAGACCAGGTCCCGCTGCGCCGTCTCGATGGCCTCGTCGAATGCGCCGGCGCGTCGCCCGTTCACCGCTCGCAGCAGCGTCTCGGCCACGCTGTCAGCTTCGAAATCCGGAAAGGTCACACCGACACCGTGCGCCTGCACGAACGCACCGATCTCCGAGCCGCTCGGCACGACAAGCGGCACTCCGGCGGCAATGGACTCGAAGATCCGGTTCGGCAGGCAGTGCTGATGATTGGCAATCTCGGGCCTGAGCGGAACGATTGAAACATCGGCGCCAGAGATGTAGCCAATCAGCCTGTCCGGCTGGACCGGCTTCAGAAACTTCACGCGCTCGACGAGCCCGTAGGTCTTCAGCAGTGCGTCGACCCGTGCCTCGAGGCCCTTCTGCACCTCCCCGAGGAAAGCCAGATGAAACTCGGCCGGCAACCGATGCAATGCCTGCAGGCATTCCTCCGCGCCGCCCAGTTCGTAGACATTGTTGGGATACAAGAGCAGGGTCTGCCCCTCGAGGCAGCCTGCGTCGCGCCGGATCTGATCGTCGCGCGAGAGTCGCGCGCGTAGACGCATGTTGCGCAGGAGAGAGACGGGGCGCGTCACACCGATCTCACGCAGCACGTCCGCCTGCCCCCTACTCGTCGCAAACAGCTGATCGAACTCGTTGGCGATCTGCGCGACGAACGCGCTCAGGAGCCGGTCGCCCAGCATGTCGCGCTTCGCCGACTCGCGCGCCTGACTCGAACGTCCGCTGATTCGCGGGTACTCGACATTGTCCAGCAGCAGGCGACTGCCGGGATGCTGCTCAGCGATCCGCAACGCTGTCAGGCCGCTGATGAAGGCCTCGTGGGCCAGAATGACACCGTAGGGGGGCGGCGGCTGCTCCGCGAACAGTTGCCGCAGTCGATAGGAATGCAGGGCGATGCCGTTCAGGTAGCGGACCAGGATGTCCTCCTGCGTCATGCGCCTGGCGCGGCCCTCGGTGCGTGCTGCGACCGGCTGGGCCGCTTGCGCCTCCTCCCGACGGCCGCCGGCCAGCGCCGCCGCGCGGCGACGCAATTGGTAGACCGCCCGCCTCACCGGTATCGGCACGAGGCTGCGGTAGATCGCCTTCAGATTTGCCGTCGCCACTCAAGGCCCCTCGTCGCCTGCCGGCCACCAAGCCGAAATCGCATCGTGAACATGTTTCGCGGACGGTTCCGCGCTAGAGACCGCCATCGGCGCGCCGTGGTCGGCCGCATCCCATAGGCGTCGCCAATGGCGGACCAACGCCTCATGCCGCCCTCAGCGCAACCACGCACGCACTATCGAGCGCACGAACATCCAACCGTAACGAAGGTCCGCACCCTTCTTGCTCTTGCCGGACAGACGCTGGCGGATGTGTATGGGCACCTCGGTGACCACCAGCCCACGCTTGATCGCACCGATGAGCAGTTCGGGCGCGTGATACTGAGGCTCGCGCAGCGCCACTGCACGCAGCACCCCAGGCGCGATGGCGCGGAAGCCGCTGGAGCAATCGGTGATACGACTGCCCATCAAGAGGTTGATGAGGCGGCTGAAGAAATGGACGCCCACGCTGCGCAGTCCCACCTTGGCGTCATGGCGTCCCAGGATTCGCGAGCCGATGACCACATCGGCCCGCCCACTGACTATCGGCGCAATCAGCGCCTCCACCGCGGCCGGATCGTGCTGGCCGTCGCCGTCCATCGTGACCACCGCTCGCGCCTCGTGACTGAGGGCGATCTCGAATCCGGTCAAGAGCGCCGCCCCACCGCCGCAGTTGCGTGGCAGGCGGGCGCACACCGCGCCGGCCGATCGAGCGGCCGTGGCGGAGCCGTCGGTACTGCCGTCGTCGACCACCAGGACTTGCAGTGGCACCTCGCTTAACCAGTTCGGCACGCGCGAGACCACGGCTTCGATGTTCGCCGCCTCGTTGAAGACTGGGATGACCACCCACACCCGCTGTGGTGGCAGGCTTGCATGCCGGGCAGCGAATTCCGCAACCGCGAGATGACGCATGGTTGCCGTCAGGTCATCCATCGCCGCGCCGAGCCGCCCTCGATGCCGGATTGCCAGCAGCCACAGCAGAACGTTCGACACGATGAGGAGCGCGATCAGTCGTCCGCCGGAAATGCCCGACAGCCCCATGAAATCCGCCGGCGCATCCACCAGCCCCGGCCACAGGGCCAACGCCAGGCTGGCCAGTGCGAAGACGAGCATCGACGCCGGATTGATGCGTCGCACGCGATAGCGACGCAAATCGAAGAAAACCCACGCGAGTGCCGCAAGCCCGAGCAGCACGCCTGCCATGCGCAGATTGGAGAATTCGTACATTGCCGAGCCTCGAGCGAGGCGAGTCCCCCGTGGCAGCGCTCCCGCACTGCCTTGCCTGTGACAGATTCTAGATCAGAACACCGACGGATCTTCGCACCGCGGCGCGCAGGAACAGCGTCCCGACCAGCGTGGAGGCCGCCATCGCCGTCGCGGCGCCCAGCATGCCGTAGTGCGGTATCAGCAGCGCGTTCAACACCACGTTGACCAGCATCGTCCCACCTAGAACCGCCGTCTGGCGCCCCGGGCGACCTGTCTGCATGAGCAGCAGATCGAGTGGCCGATAGCCGCTGGTGACGGCGAAGCCGAACATCAGCACGGCAAAGCACGTCGTGCCCGCTGCAAACGCCTCGCCCAGCACGACCGCGGTCAGCCACGGATAGAGGCAGACCGCGAGGATGGCCAAGGGCGCCAGCAGTCGAAAGGCAACATCACGCACGGCCCTGGCCATGCGCTGGAGCGCCCGCGGGCGGCGAGCGGCGTACAGGCGGGCAAAACGTGGATTCCAGCTGATGCGCATCAGCTGGCATAGCTGCAGCATGGCTTCCAGGCCCAGCCCGGCGATACTGTAGATGCCGACGACACGGTCCGTGTGATACCAGCCGAGCATCAGGACGTCGATACGCCCATTACACTCCAGGATGACCCCAGTGCCGAGCGCCCGCAGGCCGAAGCGCGCGTGCCTGGCCGCCCAAGCGCACGCGGCGCGACCTGCGACCGGCGCCAGTCCGCGCAGACAACTGGCCGCCAACGCCACGCCCAGCGACGCCTCCGCCATCGACAATGCCCCGCTCAGCCAGGCGGCCGGCACCTCGAGCACGACCAGGATTGCGGTCCAGGCAATTATCAACAGCCCTCGCGCCCCTTGCGCCAGCGCGACGGCACGGATGCGTCCGATGCCGTTCAACCAGCTGATCACCACCTTGTTGAACGAGAAGAACACCAGGCCCGGCGCCGCGGCGAGCAGCGCGACGGGTAGCTGTCGCTCGGCGAACGATTCGCGCCAGAGGTGCAGCGCCAGGCCGCCTGACAGTGCGGTGATCCCGGCACTGAACAGGACCAGCCAGAGGGCCCCCCACACCATCGCGCGCATTTCCTGCTCGGCCCCGCCCAGCGCCGCGGCGTTGCACAGCACGGAAAACTGAACGCCGAGCACCACGACCTGCGACAGCACCACGTAGACCGCATAGGCCTGACTGAACACGCCGAGCGCCTCCGGCCCGTAGAACCTGCCGATCACGGCATAGGCGCCCGCGCCTGCGGCCGCCATGAGCGCGAAGCTCAGGGCGCTCCAGGCCATCTCGGTGCTGATGCCGGCCGATCTCGCGCCTCCCGAGGCGCGTGTCCCGCTTCCCATGATTTCTTTGTCCGCGCGCGCTACCGAGGCGCGGCACCGCCTCGCGCGGGACTCACGGCTTGCCGAGCAGGTAGAAGAGCGTATGAGTCCGCAACACCTTTGCCAGGCCGCTACCGCGAAACATCGACATCAAGGCGCCTACCGCCGGCGATGCCGTCAAGGCACGGAAGTAGGCTATCGACAGGGGGGTCACCAAGGGTCTGCGTCGACGCTCCAGCACGGTAAACCCAAGCGCATCGAACGCCCGTTCCAGATTGTTCTCCGTGAAGAACGAGATGTGGAAATGGGTCCACGGCTCCAGCCGGGCGCACCTCCGGAGAAAGCGCAATTGTCGAAAGCAGGTCGAGTCCGGCGTCGAGATCAGCAGGCGACCACCGCGATCCAACAGTCGATAGGCGTCCTGCAATACCTGCCGCGGACGGGACAGGTGCTCGAACACACTGACCATGACGATAAGGTCAAAGTAGCCGTCCAGTTCCGCGAACGGCGCGACTTCGTGCAATTGCTCGGCACGCACGCAGAGCGCGCGCCCGGGCGTCAGCTGAAGCCGTTCAACGGTCTTGCGATGGGTCGCCGGTACCGGCTCGATGCCCCAGTACTCGTCCACGGCCGGCGCGAGAATCTCCGTCAGGGGTCCTTCGCCGAAACCGATCTCGAGCAATCGATGGCTGCCCTCACGACGCGCTCGGCTTAGCGCCATTGCGCCGATCTCGCGATTCTCCTCGTCGCGCCAGGCTTGGTAGGCCCGATGGGCCGCCTCGCTGCCCCAGAAAGAAAACTCCGCGTCGGCCTCGCCATCCGTGACGGTGGGAATCACCGATTCGTGCGGCCAGACGAAATAGAAGCCGCAATCAGCGCAGCGAAACAGCGCCTGGTCCATCCGGTCATGACGCGCGTAGAACGCCGTCCTGGCGGATTCGCACAGGGGACAGACGGCGCCATGGCCGGCACCCACTTCAGGCCCCACGGCCAGCACCGCCCTGCCGTTTGCGCGCCACCCACAGTTGGTTGAGGCCCCAGGCGAAGTATCGGCGCTCCTCGATGTCGAAGCCCGCCGCCGAGAGCAGTTCACGCATCTGCCGCGCCGAGAGTCCCCATACTTCGCCCGGCGCCATGCCGCGCTCGTGCTGATCCCGATCCCAGAACGCCCACGCGTGCCAGACGCGCGAGAGCCAGGGTTGCAAGTTGGTGATGAGCAGCAGTCCATTGGCGTCCAGCACCCGTCCCGCCTCACGCAGGACTTCCGTCCGATTCGGTATGTGATTGAGGCACGCTACAAAGCTCACGGTGTCGAAGCTTCCATCCGCAAACGGCAGGCGCGCGGTATCCTCCACGACCATGTCGACATGTTCCCAGGGAAAGACATCCACGCCCTGCGCGACGCCACCTGCCGCACGATACTCTCGCGCCAGGCGATTCTGGCCGCAGCCGATGTCCAGCAGGCGCCCTTCGACTCGCTGCCCCACCGTCGCGATCCGCAGGTCTTCGTTGGTCGTCAGGCCGGCGATGCGCCGGATCAGCGGCTGCGGGACCAGCAGCTTCAATGGGAAAAGAACTTGGTTGACCAGCCAATGCAGCCTGGAGCGATACACGCCCCGCGCATAGATTCGAACGCCCATCATCATTCCGCCCGATAGAGCTTGGGCGCGCCATTGATGATGCGCAGCGCTTCGTTCAAATCGAAGCCCACCTGCTGCGCGTACCACTGCAGGGACTCCCAGCGGGGTCGGTTCTCTTCAGCGACCAGTCTCAGGGCATCGTCCCGCGCGATGAGGCCCTCGCGAATCTGCTTGCTGCGGAACGTGTCGTTCTCGGTGAATCCGGCCATGGTGAAATAGATGTAATTGTAGAAGGCCGCCGTACCGTCGCCGATGCGCCAGGAAGAGTTGGTATCCGGCGCCATTTCCCAGTCATACACCGAGCGGAGCGTCCCCTCCACTTCGTGCTCCTGCCAGCGGATGTAATCGTAGAGGAACAGATAATCCTCGTGACCCAGCACGTAGGACGAGAAGAAGGCGAACGCCGTGTCCCACAGCGATGCGTTGATGTAAGCCGGGGTCGCGAGGAAATTGCCGAGATAGTAGGCCACCAGGCGCATCTTCTCGGCGACGCTCACATTGAACGCGCGCCGACTCCCTTCGTTGATCCCGGCGAACCCGGACTTGAAATGCGTGCGCTCGAACTTGCCGTTCTCGCAGAAGATGATCAGCTTGATGTCGTTCTGACGCGCCACCTGATTCATGTAATAGAAGTATTGCTTGTCCCCCGCCATGAACAGGGGAACCATGCCGAGTCTTGGCCGCTTGAGCCAGGCCAGGACGTTCTTGCGGATGAAGTTGCGCTTCTGCTGGATATCCGCCGAGACGATCACGTGTTCGACGCCGAGCTTGCCGCAGATGCGCGCCTGGTTGCGTCGCGCGAGATCGGTGACCATGCCCCAGTCGTAGGTGAACGCCAGCGGATGCATGCCGAACTCGGACTTGAGCAGATGCAGGCCGTAAGAGCTGTCCCGGCCGCCGCTGAAACCGACGATGCAGTCCGGCCTGCCGTCGCGACGTCGGTAGGTCTCCAGTTCGCGACGCAGTTCGTCTTCGCCTTCGTATTCGAACGGCCGATGATCGCGGCAGAAATTGCAGACACCCGCGGCGTCGAACTCGATGAACGGCATCGTGTCCGGAAGAATGCACCTGGTGCAGCGCCGCAGCTCGGCACGCGCCGGATCGTCGTCCCGCGCGTAGTCGCGAACCCGGAGCTTCGCCGACGCCGGCGCAATGGGTGATTCCGCCTCGGCCGGGGTCATCACTTCGCGCCAGGTCACCGCGAGTCGATCGAAGTCGATGGTGACGAACTGCCGAGGTCCGACCACTTCTATGGGCCCCGGTGACAGGTGGCGCAGACTTGGATGCGCCATGAGCTGCTCTACGATGAAGCGTTCCGAAGCGAACAGCAGGACGCCCTCCGCGGTGTCCCGGACGAAATAGAGCGTGTGGTAGTTCGAAGCCAGCAGCAGCATGGAATGCGCTGCCGAGAGCACGCCTATGGCCGCCGTGCCGACCAGCTCGCGATAGAATTTTCGCACGCCCTCGGCCAGGTCCTGCGCGCGCTCGGCCGCGTGCGCGAGCATCGCGGCGATGATCTCGGTATCGACGTCGCTGCCGCGCGCTTCATCGCAGGATTCCCACAGCGAATCGATGTTCACCACGATGCCGTTGTGAACAACGACCACGTCACCCCGCACGACCGGTTGATTGTTGTCCGGTTCAGCCTGGAAACCGTTGGTCACCAGTCTTGAGTGCCCGATGACCGCCAGAGGTCCGGTCAGCCGGCGATCCGGGATGGCGGTTCCCAGCATGCGTTGATAGTCCGCGCGCTTGATCATCTCGGACGCGGCGAGCGGCTTCTTGAAGACCGACAGTTGGTCCTGGTAGCGGATGGCAAGCCCGGCCGCCTCGCGCCCACGAGACTCGGAGCGTCTGAACAGCTCGTCCAGGAGCGTGGTACAGGCCGCACGATCCAGGCCGGCTTGTGGGAGTGCGATGAGTCCGAATATGCCGCACATACAGCCGGCGGTCAGTAGCAGACGAGCACGGGCCGACCCGCGCAGGCGGCCGGTTCGGCAGGCGGGCGCGTGACTTCCACGCCGAGCAGAGCCTGGACAAACGCAACGTGCCAGTCATGCAACCGGGCCGCATGGCTTTCGGCAAGGCGTTGCAGGTGGTCCAGGACGCGTTGATCGACGAAACGGTGCCCCGAGGCGCCGACAGCCTCGGGTGGCGGTCGCAGGATGACGAACGACTCTATCGGCGTACGGCCCGTGATGCTCGCGACAGGTTCGTAGCCCTGCGTTTCGGTCAGCCACCTGGACAGCGGCAGGCCGTAGCCGTGATCGGCAATCGCGACATGCGGCCGACCGAACTTCTCCATCCCGGCGTTCAGCATTTCGCTGCGAGCGCCGAGGAGGATGTTGAGGAACTCCCCCGGGCGCGGGGACGAGAGCGCCACGAAATCGAGCGGCCGGCCCGGAGTCTCGCGCATCGGGGGGTAGTACGGCCAGCTTGGCGTAAAACCCGCGTTCTCGAGCGGGACCGGCAGGATGCGATACGCCGGCCCCAGCAGAAACGCGGTTCCGTAGCGCACGGCGACGTTTTCGACCATCACGGTCGAACCACGGGGTAGATGTTCCTTTATCCAATGCGCGACGGCCTGGCCAGGCACCGTCACCTGCAGTGGCCGTGCCTTGCCGGACACCAAACGATGACTGGCACTACGCTGCGCCCACTTCACGAGTCCGAGCTTGGCGCGCTGGTCGCCATACACCACGGCCGCCGCGACCAGCAGCCCGGCCAGCAGCAGCACGCGGGCGGG
Organism: Gammaproteobacteria bacterium; assembly: GCA_019747795.1. Lineage (GTDB taxonomy): Bacteria > Pseudomonadota > Gammaproteobacteria > JADJYF01. The sequence continues at coordinate 24,966 of JAIEQK010000225.1, read as the reverse complement.
TCGCGGAGGACGCGTCGCCGGCACGGCATCGATGCGTTCCAGCACTTGCACCGCAAGCTGCACCAGCAGCCCCGCGGCCAGCATCAGGCCAACGCCGATCAACAGCAGGTTCTGCGTCGGCCGCAGCCCCATCAGTCCACTGATTGCCGCCAGCGGCAGGCTGAGCACACAGGTGATGACGAGCAGACCGGCCGCACGATCACCGCGCTTCGCCCAGCGCCAGGCGCCCCACAGCAAGCCCGCCGCGCACAGCGGCAGCAACGGCAATACCGAGAACAGGCCAGGTCCTCGATAGGTCGGCAGAAAATACGCATGCATGGCTTCCAGTGCGAGTCCTGCCACCGTGGCGATGCTGAGTCCACCCGCGGTCGCCACCTCGCGCATCACCCAATCGGACAGCAGCCCGCCACCCGAGCCATAGGCGGCGCCACGTTCGGTGAGCGGCGCCACGCTCGGGGCTGCCGCGCCAATCGCGAGATAAATCGCGGCCGCCATCGCCAGCCACGCGAGGAGACCGGACGGTCGCAGCCGGATCACCTTCAGGCCGGCCAGCACCATCGGAAGCAGGAGGAAGGGCGCTGCCGCTTCCTTGATCGCGAGCCCGAGTCCCACCAGGCCACCGGCCGCGCCAAGGGCGAACGGCGACACGAGCTCGTCGTCGGCGCGCCACAGGAGCAGCAGTGCCCCGAGGATGCACAGCGGCCAGATGGGGTCGATCACGAGCGGCAGACGCCACAGCAGATCGCTCGAACTGAGCCACAGCCCCAAAGTCCCGCAAGCCGCGGCGCACCCCACGGTGCGCCAGGCCAGCCATCCGAGTGCCGCCGCCAGCAGCGCTGCGCACGCCGTCTGGAACAACGCCAGGTTGAACAGTGGCTCGCCGGGCAAGGCGAGCAGTACCGCCAGCATGCCGATGTAGCCGCCGCGACTGGTGGCGAACATGTCGCCCTCGGCCAGCGCCGCCGCCTGCGAGGCAAACCTGGCGTTCGCGAGATAGGTCGACATGTCCCAGGTGACGCCGTAACGCGCCGGCAGGTGCAATGCGAAGCTCACGACCACCGCGATGCAGAGAAATGCGATCAGTGGCCACACGCCGATGCGTCTGTCGAACAGCGAGTCGCCGGGCAGCAGCCGACCGGTGGCGCCAGTGGTCACGTCAGGCCCCACCCTCGATTCGCGTGAGCAGCGGCGCCACGTAGTCGACGATACGCTCGGCTGCATCGCCGTGGCCGAAAGGGACGACCCACCCTCGCGCGGCGCGCCATGCGGACTGCGCGGCTGCGACGATTGCCTTCGGATCGCAACCGGCCAACCGATTGGCGCCGATCTCCAGGGTCTCCGTCCACTCTGTGTTGTTGCGCAAAGTCACGCAACCCACGTGATGGATACAAGCCTCCTGCTGAACGCCACCGGAGTCGGTGAACACCAGGCCGGCGTGGGCGATGAAAGCCAGGAAATCTAGATAGGCGGCCGGCGCCATGGGCCGGATCCACGGCAACTCGCGCGCCCAGTCGCTCATGCCGAACTCCGATAGGCGCTTCTCGGTTCGCGGATGCATGAAGAACAGCAGCGGGAGGCTCAGTGCGGCGGCCGCGGCCGACGCGCCTGCCAGCCCGTCGCGGAGCCTGCCCGCGTGGTCGACGTTCTCCTCGCGGTGCATGGTCAAGACACCATACGCCCCCGGCTGCACCCCGGCCGAGGCCAACACGCCATGTCGCTTCTGCGCGATCTCGAGATGCTGCCGCGATGCGTCGACGATGGGATTGCCGGTGATTACGACGGTGCCGCGCACCATCTCGCGCTCGACATTCAGACGTGCCTTGTCGCCGGTGACGAACAGGTAATCCGAGATGTGATCGATGATGCGGCGATTGTGTTCCTCGGGCATGGACCAGTCGAAGCTACGCTCCCCTGCCTCGACATGCCCGACCGCGACGTGCAGCTTGCGCGCCGCGAGCGCGCCGGCCAGGTTCGAGTTGGCGTCGCCCCCCACCAGCACGAGCCGCGGCTTGCGTTCGAGCAGGATGCGCTCGATGCCGACCAGCATGTGGGCCGTCTGGCCGCCGTGGGTACGGTGTGCCGCGGTCTCCTCGAGCCGGTAGTCAGGCGCGGGCAGCTCCAGGTCACGAAAGAACTCCGCATCCATGTTCGGCGAGTAGTGCTGTCCCGTGTGGATCACGAAGTGCGGCAGCCCGCGTCGGCGCAGCTCGTGAATGATGGGCGCGAACATCACGATCCCGGGACGCGTGCCGACCACCACGGCGACCTCCGGCTGAAGTTCGCCTGCCGACAGGATCTTGATGTCTGCGGACATCGTCGCTCGGTCTGGATTCAGGCGCCCGCGGACTTGCGTACCGCGTCCACCACCGTCTCGACATCGGCCGCACTGAGACCGTGGTGCACCGGGAGGGCGAGAATGGTATCCGCCAAGCGCTCGGTCACCGGCAGGGCGCACTTGCCGTACATCTGCTCGAATATCGGTTGCTGATGCAAGCCGCGAGGATAGTGCACGCCCGACGCCACGCCCTGCGCCTGCAAGCGCTCCGCCAGCTGATCGCGAGTGCAGCCAAACTCGGCCGGCTCGACCAGCACGCAGAACTGGTGCCAGGCGTGCGTGCCCTGTGGCGTGACCTTCTGCAGCGAGAGTCCCGCGATGCCGCTGAGTCCCGCGGTGAGCGCCGCCGCGTTGCGCCGCCGGATCTCCAACATGGCGTCCAGACGCTTCATCTGTTCCAGACCGATGGCCGCTTCGACGTCGGTCAGGCGGTAATTGAGCCCCAGCGAGGTGTGGTAGTACTTGCCGGTCTGACCGTGCATGCGCAGGTAACGAATCCGATGCGCGGCATCATCATCGTTGGTGCACACCATGCCGCCTTCGCCGACGAACATGTTCTTCGACGGATAGAACGAGTAGCACACGTAGTCATCGAAGTCGCCGATATCCGTGCCTTTCCACAATGCCCCGTGGCTCTGCGCGGCGTCCCAGATAATCTTTAGTCCATGCTTCTGCGCGAACGTCTGCACGGCATCGATGTTCAGCGGGTTACCGAACAGGTGCACCGGAGAGATGGCCTTGGTGCGCGGGGTGATGCGCTTCTCGGCGTCGGCGAGATCGATCAGGAAGGTGTGGGGATCGACGTCGCAGATGATCGGCTTCACGCCGCATACCGCGGCCATGCTGGCGGTCGCGATGAAGGTGAAGGCCGGCACCAGCACTTCGTCACCCGGCTCGAAATCCGCCATGTAGACCAGGTGCAGCGCCGCCGAGCCGTTCGCGCACGTGATGGCGTGCTTGGCGCCGACCTTGGCGGCGAAGGCCGTCTCGAAGGCATCGCTGACCTTGCCTTGGCGTAACGCGCCCGAACGCAGCACGCTTACCGCCGCGGCAATCTCGTCTTCCGTGAGGCGGGTGTCCGCAATACCGATCATCGCCCTACACCTTGTTGCTGCAACATGCTCATTGCCTCCATCAACTTGACTGAATCATCGATAAGATTGCAGGGTGGCGGCTCGCCCCGGCGAACGTGCTCCAGCAGCGCGGCCATCTGGAACGTGAAAAGATTTCCGTCGCCATTGTCCAGCCTGGTCCTGCCAATCGGGAACTCGCCGCCGGCATCGGTGGCGAACACGTACGACGCCACTTCCGGCTGGATCGACCCCATGAAGCTGCCGCGTTCGTACTGGATTTCGACGTACTGGTTGAACGCCGGGGTGACCAGGTCCGCCTGCAGGAACACACTGGAGCAGTGCGCCATCTCCAGGCGCACGAGCACGAAGTCCGCCGCGTCGACCTTCACTTCCTTGCCGCCAATCATCCGCACCGGACGCAGGAGGTCGTTGGCCAGCACCTGCACGGCCCGTACCTCGCCGAAATACCAGATGGCGAGATCGAGCATGTGCACCAGCATTTCATTGGCGGCCCCGCCGGCGGTGGCGCGGTTGTGCTTCCAGACCTCGTGATCGCCGCGACCGCCGATGCGAAAGTGGGCGGTGACGGGCTGACCCAGCGGCGCCCCGGCATCGGGCGTGAGCTTGAAGCCCGATGCGAACACCGGCGCGAATCGGTAGATGTAGCCAACCATGCCGAAGACGCCGCGGGCCTCCGCGGCGGACTTGATCGACCAGGCCTCGTCGAGGGAGGCGCACAGCGGCTTCTCACAGAAGAAGTGCTTGCCCGCGGCGATGGCGCGCTGAATCAAGGGTGCGTGACTGGCCGTTGGCGTGGCGATGTCGACGATGTCGACCGCCGCGTCGCCAAACAGGGCGTCCAGGTCGGCCGACCAGGCAAGATTCTCCTTCGCCGCCAACGCTGCCGCACGCGACACGTCGAGGTCGTAGAGCAGAATGTCGCCGGCTCCGGCGGCACGCAGGCCCGCGATGTGCTTGGGCGCCTGTTTACCGCATCCAATCAGAGCGATCTTGGTCACAGCAGAAATCCCTGAGCTTGATGGTCGGGCGCAATCCCGCCTTTCATTTGGCGAGATACTTCATCCAGGACAGCGCCATGTTGGTTTCGCGCAGGTGCGGCGGCAGCGGCCGGATCTTACCTGGCACACCAGTGACCAGGCTGCCCGGCGGCACATCCTTGGTTACGACCGCCCCTGCCGCGACGAAACTGTCACGTCCGATGGTCACGCCGGGCACCACGACCACGCCGCCCCCGAGCGTCACGCCGTCCTCGAGCACTGGCCCTTCAGGCCTGTAGGTCGAGCGCTGCTTCAGCGGATACCGATCGTTGGTCAGCACGACACCCGGGCCAAGGAACACCCGGGAGCCAATCACGACGTCTGTCGGTATGTAGCAGTTGGACTCGATCTTGACGAAACTGCCGATGGTCACCCGGCCATCGACCACGGTATTCGTGCCGAGGACGACGTGGTCGCCGATGACGGTGTGTTCGCGAACCATCACATGGTGTCCGGTCTGCAGGTAGGAACCCGCCACGACGTCGGCGTAGATGATCGCTCCTGCTCGCACCACGCAATGCGCCCCCAGTCGCGCCGGCGCCGCGTCGTTGCGATAGGCGAGGCCGACGATGGCGCCAGGGTCGATGATGCAGTCGTCGCCGCAGGTGTAGGTCGCTGTGCTCATGGAACGCTATCCGGGTATCAAAGTCTTCAGGGCCCGACCCTGGCGGGCAGCGGCAGACCGGCGAGGATGCTGCGGGCGATCACCGGCCAGGCGTAGTGACTTTCGGCGTAGTCGCGCGCCGCGCGTCCGGCGCGCTCCAGCGCCGCGCGGTCTGTCAGCAGGCGCGTCGCGGTGGCGCAGAAGCCTTCGAGGTCACCAGGCCGATAGAACTCGATCCAGGGCTGGCCCACCAGGGAATCGATCGCATCGATCTCGGCGGCCAGCACGGCGCGCCCCGCTGCCGCGTATTCGCGCAGTTTGAGCGGCGAGCGACCGATCTCCGCGTAGGCGCCCACATGGGTGGGGAGCAGGGCGAGGTCGAAGCAGGCGAGCACCCGGGCCACCTGGTCATGAGCGACGCGACCCAGCCATACGACTCGGTCGGCGATGCCGAGCGCCTGGGCCTGCGCCGTGAGCGTCGCCCGACAGGGGCCCTCGCCACACAGCAGCAGACGAATGCGTGGGTCCCGTGCGGCCAGTTGGGCCACGGCAGGCAGTACATCGTCGAGCCCTTGCCAGGGCGTGAGACTGCCGAGAAACCCGAGATAGACGCCGTCGGGATCGAGGCCGAACTTCGCGAGCGCCGGATTGCGCGGGAGCGGTCGGATCGCCTCGGTGTCGGCGGCGTTGCCGATGACGACCACACGCTCGGCATTCACCCCACCGGCGGTGAGGTGCTGACGGATCCCCGGCACGACGGTGCGGACACGGCTGGCGAACCGGGCATCCAGCAGTTGCAGCCAGCGCTCCAGCGGTGCAAGCCAGGCGTAGCGTCCGGAGATCCGTCGCTCGGCGGCCAGCCAGCCGTGGTGTTCGCTGACCACGAGAACTCGGGTCCAGCCGCGGAACAGCAGGCCGTACAGGAACGTGAGCGAAGCCGAGCGCACGTAGATGACGTCCACTTCGCCGGCCAACACCATCCTCAGTACGATCCACAGCTGGACCAGGGTGTTCAGCGAGTTGGGCAGGCCCCAGCGCGCGACATTCAAGCTGTGGCGCACCCGGGCTGGCCTGGCCGCGACGACCGGCCGGCTGCCGGCGGGCGCCGGTGCCAACAACGTTACCTCGTGGCCGAGTTCGGCGAAGGTGCGGGCGAGGCGGATGGACGTCACCGCCTCGCCGATGGAAGCGCTCAAGTCCGCGAGGCTGATCAGCACCTGACGCACGATGTCACGCAGTGTGAGGTTGCGGCGTGTCCAGCACGGAGCGCAGGATCTCGGGAACCAGCACTCGGTCGGGGGCGTAATGCGCCAGCAGGGCCGAATGCAACGCGATGGGTTCCGCCAGCGCCGTGAACACCACGGCGTCGCAGCTGGGCGCCGCGCCGGTCGTGGTCCATACCGGCCGGCCCAGGAAGACATCGACCTTGGAGCCGAGATCGATGGTGCCCAGCACTTCGATATGGAAGTCGTGGGCGCGAATGGAAGCTATCTCGGCAATCTCCGACATCCCGGCCAGCACCAGCCTGCGCCACCCCTGCGCCTGGCAATGCGCGAAGCAGGCGCCGATGGACTCGCCTGCTCGATGGTAGTAGCCGAGCGAGGAGCGCAGGTAGGCCACCGCCAGCCGGCTTTTCTCCGCCATGCCTTGCGGCGTCAGGTAGTAGAAATAGCGGTTGGCCGGCGCCTGCTGGATCTTCACCAGCCCCTGCCGCACGCACCGCCGCAGGTAGGAATTGGTGAGCCCGAGCGCGACACCGAGCTGATCAGCCAGGCGACGCTGCGTGACGTCCCGCCGAGCCTCGATAGCCTCGAGAATCTCAAGCGTGTGCTGCTCGCCGACCTTCGGTCTCATACTCACTTCGTGTATCGCGAGGCCGCATGCTAACACGCTGTCGTTCATTTCGTGAACGCTTTCGCTAGGGCGCTCGTCAGGCAGACGCTGACAGGGAGAGTTCGTGCTGCGCGGGCCGATGGGCGCGTCGCCAATGTGCAAAGGGCACAGCGGAGACGAGGGCGATGTTCCTCGAGGCCCGCACTGGTTACCATTGCGCAGCGCGAAAGTTCCGTGCAGGCACGTTAGAACCAGACATCGATGTTGGACCTTGGCAGACGTGGCGAGACAGAAGCCGGCGCTTTCCCCCTCGCCTGAGGTCGGCAAGGCACCTCGCCGAGTCCTGGTGGTGCTGGGTGCGGCGAAATCTGAAGTGGCGTGCTTCCTGGCGCAGACGAGCGCGCTCGCGTCGGACACGCCCGCGGCTCACGAAGACCGCACGATAGGCAGGTTGTCCCGAGCGCTCCTGCGTCACTTCGACCGCCGGCCGGAACTGCTCGCGCATCTGCCGCTGCCTGCCGATTGGCTGGAGCAGGCGTTCACGCGTCGCATCGAGTCGCGCCTGCTCGCCCACCTCGGACAATGTCAACGCGAGACCCAGCACCCCTGGACGATCGCGGCACGTGAAACGGCCCACCTGCTGCCGCTCTGGCGCAGAGTCTTCGACGCGCTCAATTGTGAGCCCCGTTTCGTCCTGTGCCTGCGCGATCCGCGAGCCGCGCTCGTGGAGATGCAGATCACCGAGGACCTGTCCGCCCCGGCCGCAGAACTGGCCTGGATAGGCCACCATCTCGATGCCGTCCTCCGTACCGGCGGGCGCCTCAACGTGTTCCGCTGGGAATCCTGGCACCGCGATCGCCGCAGCTATCTCGCCAGACTGGAGAGCCTTCTCGGCGCTGACGACGAGGTACAGGTCGTCGAACAGCCACCCGCCCCTAGGCTCGACGAGCACGAGCACCCGGCAGCGGACGTCGCGCGGAAGGATGTGGAACTGTCGGTCGTCACGCGCGAACTCTATCGCGCGTTGACCGGTTTCGCCGCCGGCGCCGTGAGTTCCGACGAGTTGCTCGCTTACGCGACGGACCTGCGCGACCAGGCGGCGGAACTGCCCGTCCCACCGGACAGCCTCGCGTTCCTGCACGGTCGCTTGACCTCCGCGCGCCGCGGCCTCGCACGCAGCGCGGCCGCGCAATCCCGGGCTGCGCGGCGCGTGGCGGAGCTGTCCGAACGCAAGGCGCTCATGGAGAGCAGAATCGATCCGGCCCGGCCAGTGCCGGCGGATCTGGTCCTGCGGCTACGCCGGATACCGTCCATACCGCCGTGCCGCGTCGTCGCCGGCGTCGCGTCCTATGCGGCCCGTGAGCCCGTGTTCGCCCAGTCCGTGGCCAGCATACTGCCGCAGGTCGACCATCTCTTCGTCTTTCTGAACGACTATGCGAGCATCCCAGCGTTTCTGGACGACGCCAGGATCACGGTGTTCCGCAGCCAGGATTACTGGAACTTGAGCGCCATAGGCAAGACCTTTGCCCTTGGTGAACTCGATGACTGCTACTTCTTCTCGCTGGATGACGACATTCTCTTCCCGCCCGACTACGTCGAACGCATGCTCGCCACCATGCACAAGTACGGCGACAAGGTCGGCGTCGCCGTGCATGGGTCGGTGCTGCCGGAGCACCCGGGTTGGTACTTTGAGCGTTCGGTCGGGTATCCGTTTCAGGCCGCCCTGGCGTCCGACCGCTTCGTCAACCTGATCGGTTCGGGCACGTTCGCGTTTCGCACTTCCGTTCTGCGGGCCCGGTTCGAGGACTTCCTTCCGCACGTCATGGTCGACCTGCGCTTCTCCATCCTGGCCAAGGATCAAGGCGTTCCGCTGGTGTGCGTGGCGCGTCCCCGCATGTGGTTGACCGGGCTGGCCAACCAGGAGGGGCTTTACCAGGACATGCGCATCGGGGTCACCGTTCACACCACCGAATGCATCGCGCATGCGCCCTGGGGGTACGAGCGCTACCGTCAGCTGGTGGCCGAGGCGCTCCCGGCGCATCTGCTCGAGTTATCGCCCGATCAGCAACGCGCCCTGGACCTCGACGTCGAGTTCCTTGCCGGGCTCGAGACCGGAGAGCCCCCACCCTCGTGGGGCGTCACGCCGACCTTGACCAGCAAGATCGAGGAACGCGCCTTCGCGTTCAATCCCTTGGGCGAATACCTAGCGCTCAAGGACAGGTTGCAGCGGACCGAGGAACGTCATCGCAGGCAGCACGCGGGAATGCAGCAGTGGCTGCGGCGCCAGCAGGGTCTGGCGCCGTCGCCTTCGGCGCGCCTGCGCCGCGTCGTGCGCAGGCTGCGCCAACTTGCCAGCCGCGTCCTAGGCGTGATTCGTCGCCGCGTCCTGCTCCGCCCGCGCTGACGCCGCCCTGGAACAATCCGTGCCGGCGGAGTAGTTCGAGTCGCTCATACGCAAGGTCCTTGGAGTGGAATGGAAGGGGTCAGGCGGCGCGCGGCAGCCCGGCCAGGATGGACGCGGCGATCACCGGCCAGGCAAAATGCTGCTCGGCGTAGACGCGCGCGGCGCGGCCCGCCTCGACGAGCTGCGCACCGTCGCCGAGCAGGCGCCGCGCGGCCGCGCAGAAGCTCTCCGCGTCGCCGGGCCGGTAGAAGGCGATCCACGGCTCGGCGGCGAGCGCGTCGACCGCATCGATCTCGGCGGCCAGCACCGCGCGGCCGGCCGCGGCGTACTCGCGGAGCTTCAGTGGCGAGCGCCCGATGTCGGCGTAGGCGCCGCGGTGGGTGGGCAGCAACGCGAGGTCGAAGCAGGCCATCGCGTCGCCGACCTGTTCGTGACCAACCCGCCCGAGCAGGGTCACGCGCGACTGGAGGCCGAGTTCTCGAGCGAGCGCCTCCAGTTCGGCGCGGCACGGCCCCTCGCCCACCAGCAGCAGGTGCAGGCGCGCATCCTCGCGGGCGAGGCGCGCGAAGGCGCGCAGCACGTCGTCCAGGCCCTGCCAGGCGGTCAGACTGCCGAGGAATCCCAGGTACACGCGCGCCGGATCGAGCCCGTAGCGGTGCAGCGCCGGCTCGCGCGGCAGCGGCCGAATGGCCTCGGTGTCGGCGGCGTTGCCGATCACCATGACGCGCGCGGCCTCGACGCCGCCGTCCGCGAGCCGCTGGCGAATGCCCGGCACCACCGTGCGCACGCGGCGCGCGCAGCGTGCGTCCAGCACCTGCAGCCAGCGCTCGAGCGGCGCGAGCCACGTGCGGCGACCGGAGATCAACCGCTCGGCGGCGAGCCAGCCGTGGTGCTCGGTCACCACGACGACGCGCGTCCAGCCACGCAGCAGGAGACCGAACAGGAAGGTCAGCGACGCAGCGCGCACGTACACCACGTCCACCTGCCGGCGCAGCACAAGGCCCAGCACCAGCCACACCTGCACCAGCGAATTCAGGGAATTGGGCAGACCGAGGCGCGTGACGTTGGGCGAGTAGCGCACCGCCGCGGGCGCGGCCGCCACCACTGGCCGGGCCTCACGCGGCGTCGGCGCGAGCAAGGTCACCTCGTGACCCAGTTCGGCGAAGCTTCGCGCCAGGCGCACCGAAGTCACCGCCTCGCCGATGGAGGCGGACAGGTCCGCGAGGCTCACGACCACCTGGCGCATGCCTCAGGCCTCCGCCTCCGGCGGCGCGTCCAGCACCGGCTTCAGGATCTCGGGCACCAGCACGCGCTCGGCCGGGTAGGCCGCGAGCAGCGCGGCGTACAGGTCGAGCGGCTCGGCCAGCGCGGTGAACAGCACCGCGTCGCAGGGTGGCGCGGCGGCGGTGCTGGTCCACACCGGGCGACCGATGAAGCGCGGCACCTTGGCACCGAGGTCGATGGTGCCGAGGAGCTCGAGGTCGTGGGCGCGGATCGAAGCGATCTCGGAGATCTCCGACATGCCTGCCAGCACCAGCCGACGCCAGCCCTGGGCTTCGCAGCGGGCGAAGCACTCGCCCACCGCCTGGCCGGCGCGGTGGTAGTAATCAAAGGAGGAACGCAGGTACTCGGCGGTGAGGCGGCTCTTCTCGGCCAGGCCCTGCGGCGTCAGGTAGTACACGTAGCGATTGGCCGGCGCCTGCTGGATCTTGACCAGGCCCTTGCGCACGCAGCGCCTGAGATAGGAGTTGGCGAGCCCCAGGGCGACGCCGAGCTGGTCCGCGAGCCGTCGCTGGGTGACGTCACGCCGGGCCTCGATGGCTTCGAGGATCTCGAGCGTGCGTGCTTCGCCTGGCTCGCGTTTCATGGGGCCCCGTTCAAAATGTGAACGCATGGTAGCATGGTGTTGTTCGCATCGTGAACACACAACACCTTGGGGTTTCGCTCGTTACCCGGCCTCGCTGCCCTGGCGTCCCCTGCCCCGCTCGCCGTGTCGCGCCCTGCCGGCGCCTGGCTGCCTCAGCGGTGTTCTGCGCCTGGTGGGGCGCCCGCCGGCGCGCTGCCCCTGCGAGTCATGCACCGCCTCCCAAGCCGCGGCGCGCCGCTGCCACCTCCGAGGCGCCGACTTCGCGGCACCAGTCCTGGTGCTCGACATACCACCGCACGGTCTCCCCCAGCGTGGCCTCGAAGGGATGACGGGCGCGCCACTCGAGTTCATCGCGCATGCGTCCGGCGTCGACGGCGTAGCGCCGATCGTGGCCGGGTCGATCGGCGACGAAGCGGATCAGCTGCGCGTGGCTGTCGAGGCCCGCAGGGCGGACGGCCACACAGGCATCGAGCGTCGCGCAAACCATCTGCACCACCTCGAGATTGGTGCGCGGGTTGAAGGCGCCGATGTTGTAGGTGGCGCCCGGCTTGCCCCACTCGAGCACGCGACACAGCGCCTCGACGTGATCCTGCACGTACAGCCAGTCGCGCACCTGCTGGCCGTCCCCGTACACCGGCAGCGGGCGACCCGCCAGCGCGTTGGCGATCACCAGCGGGATGAGCTTCTCCGGAAACTGGTAGGGTCCGAAATTGTTCGAGCAGTTGGTGACGATGGTCGGCATGCCGTAGGTGCGGTGCCAGGCGCGCACCAGGTGGTCGGCGCTGGCCTTGGTGGCCGCATAGGGCGAACTCGGGGCATAGGGCGTCGCTTCGTCGAGCAGGGCGCCGTCATCAGGGCCGCCGAATACTTCATCGGTGGAGACGTGCAGGAAACGAAAGCTCTGCCGAGCCGCGGTGTCTCGGCGCGCGAGATGGGCGCGGACTCGCTCCAGCAGCTCGTAGGTGCCGAGGATATTGGAACGCACGAATGGCCAAGGTGAATCGATGGACCGATCGACGTGGGACTCGGCGGCGAGATGCATGAGGGCATGGGGCTGGAACTCGTCGAGCAGCGCAGCGACGCGCTCGCCGTCGGTGATGTCGATCTGCGCGAAGCGGTGCCGCGCGTGATCGAGCGCGCCTTCGAGGGCAGCGAGGCTGCTGCAGTAGCCGAGCACGTCGATGTTCAGGATCTGGTGATCAGTGGACGTGAGCAGATGCCTGACCAAGGCCGACCCGATGAAACCGGCACCGCCGGTGACGATGATTCTCACGCGCGTTCCGGGGTCCTGGAGTGGGTGGGCGCACACGCATGGGGTTCGAGCTCGGGGAGGGGATCTGCAACGTCCGCCTGCCGAGCCCGAGCGCGCCCCATCGATCCTGGCGTGAATGGCCGATTCTTTGCAACCAGCGTTCGTCCAGCGGTGCCTCCTCGGCACCGCACTCGACTTGGTGCGCTTGGGTTCGCGCGCACGCCGGGACGGCGGGAACTCAGTCGTTGCGCCATGACACCACGTGCGGCGACGGTGGCGTCTCGCCTCGCCACACCGCGCGGATGTCCTCTTCGAGCATGCGGGCAACGTCGCTGGTGGTATGCACCGCGTCCCAGAAGTTGTCCTCGTCCCGCGTCAGCGCCGTCGGCCGCATGTAGTCCAGCGTCACGAGGTCGTGGCGCCCGGCCAGCAGGCCCGCGGCGCGCGCCTTGCACTCGCCCATGCTGACCGCCATGGTCTGCAGGTAGTGGTCGTGCACCGGCGGGTAGACCAGCACGACCCGCGTGTTCGCCGGCAGGGCGTTGATGCGCGCGGCGAGCCGGTCGAGCAAGGGAAATCGCCAGTTGGGATGCTCGAGACGCGGCGCGGCGTCGCCCCGCTCCGCGGGTCGGGGGCGCGCCTTGAACAGGCGCTTGTGCGCAGCGCGCGGATCGCGCGGACCGAAGTCCAGGGTGAAGTCGCGGTAGCCGTCCGGTCGATACTTGGCCCCGCGCCGGCCGGCCAGGTATTCCGCCATGCGCACCGCGTCTTCCAGCGCCTTGTCGTTGAACAGATAGAGGAGATCGTTCCACGGATCATCGTCGAACATCCACTCCGGAAAGGCGCGAAAGGTGTACTGCGGCACGTCCGGGCGGCGGTTGCACCAGGTGCCGTCGTTGCCGATCACGAGCGCTCGGGCCGCCGGATGATGACGCATGAAGAGTTCGAGCATGCGCGCCTGCTCGTAGGCGGTGGCGGAGTTCATCGCGAGGTTGGCGAAGCGCGCGCCGCTGCCGGCAGAGAGCCGCGCGGGATCGATCAGGCGCATGGTCGAGGTGCCGATCACCGCGCTGTCGAAGGCCGCCGATCGGGCGATGGCGGGATAGGAGAAGCGCTGGTTGGTGGAGATGGGCGCGCGCGGCAGCGCCGGTGCGAACGGCACGACCTGGTAGGGATCGATGACCAGGATGAAGGCGTAGATCAGCACGCCCAGCACGCCGCCGCCGGCCAGCACCACGCGTAGCCAGGTGTCGAAGCGCATCTCAGAACTGGAAGTAGATGAACTCGATGCCGCGGCCCTGGCCGACGCGGAGCACCGTGCCGAGCAGGAGCAGCGCGAGCGGCAGCGCCAGCGCCGGGCGATAGAGCCAGTCGCGCCGCGACAGACCGAGGTTGGTCGGCCCGACCAGGGCGAGCGCGCCGGCCAGCAGCAGGAGCGACCAGCCGTCCTCGTCCGCTCGCGCCACGCCCCCCTGCCCCGCCATAGCGGTCAGCATGCGCGCCGCGCCGGCGAAGTCGTCGGCGCGGAACAGCACCCAGCCGACCACCACGAACAGCATGGTGAGCGCCCAGCCGAGCGGCGCGGGCAGCGCGAAGCCACGGCCCATCCACCAGCGGTTGCAGCACACCGCCACGCCGTGCAGGCCGCCCCAGGCGATGAAGGTCCAGCCCGCGCCGTGCCACAGGCCACAGAGCAGCATGGTGCCGAGCGCCGCCGCGTAGGCCCGCGCCGGCCCTGCGCGGCTGCCGCCGAGCGGGATGTAGAGGTAGTCGCGCAGGAAGCGCGAGAGCGTCATATGCCAGCGCCGCCAGAATTCGCGGATGCTGGTCGCGCGGTAGGGCGCGTCGAAGTTGACGGGCAGGGTCAGCCCGAACAGCCCGGCGAGACCCAGCGCCATGTCGGAGTAGCCGGAGAAATCGAAGTAGAGCTGCAGCGAGTAGGCGAGCGCCGCCTGCCAGGCGAGCGCCACGCTCGGCGCCGCCGCGGCGAAGCCCGCGTCGGCATAGGGTGCGAGCTGATCGGCCACCCACACTTTCTTCATGAGCCCGAAAGCGAACAGGCCGAGGCCACGCGCCATCATCTCGCGATCGATGTGGCGTTGGCCCAGGCCGTCGAACTGCGGAATGAGTTCGTGGTGACGGATGATGGGGCCGGCGATGAGGTGCGGAAAGAAGCTCACGTAGCAGGCGAACTCGAGCGGGCCGTAGGCCGCCACCTGCCCGCGCTCGAGATCCAGCAGGTAGGAGATCTGCTGGAAGGTGAAAAAGCTGACGCCGAGTGGCAGCACGATGTCGAGCGGCGCGTAGCTCGCCCCGAGCGCCGTCACGACCGCGCCGAGCAGGAAGTTGGTGTACTTGAAGAAGCCGAGCACCGCGAGATTGAAGGCGATGCCGAGCGCGATGAAGGCGCGTCGACGGTGCCGGCGATAGGCCGCCGCGAGCCCGTAGTTGACCGCGCCCGTGAGCAGGAGCAGCGGCAGGAAGCGCACGTCCCACCAGGCGTAGAAGAACAGCGAGGCGGCCAGCAGCACCCACAGCCGCAGGCGCCGCGAGTTGACCGCGTGGTAGACGAGCGCCGTCAGCGGCAGGAAGCCGAGCAGGAAGACCTGGGTGGTGAACAACATGGCGCGCGCATCTTAGCGCGCGCCGGCCGTGAGGAGTCGGGAGCCGTCATCCCGGGCAAGCCGGGCGCGCGGACCAGGGGCGATTACCGCCCCACGCAGTAATAGGCGAAGCCCAGCTTCTCGAGCGTACCCCGCTCGTAGACGTTGCGCAGATCGATGAATACCGGGCTCTTGAGCCCGCGCTTCACGCGCTCGAGATCGAGCCCGCGATACGCGTTCCACTCGGTCAGCAGCACCAGCGCGTCGGCGCCCTCGCACACATCGTAGATGGCGTCGCAGTACTGCACCTCGGCCGGCAGGTACTGCCGCGCCTCGTGCACGCCCTGCGGATCGTGGGCCCGCACCCGCGCGCCCTTCTCCATCAGCGGCGGCAGGATGGACAGCGCCGGGGAATCACGCATGTCGTCGGTCTCGGGCTTGAAGGTGAGCCCCAGCACGCCGATGGTCTTGCCCGCCTCGGAGCCGCCCAGGGCCTCGCGAATCTTCTTGATCATGCGCGCCTTCTGCGCGGCGTTGACCTCGATGACCGCCTCCACGATGCGACTGCCGACGCCGTGCTCCTGGGCGATGCGCACCAGGGCCTGGGTGTCTTTCGGAAAGCAGGAGCCGCCGTAGCCGGGCCCCGGGTGCAGGAACTTGCCGCCGATGCGGCCATCCATGCCCATGCCCTTGGCGACCGCGTGGACATCCGCGCCGACCGCCTCGCACAGGCTCGAGACCTCGTTGATGAAGCTGATCTTGGTGGCCAGGAAGGCGTTGGCCGCGTACTTGATGAGTTCCGCGCTCTCCAGGTTGGTGACCAGGATCGGCGTCTCACGCAGGTTCAGGGGCCGGTAGAGTTCGCGCAGCAGCGCTTCGGCGCGCGGGCTCTCGCAGCCGATGACCACGCGGTCCGGGCGCATGAAGTCGCTGATCGCGGCGCCCTCGCGCAGGAATTCGGGATTGGAGGCGACATCGAAGTCGGCCGC
Source organism: Gammaproteobacteria bacterium (assembly GCA_019747795.1). Lineage (GTDB taxonomy): Bacteria > Pseudomonadota > Gammaproteobacteria > JADJYF01. Next base: position 8,948 of record JAIEQK010000225.1, on the reverse strand, counting down.
GGGATTGGTCTCGCGCACGATGCGCGCGACGTTCCGCGCGGTGCCCACCGGCACCGTCGACTTGTCGACGATCACCGCGTAGCGCGACAGGTGGGTCGCGATCTGGCGGGCCGCCTCGTAGACGTAGGAGAGATCGGCGAAGCCCTCGCCGCGGCGGCTCGGCGTGCCGACCGCGATGAACACCAGGTCGGCCGCGGCCACGGCTGGCCCGATCTCGGTGGTGAAACTCAAGCGGCCGGCGTTGACGTTGTTCGCTACCAGGGTGTCGAGCCCCGGCTCGTAGATCGGCATCTGGCCGGCGTGCAGCTTGGCGATCTTGCCTGCGTCGACGTCGACGCAGATGACATTGGCGCCGAACTCGGCGAAGCAGGCACCCGACACCAGGCCGACATAGCCGGTGCCGATCATCACGACATTCACGTGTTCACAATCTCCATAGGGTCACACCCTGCGGCACGGCGCCGCGCTCGAGCTTGCCCTTGACGTCGATGACCGCGCCGCGGCCGCCTTCCAGCTGCGCCGTGATGGTCGACCAGCCGCCCTCCAGGTAATGGTGATGGGGCACGGCGAAGATCACCACCTTGGCCGGACGCAGGTCCGCGAGCGCCGTCAGCGACACGCCGTACTCGTGTTCGGCCTCGTGGCTGTCGGCATAGGGATCGTGGATCTGCACGTCGACGTCGTAGGTCCTGAGCTCGTTGACGATATCTATCACACGTGTGTTGCGCAGGTCAGGAACGTTTTCCTTGAACGTGAACCCGAGCACGGTGATGGTCGCACCCTTGACCACGCCACCCTGGGCGATGAGCTCGCGAATCGCCTGTTGGGCGACGTAGCGACCCATGTCGTCGTTGATGCTGCGACCAGCCAGGATGACCTGGGGGATGTAGCCCAGGATGGCGGCCTTGTGCGTCAGGTAGTAGGGGTCGACGCCGATGCAGTGGCCGCCGACCAGGCCCGGGTCGAACTTCAGGAAGTTCCACTTGGTGCCGGCCGCGGCCAGCACGTCGCGCGTGTCGATGCCCATGCGGTTGAAGATCAGCGCGAGTTCGTTCATGAGCGCGATGTTGAGGTCGCGCTGGGTGTTCTCGATGACCTTGGCCGCCTCGGCCACCTTGATCGACGGCGCACGATGCACGCCGGCGGTGACCACGCTCTCGTAGACCCGCGCGACGATTTCCAGGATCTCCGGGGTCTGGCCGGACACCACCTTGGTGATCTTGGTGAAGGTGTGATCCTTGTCGCCGGGATTGATGCGCTCCGGCGAGTAGCCGACGAAGAAGTCCTGCCCGGCCTTGAGGCCCGAGAGCTTCTCCAGCACCGGCACGCAGTCTTCCTCGGTGGCGCCCGGGTACACGGTCGACTCGTAGACCACGATGTCGCCCTTCTTGATCTGGCGGCCCAGGGTCTCGGACGCCTTGATCATGGGCGTGAGGTCCGGCCGCTTGGCATTGTCCACCGGCGTCGGCACGGCGACGATGTGGAAGTCCGCCCGGCGCAGGTCTTCGGCGTTGGAGGTGAAGAAGATGTCGCTCGCCTTGAGGTCGGCGTCCTCCACCTCGAGCGTGCTGTCGTGGCCGCCCTGCAACTCCGCGATGCGCGCGGCGTTGATGTCGAAGCCGATGGTGCGGGCGCTGCGGCCGAAGGCGACCGCCACCGGCAGGCCGACATAGCCCAGGCCTACCACCGCAATGGTTCGGTTGTGCGCGCTCATGGGACTTTGTAGTACTCCTTAAACCAGCTCACGAAATTGGCGATGCCCTGCTTGATGGGCGTGCCGGGACGGTAGCCGATGTCCTCCACCAGCGCGGTGACATCGGCGTAGGTGTCGGGCACATCGCCGGGCTGCAAGGGCAGCATGTTCTTCTTCGCTTCCATCCCGAGACACTCCTCGAGGGTGGCGATGAAGTCCATCAGCTCCACCGGCGAGTTGTTGCCGATGTTGTACAGCCGGTGCGGGGCGCGCGACGTGCCGGGGTCCGGCGCGTCGCTCTGCCATGCAGGATTCGGCGTCGCGATGGTGTCCAGGCAGCCCACCACCCCGCCGACGATGTCGTCGATGTAGGTGAAGTCGCGCCGGTGATTGCCGTAGTTGAAGACGTCTATCGGCTCGCCGCGCAGGATCTTGCGGGTGAACATGAACAGCGACATGTCCGGCCGGCCCCAGGGGCCGTACACGGTGAAGAAGCGCAGCCCCGTGGCCGGCAGGCCGAACAGGTGGCTGTAGGTGTGGGCCATGAGCTCGTTGGCCTTCTTGGTGGCGGCGTACAGCGACACCGGGTGGTCGACGTTGTCGTGCACCGAGAAGGGCATGCGGGTATTGGCGCCGTACACCGAGCTCGACGAGGCATACACCAGGTGCTCGACGCCGTGGTGGCGACAGCCCTCCAGGATGTTGGTCGTGCCGACGATGTTCGCGTCGATGTAGGCGTGGGGGTTCTCCAGCGAGTAGCGCACGCCGGCCTGGGCGGCGAGATGCACGACGCGCGCGGGCTTCTCGGCGGCGAACAGCGCGGGCATCGCGGCGCGGTCGGCGATGTCCAGCTTGTGGAAGCGGAAATTCGGCGCCGGCTCGAGCCGCGCGAGGCGCGCGTACTTGAGCGAGACCTCGTAGTAGTCATTGAGATTGTCGACGCCGACCACTTCGTCGCCGCGCGCCAGCAGGTGTTCGCACAGGCGGGAGCCGATGAAGCCAGCGGCGCCCGTGACCAGGACTTTCATAGGGTTTCGGATTCTCGTGGGTGCGATTAGCTTACACCGTCGGTCTGTATATCGGAGCCGGCGCGGCCGGCTTTAAACCCGCGCTGCATCACGATTCTGCTACCATCGCGCCACTGATCGAGCGGGAGTACCGACATGGCTGGCAGCAGCGCAGATTCCTTCACCGTCGACGTCGACAACCTCTACCGCGAAGAGGCGATCACCGATCTGCACGCGGCCACCATTCGTCGCCTGATCCCGATACGCACGGACGGCAGCGACGACCCGTCCCGGCCGCAGCGCTTCATCGGCGACACCACGCTGATGACGCAGATGGGCCCCATCCCGGTGCAGTTCCCGCTCGAGGGACCGAGCCTGGCCGAGGCCTGCGCGCAGTTCCCCGAGGGCATCAAGGGCGCCATCGAGCGACTCAACGAGCGCGCGCGGGAAATGGCCCGCGAGGAGGCCTCGCGCATCGTCGTGCCGGGCCAGGGCGGCCCGGGTGACCTCGGCGGCCTGCCCGGCGGTCGGTCCGGAGGCAAGTTCATCCTCAAGTGACCACGGCGCCGCGCGCGCGGCGTCCCGCATCGCCCGCGACCCCGGCGTCCTCACCCATGCCCGACAGCGGTCTCGACGTCCGCGGCCTGCGCCTGGAGCGCGGCCCGCGGCTGTTGTTCGACGGGCTCAGTTTCTCCGCGCCGGCGCGCAGCATCGTGCAGCTGCAGGGTGCGAACGGCTGCGGCAAGACCACGCTGATGAAGACCCTGGCGGGCCTCGTGACCCCGGATGCCGGCGAGATCCTCTGGCAAGGCCAGGCGCTCGCCACCCTGCCGACCTTCCGCGCGAGTCTCACCTACATCGGCCACCACGGCGGCCTGAACGCCGAGCTGACGCCGCAGGAGAACCTCGACTTCATCGCCGCGCTCGCCGCCGCGCCCAGGCGCCTCGGCGTGGCCGCGGCGCTGCGCGCGCTGAACGCGGCCGAGTTCGCCGAGCGCCCGGTGCGTTACCTGTCCGCCGGCCAGCGCCAGCGGGTGACGCTCGCCCGACTGGCGCTGTTCGACACCCGTCTGTGGATGCTGGACGAGCCCTTCACCGCGCTCGACCACGCCAGCCGCGCCCTGGTAGAGACCCTGATCGATGAGCAGGTCGAGGCCGGCGGCACGGTCCTCATCGCCACTCACCAGGGCTTCGACTCCCGCCACCCGGTGACGGTCGTGCCGCTGGAGCGTGCGGCGTGAGCGGCGACGTGGTCGCGGCGGTCCTGCGCCGCGAACTCCTGCGCGCGGCGCGCAACCAGGCCGAGGCCCTGCATCCGCTCCTGTTCTTCGCCCTGGTGATCCTGATGTTCCCCTTCGCGCTCGGCACCGACAGCGCGCTCCTGTCGCGGATCGCGGCCGGCGCGGTGTGGGTCGCCGCGCTGCTCGCCGCGGCCCTGTCGCTCGAGTCCCTGTTCCGCGCCGACTACGCCGACGGCACGCTCGAGGTGCTGGTGACGGGCGGCGCGCCGCTCGCCCTGCTCGGCTTCGCGAAGGCGCTCGCGCACTGGCTGCTGTCCGGCCTGCCGGTGCTCGTGCTGGCGGTGCCGGCCGGCCTCGCGCTCGACGTCCCCGGCGCGGTGCTCGGCGTGCTGCTCGCCACGCTGGCGCTCGGCAGCGTGGTCATGAGCCTGGTCGGCAGCGCCATCAGCGCGCTCACCGTGGGTCTGCGCGGCGGCGGCCTGCTCCTGGCAATGTTGATCCTGCCGTTGTACATTCCGGTGCTGATTTTTGGTGCGTCGGCCACCGCCAACGCGGCCCTCGGACTGCCGGTCACGGGCGAGATCTACTTCCTCGCCGGCCTCGTAGTCCTGGCCGTGACGCTGGCACCCTGGGCCACGGCCGCGGCGCTGCGCATCCGCATGAGTTGACGCCAACGATCGAGCCCCGCCACGCGCTCCGAGGTCCGCTTGAATTTCGCCTTCCTGCACAAGTACGCGTCGCTCATGCACGCCTACCGCCTGAGCCGCACGCTCACGCCCTGGCTGGCGGGGCTGACCCTGGCACTGTTCGCCTGGGGCCTGGTCAGCGGGCTCGTGTTCGCGCCGGCCGATTACCAGCAGGGCGAGAGCTTCCGCATCATGTACGTGCACGTGCCGTCCGCCTGGATGTCGATGTTCGTCTACGTGACCATGGCCGCGGCCGGCGGCGCGGCGCTGGTATGGAAGCTCAAGCTGGCGGAAATCGTCGCCCGCGCCTGCGCGCCGCTCGGCGCCTCGTTCACCTTCCTCGCGCTGGTCACCGGCTCGCTGTGGGGCAAGCCCATGTGGGGCACCTGGTGGGTATGGGACGCGCGGCTCACCTCGGAACTCATCCTGCTGTTCCTCTACCTCGGCGTGATGGCCCTGCACGGCGCCTTCGACGATCGCCGCGCGGCGGCGCGCGCCGGCGCGGTGCTGTCGCTGATCGGTGTGGTCAACATCCCCATCATCCACTTCTCGGTGGAATGGTGGAGCACGCTGCACCAGGGTGCGACGGTGACCAAGTTCGACAAGCCCTCCATCCACATCGACATGCTGATCCCGCTGCTGGTGATGATCGCGGCCTTCCAGTGCTACTTCTTCTGGAACCTCCTGGTGCGCGTGCGCGCCCAGATCCTCGAGTACGACCGCAACGCCGCCTGGGTGCGGGAACTCGACCTGCCGACGCGAGCCTGAGCCGTGAGCGGACTCGATGCCTTCCTGCACATGGGCGGCTACGCGGTCTACGTGTGGACCTCCTACGGCCTCGCGCTGGTGGTGCTGGCGCTGAACGTGCTGCTGCCGCGCCGCGCGGAGCGCGCGGCGCTGGCGGCGCTGGCGCGACGCCGAGAACTCGGAACGATTGATGACGCCCAGGCGTAAGCGCATGCTGGTGATCGGACTCGGGGTGCTGGGCATCGGCGTGGCCGTGGCCCTGATCCTGGCCGCCTTCAACCAGAACCTGATGTATTTCTACAGCCCGAGCGAGGTCGCGCGTGGCGAAGCGCCGGGCAACCGCGCCTTCCGCCTCGGCGGCATGGTGGTCAAGGGCAGCGTCCAGCGCGACCCGCAGGATCTGACCGTGCGCTTCGCCGTCACCGATTTCGCGCAGCAGCGGACCGTGACCTACAAGGGCATCCTGCCGGACCTGTTTCGCGAGGGGCAGGGCATCGTCGCCATCGGCCAGCTCGACCCTGGCGGCGTGTTCGTGGCGAGCGAGGTGCTGGCCAAGCACGACGAGAATTACATGCCGCCCGAGGTCGCGCAGGCGCTCAAGGACGGCAAGGCGCAGGCGGGGATGAAGCCATGATTGCCGAACTCGGACACTTCGCGCTGGCCATGGCGCTCGCCATCGGCGTGCTGCTGACGCTCGTGCCACTCATCGGCGCGCAGCGCGGCAACGTGCTGTGGATGTCGCTCGCGCGGCCCGCGGCGCGCGCCCAGTTCCTGTTCGTGGCGCTGGCCTTCGCGGCGCTCGCGCACGCCTTCATCAACAATGATTTCTCGCTCGCCTACGTGGCGCAGAACTCCAACTCCGCGCTGCCACTGGCCTACCGCATCTCGGCTTTGTGGGGCGCTCACGAGGGCTCGCTGCTGCTGTGGGTGCTGCTGCTGTCCGCCTGGTCCTGCGCGGTCAGCTTCGGCAGCCGCGGCCTGCCGCTCGCCTTCAGCGCGCGCGTGCTGGCGGTGATGGGTGCCATCAGCGTCGGCTTCCTGTTGTTCATGCTCGCGACCTCCAACCCCTTCCTGCGCCAGCTGCCGCCGCCGAGCGACGGCGCGGACCTGAACCCGCTCCTCCAGGACTTCGGCCTGGTGGTGCATCCGCCGATGCTCTACACCGGCTACGTCGGCTTCTCGGTCGCCTTCGCCTTCGCCATCGCGGGGCTCATCGGCGGCCATCTCGACAGCGCCTGGGCGCGCTGGGCGCGACCCTGGACGCTGCTCGCCTGGACCTTCCTCACGCTCGGCATCGCGCTCGGCAGCTGGTGGGCGTACTACGAGCTCGGCTGGGGCGGCTGGTGGTTCTGGGACCCGGTGGAGAACGCGTCCTTCATGCCCTGGCTGCTCGGCACGGCGCTGATCCATTCGCTGGCCGCGACCGAGAAGCGCGACGTGTTCAAGAGCTGGACGGTGCTGCTCGCCATCGGTGCCTTCGGCCTGAGCCTGCTCGGCACCTTCCTGGTCCGCTCCGGCGTGCTGACCTCGGTACACGCCTTCGCGAGCGACCCGGCGCGCGGCGTGTTCATCCTGGTGTTCCTGGTGCTGGTGATCGGCGGCGCGCTCGCGCTCTACGCCTGGCGCGGCACCAGCATGCAGAGCGGCGCGAGCTACGCGCTCACCTCGCGCGAGTCCTTCCTGCTCGCGAACAGCGTGCTCTTGACGGTCAGCTGCGCGACCGTGCTGCTCGGCACGCTCTACCCGCTGGTCCTGGATGCGCTCGGGCTCGGCAAGATCTCGGTCGGCCCGCCCTACTTCAACGCGGTGTTCGTGCCGCTGATGGCGCCGCTGGTGGTGCTGCTGGGCCTCGGCCAGCACGCGCGCTGGAAACAGGACCGCTTCGCCGAGCTGTGCCGCGGTCTGCGCCTGCCCCTGCTCGGCACCCTGGTGCTGCTCGCGACCGCGGTCGCGACCTTGAGCGAGGCGCGTTCGCCGCGCGCCGTCTTCGGCCTCGCGCTCGCGTTCTGGGTGCTGGCCTCGAGCGTCGGCGGCGTGCTGCGCCGCTGTCGCGCGCGGAGCGCGCCCTGGGCCGCGTTCATGCATCTGCCGGCCGCCTACCTCGGCCAGCACCTCGCGCACATCGGCTTCGCGGTGACCATCATTGGCGTGACCCTGGTCAGCCTGGACACGGTCGACGTGCACTCGCGCGCGGCGCCCGGCGACAGCGTGACGGCCGGCGACTACGTCTTCACCTTCGCCGCCGCCACGCCCATCGAAGGCCCGAACTACGACGGCACCGCGGCGCGCTTCGAAGTCACGCGCGACGGCGAGCACGTCACGACGCTGTCGGCCGAGAAGCGCAACTACCACGTGCGCGGCATGCCGATGACCGAGGCCGGCATCGCGCCCGGCCTGCGGCGCGATCTCTACGTCTCGCTCGGCGAGCCACTCGACGAGAAGACCTGGAGCGTGCGGGTCAGCGTGAAGCCCTTCGTGCGCTGGTTGTGGCTGGGCGCCCTCCTGATGGCGGCCGGCGGCGCGGTCGCGATGTGCGATCCGCGCTTCCGGCGCCTCGCCACGCGCCTCGCCGCGCGCGCGGCCACCGGTGGCGCGGTCACGGGCTGAACCGACATGCGTTACGCCCTGCCGCTGGTCCTGTTCGCCGCGCTGGTCGGCTTCCTGTACGTCGGCCTGCATCGCGATCCGCGCCTCGTGCCGTCGCCGCTGATCGGCAAGCCGGCGCCCGACTTCGCGCTCGGCACGCTGGCGACGCCGGACACCGCGGTGAAGCGCGCCGACCTGCTCGGCAAGCCCTATCTATTGAACGTGTGGGCCTCGTGGTGCGCGCAGTGCCGCGAGGAGCATCCCCTGCTGCTGGACCTGCAGCGCACTGGCCAGGTCACCCTGGTGGGGTTGAACTACCACGACGAGCTGGGCGCGGCGCGCGCGTGGTTGACCGAACGCGGTGATCCCTATGGCCTGACCCTGTTCGATCCCGAGGGTCGGCTGGGCCTGGACCTCGGCGTCTACGGCGTGCCGGAGACCTTCCTGGTCGATGCCACCGGCACCATCCGCTACAAGCACGTGGGACCGCTGACCAACGACGTGCTGGCGCGCGAGCTGCTGCCCCTGCTCGCCCAGCTCGCGCCGCGCCAGCCATGAGCGCCCCACGCGCCCTGCTCCTGGCCCTGCTGTGCTGGGCGTTCGCGGCCGGCGCGCCCGCCGCCGATGCGCCGGCGGAGTTCGCCGACCCGACGCTCGCGGCGCGCTACGACAAGCTGCTCGAAGAGCTGCGCTGCATGGTCTGCCAGAACCAGACCTTGAAGGATTCCCACGCCGAGCTGGCCCAGGACCTGCGCGACGAGGTCAAGCAGCTCCTGGAACAGGGTCGCGACGACCAGCAGATCCACGACTACCTGGTGGCGCGCTACGGCGATTTCGTGCTGTACCGTCCGCCGATGAAGGAGTCCACCTGGCTCTTGTGGGTCGGGCCCTTCGCGCTGCTGCTGGCCGTGGTGGTGGTGGTGCGCATCGCGCGCCAGCGCGCCGCGGCCCCGCCGCCGCTGGACGAGGCCGAGCGCCAGCGGCTGGC
>JAIEQK010000060.1 GCA_019747795.1 Gammaproteobacteria bacterium | reverse complement strand
GCGAGCGCCGCCGCGCGCGCCGGCATCGCCACCAGCCGCGGCGCGAGTTCGGCGCGCAGCGCCGCCGGCAGTTCGGCCGCGCGATGAAAGCCGCCCACGCGCAGATCCTCGACCAGCGCGTCGTGGTGTACGGCATGGAGACGAAGCAGCGTCAGCAAGGTGCTGACATTGGCGGTCGCGCACAGGCTGATGTCCGGGCGCGCGAGGGCGAGGCGCAACACCAGCAGGTACTTGAGGGTTGCGTCAGGGACGCTTGCCACGCCCGGCGGCAGCACGAAGCGCTCGCGCAGCAGGGCCGGCACCTGGCCGGCGAGCAGCCCGGACGCCGCGCCGATACTGCGCCCGTCCGCGCTGCGGGTTTCCTCCGCGCTCCCGGCGATGGCGAGGATCGCGCCATCGAAGGCGTGCGGACAGGCGCGGAACTGCAGCGCCGCGGCCAGGCGCTGCATGCGCGCCAGGTGTCGTTCCACGGCGCGGGTGACCGGAATGTGCTTGGGCGCGCCGGTGGTGCCGCTGGTCGCGACGAAGCGCAGCGGACGCTCGGCGGTGAGGGTCGCCTCGCCGCTCGCCATCTCGCGCTCGACATAGGGACGCAGGGCCTCGTAGTCGTTGATCGGCACACGCCCGACGAAGTCCTGGTAGTCGCGGATGTCGGCGAAACCATGGGCGCGCCCGTAGACGGTGTCGCGGTTGTCGCGCAGGACGCGCGCCAACAGTGCGCGCTGCCGCGCCATGGGATCGGCCGTATGCCGGCCGAGCCGCAGGACCTCGCGATAGAAGGCGGCGCGCAAGCTCAGCTTGAGCAGCGCGGCGCCGGTCGCGCCCTGCGTCAGGGTCGCGAGAAAGGGCCTTAGCAATTGCATGACGAAGCCCGGCGGATAGGAAGAATCGAGGATGCCCACCGCGCGCGGCTGACGGCGAGGCAGGTGGAACGTGCCGAACAGCAGGTCCCACACGATGAGCGTCGCGCCGAAGTTGCACGGACCGCAGGCCTCGTCCCTGACGTGATGCCAGCGATGGGTCTCAGCGCTCCCGACCAGGTAGTTCATCCAGCCGTAGCGCAGGCGCACGTTGGCGTGCTGGCACTGGCCGTTGACCGCGTACAGCAGGTAGTAACCCGCAATCACTTCGGGCGTCGCACCGAGCAGCACGAAGGGCAGGGAATCGACGCCGAACTGCAGGATCTTCTCCAGGGGATGGAAGCGGCCGACGTTGAGCGCATACAGCCTATCGGGCGCGTGGTGTGCCTCGTGCAGGCGCCACAGCGGCGCCCAGCGGTGCGACGCGCGGTGCAGCCAGTAGCGCAGGAAGTCCGCCACCACCAGCAGGATCAAGACCTGCGTGACGTAGGGCCAGTGCCGGGGCCAAGGCCCGGCATCACCGAGGCCCACGCCGCCACGCGTGAGCAGCATGACGGTGGCGAGCATCAGCGCGCGCGGCAGCAGTACCTGCACCAGCAGCATGTAGAGCAGGTCGCGCTTGAGTTCGATGGTCGGCGGCCGCCAGGCAAGGCGCGCCGGTCGCGCGCGCTCGAGCGCCGCCAGCGCGAGTCCGGTCAGCAGGATCGGCGCATAGGTCGCCGGCACCAGCGTCGCGTTCGAAGCGCGCAGCGCCACGAACAACAGCACGGCATTGGCGAGCAGGAACGGGTACCAGAGATAGTGCGTGAGCTTCAGCATGGCGAAGTCTCCGGTGATGAGTTCAGGCAGACCGCAGATGACGGTCGGCGAGCAGCAGGACGAAGGCGGCGAGCACCACGTGCAGGACGGCCGGGATCCAGGCGCGGAACCAAGCGCCGAGCTCCGGCAGCGCGAGCCCGAGCGCGATGCGCAGCAGCGCCGCGGCTAGATACAGCGCGCCGAGCCTGGCGAGCAGGCGGCCGCGTGCCGGTCGAGGGCCTTGACGCGCCTGCGCCACCGACACGGTGGCGCGGATCATCACGCTCAGGATCAGCACCTGGGCCGGCAGCAGCAGCGCGTAGGGCAGAGCGCTGCCCTGGAACGCCTCGAACGGCGGCAGGTAGGGCGAGGGCTGCACGTACTGCACGGCCTGCGCGAAGACCCGCAGGCCGAACAGCACGGTGCAGGCGGCGAGCAGGACGGCGTGCGGCCGGGCGCGACGGCCCGCCGACGGGGCAAGGGACGGGGACAGGGTGGTTGGCATGGTGGCGGCGACTCCATCGATCACGCGCCGAATGCTAGTCAGGCCACCGACAAGGACAAGCTTGCTAGACAAAGTCGGAATAGAATCGTCCATGAGTCTAGTTTTTATGACCCTGGAGGGGACCCATGCCCAAGGCCGTGGAGCTGGTGGACGCCTTGAAGCGCGAGATGCGCGCGCGCCGCATCACCTACCGTGACCTCGCGACCAAGCTCGGCCTGTCCGAAGGCGCGGTGAAGCGCATGTTCGCGCTGAACCGCATGACGCTGGGCCGGGTCGACGCGATCTGCGACATCCTGAAGGTCGATCTCGCCGAACTGGTGGAGAAGCACGCGCGCGAGGAGCAGCGTCTCGATCAGCTCACCGAGGCGCAGGAGCGCCAGCTGGTGCAGGACCCGAAGCGCCTGCTGGTCGCGGCCTGCGTGCTGAACCGCTGGTCCTTCGAGGAGATCCTAGACATCTACGCGCTGGCCCCCACCGACTGCATTCGCCACCTTGCCGCGCTGGACAAGATCCGCTTCATCGAACTCCTGCCCGGCAACCGCTACCGCATCAAGGTCTCGGACAGCTTTCGCTGGCGTCCTGGTGGACCCATAGAGCGCTTCTTCGAGAACCTGATCGCCGACGAATTCCTCGCCGGCGACTTTCGCGACGCCGGCCGCAGCCGCGTGTTCCTGCATGGCTTCCTGAGCGAACGCGGCCGCGACGACCTGGTGGCGGCCGTCGAGCGCGTCGCGGTGACGTTTCGCGACCTGCTGAAACGCGATCGCGGCGTGCCGGCCGCGCAGCGTCAGCATGTCGGCTTCCTGATCGCATTTCGGCCATGGAACTTCTCGATCTACGACGACATTCGCCGCCGCGGTCCGCGCGCGCCGAGCCGCGCGCTCCGTCAGCCGCCGCGGTCCTAAGACCCTGGGGCGAGGTCCTAGGACCTTTAGCGGATTGTGTCCGCGCGTGCGAACGCCAAGGATCACGCCCTCGCGCACGGTGGTCGTGGCGCAATGGAGAAGTTGATCGAAATGGCCGTTCGGCATGCACGCACAACAGGCAGGGGGCGCGCCTCCGCGCGGGCGGTGGGCGGCGCGTGGCTCCTGGGCCTGAGCCTCGCCGCCCTCGACGCACATGCGGTCACCAAGTACGAGTGGAGCGGTCTCGGGCTGACCGACAACTGGACCAACCGCGACAACTGGAAAGACGGCGAGCGCCCGCCCAAGGACCTGGTCGAGACCCAGGTGCTGTTCAGCGCCAACGCGTTCGCGCTGTCCGAACCCAATCCGGACATGAACGAGGACTGGAGCGTCGCCGGCCTCGGCTTCTACTCCACGGATGGCAACACCGAGGCCTACGACATCTTCAGCAGCAGCGACTCGACGCTCTCGGTCGGCGCTGAGGGCATTTTCACCAACACCCACGAGACGCTCACCTTGCGCATGAAGATTCGGCTCACGGCCGAGCAGTCCTGGCGTACCAGCCGCACACTGGTGGTGCTCGGACGGCGCAGCGGTGACTTCGACCTGCGCATCAATGACTTCCCGCCCAACACCGGCGGCTGCAAGGTGCCGGGCTGCATCAACGGCGAAGGTGGCGGACTGGTCTTCCTTGGCGGCGACGGCTCGCAGCAGACCGGCGACCTGGTCGTGCACGGCGGCACGCTCATGTTCGGCGACGTCGATGCGGTCAGCTCCGCCACCACCATCAGGATCGTGTCCAACTCCGCTGTCGTCGATCTCTTCAACACCACTGAGGCCATCGGTGGCCTGGCGGGCGGGGGCCAGATGCGCATCGGCCTCGGGCTGCTGCAGACCGGCGACGCCAACAATGCGCTGGACGAGTTCACCGGCGCGCTGGTCGGCAGCGGCACCTTCGAGAAGCGCGGCAGCGGCCTCATGCGCCTGACCGGCAACAACGCGGCCTTCATCGGTCTGACCAAGGTCACCGCCGGTACGCTCGAAATAGCCGGCGACAGCGACGCGCTGAACGACGCCGCTCGAGTCGAGGTCGCGGCGGGCGCGCGCCTCGTGATCGGCGGCAACGGCGAGACGCTCGGCCTGCTGGACGGCGCCGGCGACGTGGTGCTGAACGCGGACGCGGTCATCGGCGGCAACGGCGGCAATGCCGTGCTCGGCGGTGCGATCAGCGGCAGCGGCCGCCTGGAGAAGACAGGCGCAGGCAGCCTGCGCCTGGACGGCACGAACAGCTTCGCCGGTGGCCTGCGGGTCACGCGCGGCACGGTGACGCTGGGCAGCGGCGACAACCTGCTTGACACCGCTACGCTCGAAGTCGGCAGCAACGGCCAACTGGCGGTCGAAGGTGACGGCGAGGTCGTGGGCGGACTGCGCGGCGCGGGCGTCGTGGCCCTCAAGCACTCGCTCACCCTCGGGCTCGGCAACCAGGACGACACCTTCAGCGGCAACCTGATCGGCGACGGCGGGCTCACCAAGGCGGGGCTCGGCACCCAGACGCTGAATGGGCGCAACGCGTTTCGCGGGCCGCTGCGCGTGGCCACCGGCACGCTCGAAGTCGGCGGCAACGGTGACAATCTCGGCAACGACACACCGGTACAGGTGGACCAGGGCGCCACGCTGCGCATCGCGGGCGACGGCGAGGATCTCGCGACGCTCACCGGTCGCGGGCGCGTGCGCGCCGATGCCGCGCTCGGCATCGGCAGCGACGTCGCCGACGGCAGCTTCGGCGGTCGCCTGGAGGGCGCGGGGCGCGTCACCAAGCTGGGCCGCAGGACGCTCGGTCTGAACGGCGCGAGCGATCTCGCGGGCGATCTGCGCGTGCGCGCCGGCACGCTGGCACTGACCGGCGACAAGGCGAAGCTGGTGGTGCACGGCGCGCTGTCGGTGCAGCGTGACGGGCGCTTAGAGCTGCAGGACGGGCTGCTCGACGCGGCGCGCATCACGCTGCTGGGCGGCGCCTTCGCCTTCACCGGCGGCCAGCTGCAGGTGGACCGCTTCGAAGGCACGCTGACCAACCTCGGCGGCACCCTCGCGCCCGGCCACTCGCCAGGCACCACCACCATCGTTGGCGACTACGTGCAGGGCGCTGACGCGACGCTCGTCATCGAGTTCGGCAGCGCGGAGGACTTCGACGTGCTGCGTGTCGAGGGCGGTACCGCGAGCCTGGGCGGCCGTCTGGTCGTGCAGCTGGTGGACGGCTTCGACGCCGCGCTCGGTCGCGAGTACGAGTTCCTGGCCGCCGACGGCGGCATCCTCGGCGCCTTCGCGAGCGTCGTGCTCCCCGCCTGGAAGGACAAGACCTTCCAGCTGCGCGCGCCCGACGCGCAGCGCCTTGTTCTGCAGGTCGTGACGCGCACCGGCGGCACGCCCGCGCCGGTGCCGCTGCCACCGAGCGGCGCGGCGCTCGCGAGCGGGCTCACGCTCCTCGCGCTGGCCATGCGGCGCCGTCGGCGAGCGTGAGCGCGTATCGCCTGGTCGGGTTTCTTCCTCACCTTTAGCGCATTGACCTTGCATCGCGACGCGGGCTAGCGTCAGCGAGCGCCCCACCACAGGCGCCGGCTGACGCGCCTCGCGTCGCAGGGCGGGGAGACATGCGCATGGCTTTCGTGATCTCGTTCGATGCAGCAGGCGCCACGGAGCCGGCCCGAGTAGGCGGCAAGGCGGCGAGCCTCGGGCGACTGGTCGCCTGCGGTTTCGACGTGCCCGCGGGATTCACGGTCAGCACCGCGGCCCACGACGAATTCCTCGCCCACCAGGGGCTCGCCGCGCGGCTGCACACGCTCCTCGCCGACCTGCCCTTCGATGATGCGGCGGCGCTCGAGCGCCGCACGGCCGCGGTACGCGCGGCGATCGAACGGGCGGAGATCCCAGCCGCCATCGCCGCGGACCTGCGCGCCGCCTACGAGCGCCTCTGCGCCGATGGCTACGTCGCCGTGCGTTCCTCGGGCACGGCCGAGGATCTTGCCCTGGCTTCCTTCGCCGGCATGTACGACACCTATCTCGACGTGCGCGGGGCGGATGCGCTGCTCGATGCCGTGCGCCGCTGCTGGGCGTCGATGTGGACCGCGCGCGTCGCGGCCTATCGCCATCAGCTCGGCTTCGACGGCGAAGCGGAACGGCTCGCGGTGGTGGTGCAACGCATGGTCGAACCGCACGCGGCCGGCGTGATGTTCACCGCCAACCCGCTGACGGCACGCACCGACGAGATCGTGATCAACTCGAGCTGGGGTCTCGGCGAAGGCGTGGTCTCCGGCATTCTCAATCCGGACACCTTCGTGCTCGCACGTGACACCCTGGCGCTGAAATCACGCGAAGTTGGCGGCAAGGAGAAGAAGGTCGTGCGCGACCCCGCGAGCGGCCAGGGCACGGTCGAACTCACGACCAGCGCCGAAGAGCGCGCCGCGCCTTCGCTCAACGATGCGCAGGTACGACGTCTCGCCGCGATCGGCCGCGACATCATGCAGCGCTACGGCGGCCTGCCGCAGGACATCGAATGGGCGCGCGACGGCGAGCAGTTCTTCATCCTGCAGGCGCGCCCGGTCACCGGCGTCGAATTCACCTGGGACGAAGAGGTCGACGGCTGGCAGAGCGCGCCCGACGCGGCCGACACCACTTGGACCTACACTTGGTCCGAGATGTACTGGACGGGCGGCATCTCGCCGCTCTTCTACTCCTGCCGTGCCTATGAGTGTCAGCAGAACTACTCGCGCTTCGCATCCCTGTTCGGTTTCGACGACATCGTGCGCGCGCGCTGGTTCAAGTACCGCCGCGCCACCGCCTATTTCAATGCCGACGCCGAGCGGTCCTGGCTGACCCAGCAATGGCCGGGCCAGCTGCGCGACGTGACCAACATCCCGCCGGCCTGGCGCGAGGACTTCCTCGCCAAGCCCGCGTCGACATGGGGACTGCTCAGCATGTGGGCGCGGGTGCACCTCTTGAAGCCCGAGTTCGGCCTGATGCGCTGGGTGGCCACCACCTACGACTACCTCGACCATCGCATCGAGGACGCCAACGGGCCAAACGACGCAACCTTGGCCGCGTTGTCCGACGCCGAGCTGGTGCGCGCCGCCGAGACGCGCGTTGCCTTCGTCGACGAGTGGTACGAGACGCTATGGCCGCCGTTCTTCTTCTATGCCACCGGCGCGCTGATCGGTCTCGTCAAGCTGCTGGAGCACTGGTATCCCGAGGCGCCGCCCAGCACCTACCAGGACCTGATCTGCGGCATTCCGGGCAACAAGGCCGCCATCGAGGCCGAGGCGCTGTTCGAACTCTCCGAGCAGATCCGCGCCTCGGCGGCCCTGCGCGAACTGTTCGAGACCCAGTCGCGCGAGACCTTCTTCCACGCAGTGAAGAACAGCCCCTTGCCCGAAGCGCGGGCCTTCGCCGCGGCCTATGCGCGCTTCATCCACGATCACGGCCACCGTGGCCACCAGGACCGCGACTTCTACTACGACCGGCGGGTGGAGAATCCGGCGCTCGATCACGACGCGCTCAGGCACCTGCTGGACATCGAGCAGCCGGTGCATCCTGCAAGTCTCATGGAACGCCTGGTGCGCCGTCGCGAGACCGTCACCGAGGAAGTGGCCGCTCATCTGCGTCGGCAGCCGCTCGGAAGACTGCGCGAGAAGCTGTTCCGCTTCCTCGCGGCCTACTGCCTGCGTTTCCTGAAGTATCGCGACGACGAGCGCCACTATCTCGATCGCCTGACCTTCGGCAAGAAGCGCGTGTTCCAGGAGATCGGCCGGCGCATGCACGCCCGCGGCCTGCTCGCGGCGCCGGACGACTTCTGGTTCCTCGCGCGCCACGAGCTGTACGCCCATTTCAACGGCGAGGCGCCGCCGGCGCTGTGTCGCGCGAAGATGGCGGCGCGCAAGAAGGTCTTCCAACGCCGCAACGCGCGGCTGGAGGCGACGCCCACCTGGATTCGCCACGATCGGCCCATCGATCTCTCGGGCGCACCGGCGCCGAGCGCGGATCTGCCGGACGGCACCCTGACCGGCATCGCGACCAGCCATGGGCTGGCGACCGGCATGGCGCGCATCGTGCCGCAGCTCGATCAGATCGGCCGCGTGCAGACCGGTGACATCCTGGTGTGCAACAGCACCGACCCCGGCTGGATGTCGGTGTTTCCCAAGATCCGCGGGCTGGTGCTGGAGACCGGCGGCATGCTCGCCCACGGCGCCTGCCTGTCGCGCGAGTACGGCATTCCCGCCGTGCAGATCCGCGACGCCATGCGCCTGGTGCCGGACGCCGTCGAGATCACGGTCGACGGCAACAACGCACGCGTCTACCCGGTGACCGAGGCCGCGGCATGAGCACCCTCGCGCGCCTCCAGCGCCTGTTCGACGATGACGGGCGCTGCATGATCCTGTCGTTCGATCACGGCCTGTTCGGCGAAGGCTCGTGGCTGGACGGCCTGCGCGCGCTGCCCGACATCCTGCGCACGCATGCGGCCGAGATGCCGGACGGCATGACCCTGCCGACGGGCGGCGCGCGCCTGCTGCAGTCGCTGCCCGGCCGACGCAAGCCCGCGCTGCTGCTGCGTGCGGATACGAGCAATGCCTATCTCGCCAGCCATCCTGACGCGCAATACGACCTGGGGCTGCGCGACGTCGTCGAGCGGGCGCTACGGCTGGACGCCGTGTGCGTGGTGCAATCCTTCCTGACCTTCCCCGGCCAGGCGGCGCTCACCCGCGACTGCATCGCCAACGTCGATCGCCTGCGCGCCGAGTGCGATCGCTATGCCATGCCGCTGATGGTTGAACTGCTCGCCATGACCGACAACGCCGGTGTGCCGCTGGTAGAGACCGGCGAGGCCATCATCGCGCCGCTGGTCCGCCAGGCGATGGAACTCGGCGCGGACGTGATCAAAGCCGACCCGACCGTGCCGAGCACCGACTTCGCGCGCCTGGTCGAGGTCGCGGCCGGCGTGCCGGTGATCGCGAGCGGCGGCATCAAGGCGCCCGATGCCGAAGTGCTGACCCGCACCGCCGAGCTCCTGGAGGCCGGCGCCCGCGGCATCGCCTATGGCCGCAACGTGCTGTGGGCCGAACACCCCACACGCATGACCCGCGCCCTGTGCGACCTCGTGCACGGCCGCGTGACGGTGGACGAAGCGATCGACATCGCACGGCGCGCGTGAGGCCGTGATGTGACCGCTGAGGCGTGAGCGCTTCGTCACTACTCGCTCACGCATCGCGCGGACGAAGACTCATCGGCGTTCGGGAACGCAGATGGATGCCTGCTTTCGCAGGCATGACGGGTCTGGTGGATGAGTGCCGCCAGAACGGTCAGTGCCTTCGATTCGACGCCGTCACTCACCGTGGACAAACGTCTGCCAGACGCACGCACCACTCCGTCACCCTCGCGAAAGCGAGGGGCCATCGGCGTTCATCGAAGCCCATGGATGCCTGCTTTCGCAGGCATGGCGGGTCTGGTCGAAAAGAGTCGGCGTGAAGCTCAACCGCCCCCCCGCCCCTCACCGCGGCATTGCGAACCCGCCCGACACGCTCAGCACCTGCCCCGTGAGCTGCCGCGCCGGCGCGGAGGCGAGGAACAGCACGCTCGCAGCGATGTCGTCCGCGGTCGATCGGCGTCGCAGCGGAATGCCGGCCTCGATGTTCGCGATCTCCCGCTCACCGAAGCCGATGTCCTGCTGCCACAGGCTCTCGCTGCCGATGTCCTCGGCGGCCGGGATGACGAGCCCGGGACACACGCTGTTGGCGCGAATACCGTAACGGCCGTATTCCTTGGCGATGGTGCGCATGAAGGCCAGCACGCCGGCCTTCATCGCGCCGTAGTCGCTCATGCGGAACTCGCCGAAGGCGGCGTCACTCGCGATGGAGACGATGGCGCCGCCGCGGCGCTCGACCATCGCCGGCAAGGCCGCCTTGGTGGCGTTCAGCGTAGGCAGGAGGTTCAGGCGCCAGGCCTGCTCCCAGCGCGCGGGTTCGAGGTCCAGGAAAAACTTCGCCGGACCGTTCCAGCCGACGTTGTTGACCAGCACCGCAACAGGTCCCTGCTCACGCTCGACCGCGGCGATGGCGTCCGCGGTGCCGTCGGTGTCGGTCAGGTCGACGCCGAGCAGCACCGCGCTGCCGCCGGCGGCGCGGATTGCCTCGCAGGTGCGCTCTCCCATGGCGAGATCGCGATCGAGAATCGCGACGCGCGCACCCTCACCCGCGAACTGCCGCGCGATGGCGCGGCCGATGTTCGATGCACCGCCGGTGACGATGACCACCTGGTCGCGCAGGCCGAGTTCCATGTCGACCCGCTCAGGCGATCGCGCCGCTGGCGCGCAGCGCGGCGATGGCCGCGTCGTCGAGACCAGCCTCGGCCAGCACTTCACCGGTATGCGCAAAGGGCTGGGGTCGACCGCGACGGATCTCACCCGGCGTGCGGCTGAAGCGCGGGCCGGGCGCCGGCTGGAACTCGCCGTCGAGTTCGATGAAGGCCTTGCGCGCGACGTTGTGCGGATGGTGAGGCACCTCGTCCATGGTGAGCACCGGCGCGAAGCACACGTCCGAACCTTCCATGAGCGCGCACCACTCCGCGCTGCTGCGCGTGCGGAACACGGCTTCGAGTTTCTCGCGCAGGACGGGCCACTGGCTGCGATCGTGCTGCGCGTCGAAGGCCGGATCGGTAAGGCCCGCCTTCTCGCGCAGCAGCGCGTAGAACTGCGGTTCGATCGAGCCGAGCGAGATCCACTTGCCATCGGCGCACTGGTAGCAGCCATAGAAGTGCGCGCCGCCGTCCAGCATGTTGCCGCCGCGGCCGCCGGACCACTGCCCGCCCTGGCGCAGGCTGTAGAGCAAGCCCATCAGCAGCGATGCGCCATCGACCATGGCGGCGTCGACCACCTGGCCCTTGCCCGAGCGCCGCGCCTCGAGAATGCCGCAGGCGATGCCGAAGGCGAGGAACAGCGCGCCGCCGCCGAAGTCGCCGACGAGGTTGAGCGGCGGCACCGGGCGCCGCCCGGCCTCGCCGATGGCGTCGAGCGCGCCGGTCAGCGCGATGTAGTTGATGTCGTGGCCGGCGGCCTGGGCGAGCGGGCCGTCCTGGCCCCAGCCGGTCATGCGGCCGTAGACCAGGCGTGGATTGGCGGCGAGACACACCTCGGGCCCCAGCCCCAAGCGCTCCATCACGCCGGGGCGCAGCGGATCGATCAGCGCATCGGCGCTCGCGATGAGTTTCAGCGTGGTGGCGATGCCGTCGGGATGCTTCAAGTTCACGCCGACCGAACGCCGATTGCGTCCCAGCGCGCCGTAGTCCGTGTCGGCCGCGCCCTGGGCGCGATCGATGCGAATGACATCGGCGCCCATGTCGCCAAGAAAGGTGCCGCACAGCGGCCCCGGCCCGATGCCCTGGAATTCGATGACGCGAATGCCGCTGAGCGGCCCGCCGGTAGTGCTGCTGGTCATGATGCTCGGCTCGCTCTCGATGTGGACTGCGCGGCGATGATAGCGCCGAACGCGCCGACCATCGTGCACAATGCGGGGACCCACGCGCCGTCTGAGGGAGCCGCTCCATGAATCTGCATCCCGCCTTTACCCGCGGCAAGGTCGCTGTCATCACCGGCGCGGCGAGCGGCATCGGCCGCGCCGCCGCCGAGAAGTACGCGGACCTTGGCATGCACGTGCTGCTGGCCGATTTGCCGGGCGACAAGCTCGCGGCGGCCACCGACGCGGTGCGCGCGCTCGCGACTCCGCGCGGCGCGGAGGTCGAAGCGCTCGCGATCGACGTCGCGAACTTCGAGCAGGTGCAGGGCCTGCAGGCGCGCGCCTACGCGCGCTTCGGCCAGGTGGACGTGCTCATGAACAACGCCGGCATGAGCGTGCCGACCAGCGACTGGCGCGGCATCGAGGACTGGCGGCGCACCTTCGAAGTGAACCTGTGGGGCATCCTCCACGGCGTGCAGGCCTTCACCGCGGCGATGATCGCGCAGGGCACACCGGGTGTGATCGTCAACACCGGCTCCAAGCAGGGCATCACCAATCCGCCCGGCAACCCGGCCTACAACGCCACCAAGGCGGCGGTGAAGAGCGCGACGGAGAGTCTGCAGCACAGCTTGCGCAACACGCCCGACTGTCACATCAGCGCGCACCTGCTGGTGCCGGGCTACACCTACACCGGCCTCACCCGCGCCGCGGAGAAGCCGGCGGGCGCCTGGTGGCCCGCGCAGGTGGTGGACTACCTGCTCGCGGCGCTCGCGCGCGGCAGCTTCTACGTGATCTGCCCCGACAACGAAGTCAGCAGCGCGGACGACGCGCGGCGCATGCTGTGGGCGGCGGGCGACATGGTCGAAGATCGCAGCCCACTGTCGCGCTGGGACCCGGCCTGGCAGGCGGCCTACGCCGCCTTCAAACCCTGAGTCGGTCGCGCGGCCAAGCTGCGACGGCGTTGGCTTCGCCGGCCGCGCGAGCGGGTTTAAGCTCGGGTGAAGTTGCTTGCGGGGGCGCGACGCTTGGGCACGGCCACGAGCCGCGCACTTTCGGCCCCGAAGAAGGAGTCATGACCATGAGCCGCCTGCTACTCATTTCGCTTCTCGGCGCGCTGCTCGCGCTGGCCGGTTGCCAGACCACGACCTCCGGTGGCGCCACCGGCGTCGCGCGTCCGCAGCTCATGCTGGTGTCCTCCGAGCAATTGGAGCGCAGCGCGGCGAACAGCTACACCAAGCTGCTGGCCGACGCCACCGAGGCCGGCGCGCTCAACACCAATGCCGCGCTGGTCAAGCGCGTGCGCGCGGTGGCACAGCGCATCGCGCCCCAGACCGCCGTGTTTCGCGCCGATGCGCCGGCCTGGAACTGGCAGGTGAACGTGCTGGAGAGCAAGGCGCTGAACGCGTTCTGCATGCCGGGCGGCAAGATCGCGTTCAACTCCGGACTCATCGAACAGCTGAAACTGAGCGACGCGGAGATCGCGGTGGTGATGGGCCACGAGATCGCCCACGCGCTGCGCGAACATTCCCGCGAGCAGGTATCGCAGGCGCTCGCCGCGCAGGCGACCATCGGCATCGGCGCGGCGCTGCTCGGTCTGACCCAGGGCGCGACCGACCTCGCGAGCGCCGGCTACCAGTCCTTCATCGCCACGCGCTTCAGCCGCGACGACGAGGCGGAAGCCGATCGCATGGGCCTGGAACTCGCGGCGCGCGCCGGCTACGACCCGCGCGCGGGCGTCAGCCTGTGGCGCAAGATGATGGCCACGCAACAGGGTCAGCGCCCGCCCGAATTCCTGAGCAGCCATCCGGCCGACGCCAACCGCGTGCGCGCCATCGAGGAGCTGTTGCCGGTGGTGACGCCGCTGTACGATGCGGCGAAGCGCTGACAGGCCACCCTGTAGGTCGGACTTTAGTCCGACATTCCTTCCCAGGGCATCGAACGAAGGAAATTGAATGTCGGGTGCAAGTCCGACCTACAACCAAACGACGCATCGGAGCCCAAGCCATGAGTCTGAAATCCCAGCTCGACACCATCCGCGCCGGCGCGGAGAAGATGATCCCGCCGGACAAGTACGCGACCATGCAACGCGCCACCGCCACGCTGCGCGCCACCGGCATCCTGGACAGCGTGCTGGGCGTCGGTGCGCGCCTGCCGGCCTTCAGCCTGCCCAATACGCGCGGCGAGACCCTCAGTTCGGGCGACCTGCTCGGTCGCGGGCCGGTGGTGCTCACGGTATTCCGCGGCCACTGGTGACCCTACTGCGTAGCGGAGCTGTCAGCTCTGCAAGCGATTCTTCCCGCGCTGACCGACCTCGGCGCGTCCTTGGTCGCCGTCTCACCGCAGCTGGCGAAGTTCGGTGAACAAGTCATCACCAAGCAGGGGCTCGGCTTCGACATCCTGCGCGACGCCGGCAATGGCTACACCGCCAGTCTCGGGCTGCGCTTCCGCCTGCCCGATGAGTTGATTCCGATCTACAAGGGATTCGGCATCGACCTGCCGGCCTGCAACGGTGAGGACAGCTGGACGCTGCCCGTGCCGGCGCGCTTCGTGATCGATCAGGGCGGCGTGATCCGCGCGGTGGACGCCGACCCGGACTACACCGTCAGGCCCGAGCCCGAAGAGACACTCGCCAAGGTGCGCGCGCTGACCGCCGGCTGAGCGGTTCCAGGACACACGCCCAGTGGGCGGCGCATTGGCGCCGCCCGTTCACAAACAAGAGCGCGCTGCGGGTGCTCGGCGATGCGGGCGACACGGTCGAGATGACGACCAGCGGCTGAACGCAGATCGGCGACCAGACCCTCGGCGGCGTGACCTTCGATGCCTGGGTGCACGGCAGCGTGACCCTGCTGGTGGATACCGAGGTCACCACCACCATCAGCTGAACTGTCGCGGGTCATTCGGCCCGCGACCGCCCGGCCCTATGCTGCGCATGGTTCTCCGTGCCAGCCTACGCCCATGGACCTCGACCTCGACACCGGCAAGCTCTACGTCTTCCTCGCCGGCCTCGCGCTGTTCGCCCTCGCCGAGCAGTTGTTCCCGGCACGCGCCTGGGCGCCCGGGCGCTGGCGGCGCTGGGCCTTTCACGGCAGCGTGGCGTTGTTCAACACCGTGGTCGTACGCCAGCTGGTGTTCGTGCCCTTCCTGCTGTGGCTGGTGTACACCGAGGAAGAAGGCTACGGCCTCATCCGTTGGCTCGGTTTCGACGGTTGGGGCGAGATCGTGCTGTCCATCGTGGTGCTCGATTTCTTCGACTACCTCTGGCATCGCGCCAACCACCGCTTCCGTCCGCTGTGGCGCATGCACAAGGCGCATCACGCCGACACCGGCATGGACGTCAGCACGGCGCTGCGCTTCCACCCCGGCGAGCTGGTCTACTCCGGCCTGGTGAAGGCGCTGTGGGTGGCGGCCTGGGGCCCGACCATGGTCGCCTGGTTCCTGTTCGAGGCGCTGGTGAGCCTCTGCGCGCAGTTCCACCACAGCAACATCGATTTTCCCGAGCCCGTGGAACGCTTCCTCTCCTGGATCATCGTCACGCCGCGCTTCCACGCCGCGCACCACGCGGTGGACCGCCATTACGGCGACGCGAATTTCTCCACCATCCTGAGCATCTGGGATCGGCTGTTCGGCACCTACGCCCAGCCGGCCGCGGGGGGCGCGACCACCCGCGATCCCGCCGCGCTGGGCCTGCCCGAGGGACGCGAGCTGGCGCTGTCCTGGCGCGCCTGGGTGGACGAGCCGTTCAGCCCGCGCAATCTCGATCTGCCGCGCGCCGATGACGTGATGCGGCCCGCCGACGCTTCGCAGTAGTATCTACTGGAGTCGCGGCACGGCCGCGACACGTAGTCGCCACCGAGGAGTCCCCACATGAAGATCATCTTCGCGCTGCTGTTGTGCCTGTCCTTCACCGCCTGGGCCGATGAACACGGCGGCGCTGCCGCCGAACATGGTGGCCAGGCCGCCGAGTCGAAGGCCGAGAGCACCGCCCCGGCGGCGTCCGGCGCGCCGGCCACCGAGGCCGCAGGCGCCGCGGCAGGCGCGAGCGAGCATGGCGGCGCGGCCGCGGAGCACGCCGGTCACACGGTCGAAGACAAGAAGTAAGCCAGGCGGGTCAGGGCGGATGGACACGCTGCTGACCCGCGGCGCCCGCGCCGCGCGGTGGCTGACGGCGCTCGCGTTGGCGAGCCTGCTGGCCGCCGCCGGCGCGGAGCCCGTCGCGGAAAATCCGGCGCCGGCACCACGCAAGTACTACGTCGAAGACATCAAGGCCGCGATGCAGGCGCACATCGCCGCGCGCGTCGATGCCGACGGCGTGTTCCGCATGCAGGATGAGAAGAGTGGCGAGACGCTGGCGCTGCGCTTCGTCAAGATCCACGACCCGGTGCGACGCATCGACGCCCACACCTACTTCGCCTGCACCGACTTCGAAGTGGTCGGCTCGCCCGAGAAGCTCTACGACCTCGACTTCTGGCTACGCCCGGACGGTGATCGCCTGCAGGTCTACGACGAAAAGGTGCACAAGGAGCCGCGCCATTCGCTGCTCTACGGCTGGTACAAGCACCCGCGTTACACCTTCGTGAAGGACAAGGTGGTGCTGCTGTATTGAGGGGGTGATAGCCGTCACGCTTCCACCAGCCCATTCACCCGTCATTCCCGCGAAAGCGGGAATCCATCGACTTCGCCCACCGCCCATGGACCCTCGCTTTCGTGAAGGTGACGATGCGGCGAGTGAGGGTCCTTGCCGTTCACGCCGAACACTCTGTCATTCCCGCGAAAGCGGGAATCCATCGGCTTCACGGACCGCCCAGGAAGCGTCAGTCCCCCGACGCAGCCATCGCCCGACTCTCCTCGAAGCAGCTGTCATCCAACCGCACCCCGGCCGCCGTTGCGAGCGCCTCGAAGGTCGTCACGCGCGGCGCCCGTAGCAGCGCCGCGTCGACCGGCGTGGTCAGCGCGGTCAGTAGCGCGACCATGGCCGGCGCGCCCGCCTCGGCGGCCACCGAGTAGATCATCGGCACATCGGCGCGCGCGCAGCGCGCCTGCCAGGCCGCCGCGGGAATGTCGCAGCCGAACAGCACCACCTGGTTCGCAAGCGGCGGCACGCCCTGGAGTCGGCAGCTGTCCGCGTTGACCGAGATCGAATGCCCGAGGTAGGCCGGGTGCACGCCGCACATCAGCGTGCCGCAGCATGCCGCCATGGCGGTGGTGTTGTTGGCGTCCGCGCGCAGCTTGGAGAACGCGAGCAGGGCGCACGCGTCGTCGTCCACCACGAGCGCGTTGGCGAAGTAGTAGAGGTCTATGCCGCGCTCGAAGCGCCGCACCGCGGCCGGGAGCGCATTGGCCGGATCGCGGCCGGCGGCGATGAGCCCGCGCTGGCGGCAGTCGTGGCAATAGCATTCGCTCCGCGCGCGGGGCCGAGGATCGACCAGCGCGATGCGGCACGCACCGCAGCGGCAGGACAGCGTGGCCGTGGGTGTCTGCATGGCGGCGCGCTCGCTTGGGAACTGGCGCCGCATGCTGGCACGCGCCCCGCGCCCGGGGCAATCGCGCGGCGTGGCCTTACCCTCCCCGAAATGACCGGGTAGGCACCGCCCAACGACTTCGCTACAGTGCCGCCACGCGGGACGCCTGCCCCGTTCCCTGGGGAGGGAAAAATCATGAATCCATATCGCTACGCCAAGGCGCTGGCGTGGACCGGCGTGTTCATGCTCGCCGGCACCATCATCTTCTGGGCCATTCTCGGGCAGAACGTGCCGCCCTATTCGGCGGAATTGAGCGCGGACGAGTTCGCAGCGCAGATCCGCGAACACGCAAGCCTCATCCGCATCGGCATGATCGTGCAGATGCCTATTTCGGTAATGTGGTTCACCTGGGGCGTGGCCATCTGGGTGGTGATGCGCGCCATCGAGAAGGAGAACGGCTCGAACTCCATCCTGTCCCTGCTGCAGCTGGTCGGCGCGGCGTTCACCACGATTGTGTTCGTGCTGCCCTGCTCGGTGTGGCTCGCGGTCGCCTACCGGCCGGAGGTGATGGAGCCGAAGACGCTCCAGATCATGTACGACTTCGGCTGGATGTTCTTCGACATGGCCTACTCCTTGACCACCATGCAGCTGGTCGCCTTCGGCATCTGCGTCTTGCAGGACAAGCGCGAGCGACCGCTCATTCCGGCCTGGGCCGCGTGGTTCTCGATGTTCGTGGTGGTCAGCTTCGCGGTGCTGACCATGATGCCGCTGGTGTTCGGCGGGCCGTTCTCGCGCAGCGGGCTCATCAACTACTTCGTCGAGTTCTCGCTCTTCTTCGTGATGTGGCTGGTCCTAGACATCTTCATCCTGAAGGCCATCGGTCGACTGGAGCAGGAGCACTACACCGGTCATGCCAGCCGCTGAGCTCGCCGCGGCGGGCGCGCCCCGGGAGCGCGCGCCCGCCATCTGGATCTTCATTGCGCTCGACTGCAGCAGCTTCGGCCTGTTCTTCGTGGTCTTCATGGCCCAGAGACTGGGCCAGCCGGCGCTGTTCGACCATTCCTCCCAGCAGCTCTATACCGCGCTCGGCTTCCTGAACGCCTGCATCCTCATCACCTCGAGCTGGCTGGTGGCGTGGGCGAACGTGGTCGGGCGCCAGGGCGACTTCGCGCAGGCGAAGAAGCTCATCGCCTGGGGCATGGCGGTGGCGGCCTGCTTCGGCCTGGTGAAGGGCTACGAGTACTACGAGAAGCTCTCGTCCGGCGTCACGGTCTCGACCAACGAGTTCTTCACCTTCTACTACGCGCTGACGGGCATACACTTCGTGCACTACCTGGTGGGCATGGTGATCCTCGGCGTGCTGGCGCAGGGTCCACATCCCTACGCCCCGCCGGACCAGGCCCACGCCAGCTACCGCAAGTGGCTGGAGGGCGGCAGCCTGTACTGGCACATGGTGGACCTGCTCTGGATCTTCATCTTCTCCCTGCTCTACCTCGTTGGTGCCCGATGATCGGAAACGACTCCGCCGCGCCGCGGAACGCGTGGCTGCTGCTCCTGCTCATTTCTGGCTTGAGCTTCGTGGCGGCGGAGTTCTCCGCGGAACGTCACATCGCGATCGCTGCCATCGTCGGCATCGCGGCGGCCAAGATAGTGGTGATCCTGGTGCGCTTCATGGACATCGATCGCGCGCCGGCCGGCATCCGCCGTTATCTCTACGGCTGGACGCTGGTCTGCTCAGCCGCGATCTTCGGCCTGTGGTGGGCGGCCTCGGCCTGAGCCCGAGGTCGCGCCCGGTAGGCCCTCAGGCGGGCGGCCAGTAGGCGTTCGCGCCCAGGCCCTGCAACGCGAGTCCCGGCCCGAGCTGATCGAGCATCAGCTGCTTCAATCGCTGGGTGAGCAGCACGCGCGCGTAGCGCAGCGTCAGGGGCGGCTGGGTGACGAGCTGCGCGGCGAGTTCCCGCGCGCGCGGCAGCAGCGCGTCGCGTGGCAGGACCTCGTTCACCACGCCCATGTCCTGCGCCTGCCGCGCGGAGAGCGTCTGGCCGGTGAGCAGGAAGTAGCGCCCGCGGTTGATGCCGAGCACCAGCGGCCAGATCACGTGCACGCCGTCGCCCGGCACGAGGCCGTTGGGAAAATGCGGTGCGTCCTGGAAGGAGGCATGCTCGGCGGCCAGCACGATGTCGCACAGCACACCGAGCTCGGCGTGGATGTTCACCGGGCCGTTGATCGCCGCGATCATCGGCACTTCGATCTCCAGCAGGTTCATCAGCAGCTGTTTCGCGTTCCAGTAGATCTCGTCCCAGGTCTGCGGCGACATGCTGGTGGTGGGCAGCCGGCGCCCGACGTTGCTGGTGTCCACCGGCTCGATGAAGGCCTCGCCGGTGCCGGTCAGGATCACCACGCGGTTGTCGCGGTCGGCGGCGATGTCGCGAAAGGCGTTGCCGAACTCGCCGTGGGGTCCACCGCCCCAGCGCAGCGTCCGGCCGTCGCTGTGCATGGTGACCTCGAGAATGCCGTTCTCGCGCGTCATGCGCAGGTGGCGATACTTGTTCGCATAGTCGTCGAAGCGAGTCATGGGAACCTCCGAAGGGCTGGTGCGCGGCGCGCGCGACACCACCGTGACATGCGCGCCGAGCCGTCGGCAAGCGCATGCCCGGGCTCAAGCGCGCGCGGTGCTGGCCGCTAAGCCCGGCATCCACAGAACCGAGACGCGCGCCCATGCTGCACCAGGTCACGCGCTCGCTGCTTCCCCTGGGACTTGCACGGACCTTGCTGCTCTCGCCTAAGGACCAGGGCTTTCTCATCGCCCAGGTGAACGACGAGCCCAACCACCCCTCCTTGAGTCCGCTGGGCGTCGTCGGACCAAGCCGCGCGCGGGCGATCGGCCGCGTCGGCCCGCCGGACGTGCGCCTCGACGCCCGCTGGCAGAAGAGCCTGACCTTTTACGGGAAGCGCTTCGATGACTACGGTCCGAGCGATCCCGACTGGCGGCTGCGGCGGCGCATCGCCGCCGCGCCCCTGGCGCGCAATCTCGAGCAGCTCGGACGCGACGAGGACTACGCGCTGACGGGCAGCTACTACGCGATTTTTCGCAGCATCCTCGCCAAGACCGGCGCGGTGCCCTTCGTGCTGCTGATGCCCTTGCCGCGTATGCCGAACAGCCTGCCGGTGATGCTGGTGGAGTTCGCGAGCCCGCGCGCCGCGCGACACTACGGCGACCTGTTGAGGAAACTCATGGGTAGCGGGCCCGCGCCGGACCGGCCGGCGCCGCCGATCAAGGTGGACGGCATCGAAGTCGAAGAGCTGTCGGACGAGGAAGCCGCGGCGTACTTCGGCGAGCGCTGAGTGTCGCAGAGGGCGCGCTGCTCAGGTTTCCGGAAAGAGTTCGGCGCGCAGCGCCTCGAGTTGCGCGCGCAAGCCCGTATACATCTCCGCGACGTCGACCCGGTGTCCTTGTTCCACGCGCTTGGAGATCATGGTCTGCGGGAAGAACAGCAGCGAAGTCTGGCCGAAACGCACGGCGGGATCGCGGCCGTGCTCGTCCTCCACCATCCACCAGTCGTAGCCTGTCTCGTTCTGCACGAACACTTTGCCTAAGGCTAGGCCGAGCGCCTGCAGCGCCACGGTCTGATCCCTCGCCAGGCGCGCGTCGGCCAGCAGGCGCTGCAGCAGCGGCAGATCGGAAAGCCCCCCGGTGAGCGGCTCACCGGCGATCTCGCGCGTGAGCTGCTCGGCATGCAGCAGCAGGCGCGCGATGCGGTCGATGTCTGCGGCGTCAGGCGCTTCGATGAGCTGCGGCACGGCGTCGATGCTCAGTCGCTGCGCTGGCGCACCAACGGCAGCAGGTGCGACATGTAGTCGCGCTTGCCAAGCGGCACGCCGGCCGCGCGCAGCACGGCGTAGGCGGTGACGAGGTGGAAATAGAAGTTCGGCGAGAGGAAGTCGTCCAGGTACTGGCGACCGCTCAGTTCGGCGAAGAGACCGTTGCCGAGTTCGAGCGTGAACGGCGCGTCCAGCAACGACTCGTCGAGTCGCGCGGCGCCGAGCGCGGCGCGGGTGGCGTCGAGGCAGGCGCGCGCCGCGGCGAGCGTCTGCAGCGCGGGGTCGAGATCGCGCGGCGCCTCGCCCGCCAGCCAGCGACAGAAGTTGTGCGGCTGGTTGCAGGTGAAGGCTACCTGGGTGCCGAGCGGCAGCATGTCCGGCGCGAGCCGTCGCGCGAGCAGCGCATCGCCTTCGGCCGCGCAGTGCGCGGCGCCCATGTCCAGCAGGTGCGCGAGCGTCGCGAGACGACTGTCGAAGGTTTGCACGGCGGCGACGAGCAGACTGGCAGTCATGGCGGGTTCCACTCCGAAAGCGGATGGCCAGCATACACCGCACCGCCGCGCGCCGATGTCAGCGTGCCATACAGGTAATCTGGATCAGCGCGCGGCGTTGTCTTGCGCGAGATGGCGCGCGAGCGCGCGCCGCGACTTGCCAATCACCACCGGGATCAGCATGCGATAGAGCGGCCGCACCCAGGCCGCCGGCAGGTAGCGCACGCGCTCTTCCAACGCGACCCGCGCGCGCGGATGGTCCATCAGCCCCGGGTACGGAAAGGGAAACCGGTAGTCACCCCGACCGACGCGGAACTCGATGGCAGCCAGGTGCTTCATGTTCTTGTAGCCGTAGTGAGCCGGCGCGACCAGGCGGAGCGGCGCCCCATGGGCGATGTCGAGCGGCGCGCCGTTCAGCGTGTCGGCCAGCAGCACATCGTCATGCAGCAGGTCGGGCAGGTACATGCACGTGCGATACCCGTCCTGCCCTTTCAGCACCACGAAGTCGGCGCCCGGCTTCGGCCTCGCGAGGGGCTCGACGATGCGCGCATAGAAGTCGGCGAAGCGAAAGCCCTGCCACTCGAGACCCTGCACCGACCAGGTCGTCACGCAGTGGAAATCCGAGCGCTGGCTCACGCGCGGCAGCGCACGCAGCTGCTCGTCCACCACGAGGGACGTGGCGACATCTCCGCCGAGCTGAAACCTCGCGTGCCGCGCATCGGCCGGAAACTTGTTCGCGAAGCGGCCGAGACCGAATCGCTCGAAGCTGCTGCGCAGCTGCTGCCCGGGTGGCAAGGGTGAGTCGGACGTCATGACTTTGCTCGGCGATGCGTATGGAGGAGACGCGGACGAAGAGCGTGGGCGCCGTGGCGACTATAGCGAGCGTCGTGCCTCACGTCAGGTGCGACGCGCGACCGCGTTCATCCGCTTCGTTCGCCTTCGCGCTGCGCCAACAGCCAGTGGTCGTCCATCGGCAGCTTGCGCGCGAGGGACGAGCCCGGCTCGACCACCCGCCAGAACGGCGTGACAGTGTCCAGCGGCGCGCCCGCGACGATGTCTTCCCAGGCCGCCTCCGCCACCAGGCGCAGGAAGATGGCGGTGCTGACTGGACAGGTCGCGTCGCAGCGATGCCGACGCGCGAGTTCGCGACGCAGTCGTTCGATGCTGCGCGTCTGGCCGGCGGGAATGCCGCGCACGTAATCATCGATGAGGCGCGGGGTGCCGACGAAGAGCCATGCGCCCGCCGGCACGCCGGCGAAGTCCGCCTCGAGTCGCACGCGCTTGGGCGCCTTCTCGATCGCGAGTTTCTCCTTCCAGGTCTTTCGGGGTCTACGCGTCGCCATCGGGTCGCTTCCTCGCTTCCGCACCGGCATGGATGCTAGTGCAGCCCGTTGAACGGCGCGAATAAGGCGGTCTTTTTTATCGACAAATCAGTCGCTTGACGACGCCCCTCTGTTGTCGGGAGTCGCACGAGGGCCCCACTTCGACGCGCCAAGCGAATCTTCGCATCGCGCGCGACGTGCCCGCCGCGCGGGCCTGGCGACTACACCGCGCCGTGCGCCTTAAGCCGACGCAAATCGCGGAGATCCGCCTCGCGACCAAGGAGAGTCTTGTAGGCGATGAGATCTGCGAGCGGCAGGGCCCACAGCGCGCGGCCCTGGAAGGCGCGACGCTCGCGGCGGGCGAGATCCGTATCCTGCGCCACCCAGCCATGGGGCCCGGCCACCGCGCAGTCCTCGAGTTGGCAGAATTCCACCTGCACGCCCGCGATGTGCGCGACGGCCATGACCAGGCGGAACTCCTCGTCCTCGTAGCGCGTGGGTGGCGATACCAGCGCGGCGCCGAGCCCTGCGGCGATGTCCGGCCAGTCCTCGCGGCGATAGTCGAGGTCGATGTCATGCAGCGGCCAGACCGAGCCGTGGACATTGCCCGCCAGGCCGCCGGTGGCGCGATACCAGAGCCCGCGCGATTCGAACAGATCGAGCAGTATGGTGAGTGCTTCGTCATGGGCCGGGGTCAAGGGAGACATGGCGCCGTTCGGTATGTGGGATGAGGGGCGATTATCGACCAGCCGGGGGCGGGACGCAGCCCAGCGGCGCGTCACGGATCGCAGGCGACATCGCCCATCTGGACGATGCGGGCCAGCGGTCGCCGGCTCCGCTTCGCGACTCACCCTCTCCTTGTCAGGGCCGACGCTGAATGGCGGCTACCGGCTGTTCGCCCTAGGCAACAGCTTCCAACCCGGTAACCCGGACCACGGCATCGGCAGCTTCCGCCTGCCGGGCACGCTTCAGCGATCCATGTGACGGCGCGCTGCACGGTCACGCGTCGCTGAGGCGAGAGTCCATCGGCGAAAGGCGAAGCCCATGGATTCCCGCTCGCGCGGGAATGACGGGTTGTACCGGGCCTTGGGCGCCTGACGGTCTTCGCCGTCTCCTGCCACACCGTCACTCATCGCGAAAGCGAGGGTCCATCGGCAGCCGGCGAAGCCCATGGATTCC
Source organism: Gammaproteobacteria bacterium (assembly GCA_019747795.1). Lineage (GTDB taxonomy): Bacteria > Pseudomonadota > Gammaproteobacteria > JADJYF01. The sequence continues at coordinate 17,295 of JAIEQK010000060.1, read as the reverse complement.
TGCTTCCGCAGGAATGACGGGACTTGGCAACGCCCCCAGGCCTCACACGCCCGGAAACCTCTCGAACCCCGGCAATGTGTGCATGTGCGCCACCCAGGCGAGCCGCTCGGCGGTCTGGATCTGGATGGCGGGCGGCAGGGCCTCGGGATCGTCCAGGGTCGCGGCCTGCACGTCGACGACACCCGGCAGTACGGGCTCGTTGCGGTAGAACAGGCCGGTGCCGCAGGTCGCGCAGAAAGCCCGCTGTACCGCGCCCGAGGAGTTGAAATTGCGGACATCGCCCCGCGTGATGGTCAGCGCCGCCTCGTCGTACATCGCCCATGCGACACAGGGCGCGCCGGCGCTGCGTCGGCAGTCGGCGCAGTGACAGAGCGCCACCACCCGCGGCTCGCCCGCCAACTCGTAACGAACCGCCCCACAATGACAACCACCCGTGTGCTTCATGGACATTCTCCGCGCATTGATTGAACTGGCAGGGTGGACAACGGACGGCGCCGCGCACCGATTACACGTGCGTATCCGGCCCACTATCCGCATGGCGCGGCAGGTCGTCTGCCGTCTCGAACCACGGCAGCCGGCTCTGTCGCCAGATGTGGTATTCCGGCAGCACGCGCGTGGGGGTGTCGAGACTGGCGAGCGTGACGTCGACCGTGCCTGCGTCGACGCGCCGGCGAAAGGCGAGTTGGGTTCCGCAGGCGCCACAGAACTCGCGCTGGCTCTGCGCACTGGAGAAGAACACGGCCGCCGTTCCGCGCGTGTAGGCAAAGTCGGCGGCCTGCACCGTCATCCAGGCCAGAACCGGCGCGCCGCTCGATCTCTGGCAGAGGCGGCAATGGCAGTACCCGGCGTCCAGCGGCGGCGCGCTCACCGCACCGCATAGACAGCCCCCTTCAAGCAACTCGAACATGCGGTGCATCCTCCGTGTCAGGGCAAATGAGCGTTTGCGATCACGTTCCCGTCGCGCGTCGCCGCGCGACTTTGGCCGCAGGCACGTCGTAGTCGGCTAAGCGGTCCGCGACGCGATGCTCGGCGCTCCATTCAGCGAGCGCCGCGAGGGTTGGCTGCACGCTCGCTGCCAGCGCGGTCAGCGAGTAGATCACTGCCGTGCCTTCCTGCCTGCGCTCGAGCAGGCCGTCGCGCTCCAGTTCGCGCAGCTGCTGATAGAGCATCTTTTCGCTGATGTGCGGAATGATCGCACGCAGGCGTCCGTAGCGATTCTGTCCGTGCCCGATGTACCACAGGAGCATGAGCTTCCAACGTCCGCCCAACAACTTCATTGCCGCGGCCAGCGGGCAGTGGGCGATGAGTTCGGCCTCGTTACGGTAGTTGATGGATGTCGTCTTGCGCATGGCTTACCGATTCGTAGGTATTGTTGCCGGTCGTCGCGGGTAGCCATCATGCCACGCCAGACGCGCAAGGGAGATCGACATGACCGGCAGACTCGCGAACAAGATAGTCCTCATCACCGGCGCCGCCGCGGCGCGCGGCCTCGGCGCCGCCCAGGCCAGGCTGTTCGCCGCCGAGGGCGCGCACGTCATCGTGAGCGATATCGACGACGCGCAGGGTGAGGCTCGCGTGCGCGAGATCTGCGCCGCCGGCGGCAGCGCCGAGTACCTGCCTCTCGATGTGACGGACGAAGCGGCCTGGGAAGCCGCGATGGTGGGGATCCTGGCGCGCCATGGTCGACTCGACGTGCTTTCCAACAATGCCGGTGTGTTCGCCATCGAAGACGTCGAGTCCACATCGCTCGCAGCCTGGCAACGCATCTTCGCCGTCAACCAGACCGGCGTGTTCCTGGGCATGAAGCACGCGCTGCCGCTGCTGCGCCTGAGCGCAGGTGGCTCGATCATCAATTTCTCGTCCATCGGCGGCCTGGTGGGCTTCGGCCCGGCGGCTGCCTACCAGGCGAGCAAGGGCGCGGTGCGGCTGCTCAGCAAGAATGCGGCCATGCACTGCGCGCGCGATCGCATCCGCGTGAACTCGATCCACCCAGGGGTGATCGTGACGCAGATGGCGGACAGCATCACGCCGGAAGTGATCCAGGGATTTGCCGACAGCACACCTTTCGGGCTCGGTCAGCCGGAAGACGTGGCCTATGCCGCGCTCTATCTCGCGAGCGACGAATCGCGCTACATGACCGGCGCGGAACTGGTGATCGACGGCGGCTACACCGCGCGCTAGCACTCGCCCGACGTTCAGCCGCCCCGTTCGAGGATGTGCCGCACTTCCTGGTACTGGGCGAGCCGCGCGTAGTCCTTGGCGGTGGGCGCGGCGATACGGCCCAGGTCCGAGTTCTCAGCGTTGTCGGCGAGCTTGACCGCCCGCGCCAGGGGGTCGCGCGCGGCGCGACGCGCCGCGTCCAGTCGATCCTCCCCAGGACGTTTCGTCAGCGCGTCCACCGCGCGCAGCACCGCCTCGCTGAAGCCCTCGCGTGCGAGGTCCTCGAGCGTCCAGTCGGAATCCTCGACGACGTCGTGCAGCACCGCCGCGATGCGCGCCTCCGTGTCTTCCATGCGCAGCATCACGCGCAGGGGATGCAGGATGTAGGGCGCACCGGCCTTGTCGACCTGGCCCGCGTGGGCCTGCGCGGCGATCTCGATGGCCCGTTCAAGGGTGCTCATGGGGGCTGGAACTCAGCGCGCGTCTCGGCGCGCGCCATCACTCACTGCCCGAGATCCCGCCGCAGCTCCGCCAGCTCCTGCCGCAGGCCTTCGTTCTGCACGTTGTCCAGGCTGCGCTCGGTCTCATCGGCGTAGGTGCGCGCCGCTTCGTGATCGCCGATCTCGAGATAGCGGTCTGCGATGGCGAGTTGGATCGAAGCGCGGCATTCGGGCAGGTTCAGCGTATCCGCCAGCTCGAGCGCGCGTTCGTAGACGTCGATGGCGTCCTCGTCGTCCAGGGTGAAGTCGCCGAGGGTCTCCAGCACGTAGGGATGATCCTTGTCGGTCTCCTTGATTTCCTCGGCCAGCGCCTCGAGTTCGGCGTACAGGTCGAAGTAGCGGTTGTGCTGGTCCTTCTCCGCCGCGTCCATCAGCGTTTCGGCGAGTTGGTTGACGGATTCGTAGAGGGCGGTGTCGATTTGCATCATGGTGTGGGCTCGAGGGCTCTCAAGGTTGCGCGACCGGGCGCGTTGCGGGCGATTGTACTCCGCGCCGGCATCCGCGCCCCACGGATCTTCCCGGGCGCGCCACGGCCAGCGCACGCGCTACGTCCGACGTCCTCGAAGGGATGTTCTGCCGCTGGCGGCCCGCTGCGGCGCGCTGATACGGCCGCTCAGATCTCCGTCAGCAGCTGCACCGACACCAGCCGCTCCGGCGATTCCGGCTGGGCCGCGAAGAGTTCGCGCCACGCCTCGTTCTGGTTCTCGAACGCGGTGCGCGCGCCGTAGGCCGCCATGTCCTCGTATTCGATATGCAGGATGAGGGAGGTGGTGTCCGGACCCGGCACGGCATTGCGCAGCAGGCGCACGGCCTTCGGCATCACCGGGCTGTCGAACTCGGGGCTCGCGGCCTTCCGCAGCTTGGCCATGAAGTCGGCGAAGCGGCCAGGGCGAACTTCGTAGGTGAAGACGGCGATGACGGCCATGGCGTTGCTCCCGCAGGATGGAGAGCGGATTCTTGCCCATCACACCCGACGTGTCATCGGGCGGCGTCGGCATCTCTGGCACTTCTCGCTCAGCCCAAGCTGCCGGACCAGCTGCTCGCCTTGTCTTTGTTCATCTCGACCACTCGACGTCAAATGCGGCGCTGGCGCACAGCGCGCGCTGTCAGGCGGACTCGACCGTCACCTCGATGCGATGCACTGCGTTCCGCGCGCCCGCCAAGGGCTGGGTGTGGCCTTGGCTGTCGGTCGCGCGACAGAGCAGCGCGTGCCGCCCGGCGAGCGTCGGTAACCAACGGCAGGTGAAGCGCTGCCACGCACCTGCCTGTCTTGGCGTCACCTGCGCCGGCGTCCAGGTCGCGCCGTCGTCGGTGCTCACCGCCACGGCCACGATCTCGTCGAAGGCCCAGGCCCAGCCTGCGATCGTCACGTCTTCAGCGGAGAGCACCGCGGCGTCGCCCGGTGTCACGATGAGCGACTCCGGCGCGATGTGCCACACGGGCGCCGGCGCGTCGGCGTCGACGCTCGCGTCGTTGTAGAGCTCGCGGGTGAAGAGCCCGTTAGCGCGACGATCCGCCGCCTCGATGCGGCACAGCCACTTGACCGAGTTGGTGCCGTAGAAGCCCGGCGCGACGATGCGCGCGGGAAAGCCGTGCGCCGCGGTCAGCGGCTCACCATTCAGATGCGTGGCGACGATCACATCGTGCAGCAGGACGTAATCGAGCGGCAGGTCCTTCACGTAGTGTTCCTGGTATGGCGCGCCAGGGTAGCTGCCGTGGTCCTGCCCGTAGAGCCAGACATGCGTGCAGGACGGCGCGACGCCGGCCCGCGCGAGCAGCTCGCGCAGCAGCACGCCGCGCCACTCGGCATTGGCCACCACCCGGAAGGCTTGCGTCGGCACCTGGGGATTGCCGGCGCATTGGAAGACCGTAGTCACGACGGTCTGCGGCAAGCCTGCGAGTTCCGCGTAGTCCATCGACAGTGGCGTCGCCACTTGGCCGAGCACGTCAACCCGCCACGTTTCCACATCGAGCCGCGGCACACCGAGATGCGCGAGCACGAAGAGCTTGTCGCTCGGCGTGACGAACGCGGTGTTCTGCGCGGGCGCCAGGGGAAACTCCAGCACCGGCGTAGCCACCGCCATGTCGGGCGCGGGTGCGACGCGCCGCGAACCCTCCCGCGCCTCGCCGTCGCTGTCCTGCGTCATTGCCCGGTCTTGCCGCGTGAATCTTTGCGAGGCGCGTCGCGCACGACAAGCGCGGGCGACTAGAGTCCCAGATCGGACAGGCCCGGATGCTCATCCGGTCGGCGCCCCAGCGGCCAGTGAAACAGCCGCTCGCCGTCACCGATGGGGAGGTCGTTGATACTGGCGAGACGCCGACACATGCGCCCGTCGTCATCGAACGCCCAGTTCTCGTTGCCGTAGGACCGGAACCAGTGGCCGCTGTCGTCGCGCCACTCGTAGGCGAAACGCACCGCGATGCGATTGCCGTCGTGGGCCCACAGCTCCTTGATCAGGCGATAGTCCAGTTCACGCGCCCACTTGCGCGTGAGGAACGCGACGATGGCCTCGCGCCCCTCGAGGAACTCCGCGCGGTTGCGCCACACGCTGTCGTGCGTATAGGCGAGCGCCACGCGGGCCGGATCGCGCGAATTCCACGCGTCCTCGGCCAGCCGCACCTTGGTGCGGGCCGCGACGGCGTCGAAGGGCGGGCACGGTGGTCTGGGTGCTTCGGACATCGGAGGTGCGCCTCTGCCGGTCGTTCGTCGAAGCAATTGTGCCTCAAGGATCGCCGCCGGGGCGCATAGTCGCGCGGTCAGCGTCGCTGCCGCAGTTTCCACAGCGGCACCGCGAACAGCGCAAGAAAGCTCACGTTCAACACCGCGTTCTGCCAGTAACCCGACAGCAGCGAGTAGGCTGTATCGGGCACGAACCAGGCGAGCAGCGACAGCGTCACCCACGACCAGGCGGACGGCTCGCCGCGCGAAAGCGCGCGCGTCGTGACTAAGTAGAGCAGGCAACCCCAGCCCACCATCACGCCGCCCAGCACCGCGTGAACGAGGGCGATGTAGCGCGCGGCTTCCGCGCCGAAGCCATCCAGGCGGTCAGGAGACGCGTAGACCAGCAGCGAGAACGCGCGCCGGGTGAAGCCAGGGCAACACACCAGCACGAGCCCGAAGGCCACCACTCCTGCCGAAGTGATACGCAGTCCGTTGAACCAAATCCGTGTCTGACCCACCGCCATCGACATGTCCACACCTGCATCACGCTTTGGCGCAGTGTCGATCGGCGAGTGACCGGGATGCGATGACCCCGCTGGTAATGCGTCGGAGGCTGGCCGCCCTAAGCCTGCGCCAGGTAGGCGAGCACGTGGGCCAGAACGTGCGCGCCCATCGCAGCCTCCAGGCCGTGACGCCAGAACAGGTAGCCGGCGATGAGACCGAACAGCGTATTGCCGAAGGTCACGTACACGACCACGGACATGGGCATCGGCTGAAGCGCATGCGCCACTGCCGGCAGGTGCGACAGGCCGAACATCAGCCCGCTCAGAATGATGGCCGTCCACAGGACAGCGACTGAAGGACCGGGCGCGCGCGGCTGGCAGAGTCGCCATGCGGCCCAGGCGATGGCGCTCATCAGCCCCCACCTGAGGAGCACCTCCTCCGTGAGACCACCGTAGAGCACGCGCACCACCAGCGGCAGACGCGTTTCCGCCAAGGCATCGACCAGCGCCGCGGGCGCGAAGGCGTGAAAGCCGAGGATGACGAGCGCGCCACCACATCCGCCCAAGAGGGCGGGTACCGCACCGGCACGCAAGGCTTCGCGTACCCGGCCGCCGCCCACAAGAGCGAGGACGACGGGCGAGGACAGGCCCACTTTCGGCGCCGTCCACAGCCCGACCATCGTGGCCGCCAGGACCAGGACGGCGTTCTGCAGCGCCGTGGCAAGTTGCAACGTCTCAAGCGACACGGGCAGCGTTCGCGCCGCCACCAGGCGCGGCAAGGCCAGCCAGGCCATGGCCACCACGCCCGGCAGCGCGAGGCACACGAGCAGCGCGGCGCACTTCAATCGCATCGAACCTTGGATCACCGACATGGACGACGTTGGACCTCCTCGCCAACACGGCCGATGGTGTCGCCGCGGGCGCTGCATCCTTTGACGCTCATGGGCTCGCTTCCGCCGGCACGCTCTCGCTCAGTGCCGCGTGCGGCAGTTGCACGTGGGGCGACATCGCGCACCTGGTCGAACATCGAAGGCCACGGTTCAAGGTTCGAGCGCGTATTCGACGAAGGCCGTGCCGTAGATGCCAGGCTCGTTGCGCAGCGCCTTCTGGATCAGCGGATGGCCGAGCCGCGAGTCAATGTAGTCGCGCCACACCTTGGAGTCCTCCAGCGCCTTCATGCGACCACCCCGCGTGGCGTAGAAGATCTCTTCGTAGAAATTGATGCGGAAGCGCACGTAGGCATGCATCTGCGCGGCCAGCTTCTCGGCCGCCGCGACAGCGAGCCGCGCCGCGGCCGGGTCAGCGGGTGTCGGCTCTGCCGTTGGCGCGGCGCCCAATGCCGCCGCGCGCTCCGCCGCCTGAAAGGCCGCGGCGACTTCCGGGTACTGCAGCGACAGCTTGTTCAACTCGTAGAGCCGGTCCTTGTACTTGGCGGCCAGGTTCCTGAGCTGCGTGCCCCGGCCGAGCAGGTAGTTCAACACGGTCAGCAGCAGGTTGACGGCGGTAAACAGGATGCCCAGCACGGCGGTCGAATAGGGCAGGTGATCTTCCATCGCGCGAGTCTCCGGACGTTCCCTGTCGTGCTGTAAGGTGGCGCCGGTCCTGCGCGCGCCCACCATACGTCACATTCACCCGGTGTCGCCAGTCACGTACCTCTCATGCGCTCTGCTCGAGCAAGGCTTCCTTGAGCGCGTCGCGCAGCAGGCGCAGGCGGTGCGACATCGCGCGACGCTCGGAGGTGAGCAGGCTGACCGGCAGCGGCGGCAGTTCGTGGCGCTCGAGCACGCAGCGCAGCGTGCCGTCCGCGAGCGGCGCGCGGACCTGGTAGGCGAGGAAACGGCCGAAGCCGAGACCCGCGACGCAGGCCGACACCGCCGGCAAAGCCTGGTTGACGGTGAGCCGAGGCGCGATGGGCACCTGCACGGTCTTGCCGTCGACGCTGAAGACCCAGTGTGTCGCGGCCGTGCCGCCCAGGAAGCGCACGCAGGGCAGCGACGACAGCGCAGCGGGCGTACGCGGCTCGCCGGTCCGCGCCAGCAGGGCGGGACTCGCGACCACCACTTGGCGCATCGCGCCCGCCGGCACCGCGACCAGCGACGAGTCCGCCAACGGGCCGATGCGCACCGCGAGATCGATGCCCTCCTCGAGCAGGTCCACGGGGCGATCGAGCAGCAGCAGATCGATGTTCACCTCTGGCCAGCGCTGCAGGAAGTCGTTCACCACCGGCATCACGTGCAGCTGCCCGAAGGTCACCGGCGCCGTCACGCGCAGCGCGCCACGCGCGGCCACCGTGCTCGAGTCCATCGCGCGCTCGGCCTCGTCGACGTCGGCCAGGATGCGCCGGCAGCGGTCCAGGTAGTCGCGCCCTTCGGCGGTGAGCGCCAGGCGGCGGGTGGTCCTGCGCAGCAGCCGCACGCCGAGATGCGCCTCGAGCGTGGCGAGGCTGCGCACCATGGTCGGCTGCGCTTTGCCCAGCGCCTGCGCCGCGGCGGTCAGGCTGCCGTGCTCGACGATCGCGACGAAGGTCGCCATGGCCGCCAGCTTGTCCATGGGATTTGATCCTGAAAGCTGATGAGTGCAATCGAATCCGGAGTATTTATCAGGCGAGATGAACAATCCACTCTGTCGCCACGGCTCGCGATTGGCGTGGGCCGGGCAGACAGGAGGCTTTCACCATGACCGACACGCCCACCACTCCGCGGCCCGCGACCGAAGGCGTGCACCACGTGGGTCTGACCGTGAGCGATCTCGCCATCGCGGTGGCCTTCTTCACCGACACCCTCGGCCACCGCGTGGTGGGCGGCAAGCCCGACTACCCGGCGACCTTCGTGAGCGACGGCACGGTGCTCGTCACCCTGTGGCAGGCCGCGCCCGGCGCCGCGCCGTTCGACCGCCATCATCACGTGGGCCTGCACCACTTGGCGCTGCGCGTGCGCGACCTGGACGAAGTCGCCGCACGAGTGGCGGCGCATGTCGGCGTGGAGGTCGAGTTCCCGCCCGAGCCGCTCGGCGCCGCCGGCACGCGCCACATGATGTGCCTGCTCCCGGGCGGCCCGCGCCTGGAACTGATCGCGCCCGCGGCGGTGAATTGAGTTGGCCACGCCGTCACCGTTTCACAGCGGCGAGACCGAGGTGCAGACCCGCATGGGTGTGCGCGAGGCCATCGAACCCTTCGCGCGCCGCGTGGTGCGCGATTACCTGCCCGAGCAGCATCGGGCGTTCTACGCGCAGCTGCCGTTCCTGGTGGTCGCTGGGCGCGACGGCGCGGCGCGTCCGTGGGCGACCGTGCTGGCCGCGCCGTCGGGTGTCGCCGACTCGCCCGATCCCCACTCCTTGGACCTCCACGCCCTGCCGTTACCGGGCGATGCGTTGGAAGAGAGCTTCGCGCCAGGCGCGGACCTAGGGATACTCGGTATCGAGTTCCACACGCGCCGTCGCAACCGCGTGAACGGCCGCATCGTGAACCGCGACTCCCGCGGCGCGCGCCTGCGCGTGGACCAGAGCTTCGGCAACTGCCCGCAGTTCATCCATGCGCGTGACTGGGAGACGCAGGCAACGGGCACCGCGTCGCCCGCGCGGCGCAGCGAGAAGCTCGACCCGCGACAGCAGGCGTGGATCGGCGGCGCCGACACCTTCTTCGTCGCCACCGGTTACCGCGCGAGCGGCGAGCAGGCCGCCTACGGCATGGACGCCTCGCATCGCGGCGGCGCCGCCGGCTTCGTGCAGGTGCTGGACGCGACGACCCTCGCCTGGCCCGACTACGCGGGCAACAACCACTACAACACGCTCGGCAACCTGGTCATGGACGCGCGCATCGGACTGCTGTTCGTCGACTTCGCCACCGGCAGCCTGCTGCAACTGAACGGTACCGCGCGCATCGACTGGACGCCGGACGAGGCGCGTTGGCCGGGCGCGCAGCGCGTGGTGATGGTGAGCATCGAGGCGGTGGTGGAACTGCCCGCCGCGCTGCCGCTGCGCTGGCGCGCGCCGGCGCCGCTGACGCTCGAAGTCGTGGCGGTAGAAGACGAGAGCCGCGACGTGAAGTCCTTCTGGTTCCAGCGCGCGGACGGCGCGCCGCTGCCGCCCTTTATCGCCGGCCAGCATGTGAGCGTGACGGTGCCGGTCGACGGCCGACCGGAGGTGCGCAGCTATTCGCTGTCATCGTCACCGCAGGACAGCCGCTGGCGAATAAGCGTGAAGCGTCACGCTGAGGGTCGCGTCTCGCGCGTCCTGCACGATCACCTGGCAGCGGGCGGACAGCTGCGCGCCGCGCCGCCCGCCGGTGACTTTTGCCTCGAGGCCGGCGACGCACCGCTGCTCCTGATCGGCGCGGGCGTCGGCGTCACGCCGCTGGTGAGCATGCTGGCCGCGGCGGTGGCCGAGGGGCGCGCGGTCAGCTTCATCCTGGCCGCGCGCAATCGCGATGAAGCGCCGCTGGCCGCGGAGATCGCAGCGCTGGCGGCGGGCTCGCAGGCGCGTCTCACTCGCGTGTTCAGCCAGCCGAGGACGAATGCGCGTGCTTCAGGTCATGACGAGCACACCGGCCGCTTGAACGCGGCGCTGCTCGCGACGCTCATCCCGAGCCGGGAGTGCGCGGTCTACCTGTGCGGGCCGACGGCCTTCGTGACGGACGTCAGCGCATGGCTCGTCGCAGCCGGTGTCGCGCCGGAGAACATTCACAGCGAATCCTTCGGCTGAGGCGCGCGCGCCAAAGAGGCGGCGTCCTGCCTCACGTCGGTGCGCCCTCGTATTCGGTGAGTGGCTGCGCGAGCGCCGCCCAGGCCGGGCGCGAGCGCGTGAAGATCGCCATCGTCGGCGTGAAGGCTTCGAGCGTATCGAGACTGCCTGCGTAAACGGTGACGAGATCCGGCGCGACCTCCGGCGTGCCGAACAACAGGCTGCCGCAAGTGGCGCAGAAATGCCGAATGCCGCGCTTGCCGCTGCTGCCCAGGCTTTCCGTCGTACGCGTCGCGCCGGTCACGATGAATTCCGCCATGGACACGCCCAGCACCGGCACGCCGGCGGTGCCCGAGGCCCTCTGGCAGTCGCGGCAGTAACAGATGAGCGCGAAGCGCGGCGTTCCGCGCGACTCGTAGCGGACCTGGCCGCAGTGACAGCCTCCGGTGTGCATGGTGTTCGTTCCTCCTGCGTGATTCGACCTCGCTCTCGCTACTGGTCGAACGGGCCGACGCAGGATCGACAGCCCGGCGGCGGGATTCGCGCCCGCTCGCGTGAGGCTCAGGGCGGGTCCAGGCGCGTGAGCAGCACGTGGGTCGCGTTGGGCGAGGATTCGTGGCGCGTGCAGGCGTAGCCGAGCGCGGGCAGGTCCACGCCGTCGAACAGGCGCTCGCCGGCGCCGAGCAGGACTGGTGAGACGGCGATGTGCAACTCGTCGATCAGCCGCGCGCGCAGGTACTGCTGGATGACGTTGACCCCGCCACCGATGCGCACGTCGCGCCCCTGCGCCGCCTCGCGCGCCTGCTCGAGGGCCGCGACGATGCCGGTGGTGACGAAATGGAATGTCGTGCCGCCCGCCATCACCAGCGGCGCGCGTGAGTGCGAGGTGAGCACGAACACCGGTGCGTGGTACACCGGGTCCTCGCCCCACCAGCCGCGCCAGGACTCGTCCGGCCAAGGGCCGCGCACCGGGCCGAACATGTTGCGCCCCATGATCCAGGCGCCGACGTTGGCGAAGCCGCGCGCGGCATAGGCCTCGTCGATGCCCGCGGTCGTGCCTTCCTCCTTGCCGAACACCGCGCGCTGAAAGGTGCGCGTGGTCATCGCCCAGGCGTGCAGCGCCGTACCGCCGACGCCCAGGGGATTGTTCAGATCCTGGCCCGGGCCGGCGCCGAAGCCGTCCAGGGAAATGGTGAAACTCTCGACGCGGACTTTCGACATGACAGGATCCTCGAACAAGGGCGGTCCTGTCCCGAGGGAATGGTGATGATGCCGCGCTCGCGCCTGCGACCGGCGAAGGCGCGGCGATGGTTCACCGTCACCCTAGGTGGAGGCTACGGGCATTGCAAGGCTCGCGAGGTGAACTTACGCAGCGCATGTGACGCGCTCAAAGGTCCTCGTACTACGCCTCCTGCGCCGCGAGTTCCTCAGGCAAGGTCACCCCGACACGCCGCGCGAGGGCTGACATCGCCCGCTGCGTGAAGCAATCGTGCAGCTTGCCGCCCGCGGCGCGCACCTGCCAGTCCTCGACATCATCGAAGCGGCAATGACGCAGGCGATCGATCACATCGTGATGCGTGGCCGGCGGCGTCACCAACCGCACGCCGAGTTCCTCGGCGCCTGGCACTTCTGCGACCTCCGCCCACAGCTGCTCCACCTGCTCGGTACTGCTGGCGAAACGCAGCTTCGCGAGCGCGCCCTCGCACGGCCCTGCCAGTAACACGGCGAACTCTGGCAGGCGCTCGCGCGCGGTCAGCGTGGTGGCCCGCAGCAAGGAATCGTCGGCCCGAGTCTGAAGAGGGGTGTATTCCGGTCGCGGGTAACGCAAGCGGTACGGAAACTCTTCGGTGCCAGTTCCTTGGTAGCGGCTTTAGGATTAGGTCGCTACAGAAAGCCGTTGATAGCATTCCAATGCGCTTCGCTCCGCCCACTGCTGCACTATACGGTCGCCGCGGATCTGCAGGATTGAGATGCCGGTGAATTCGACAGCTCGACGGTCAGGAGGCAGACCGAACATCCCGTTGTTTATTCCAGTGGTTCTCCAGCGTGCGACCACTTTTGTTCCGTCCGAGTTGACCAGGGTGTCGGCGACGTAGAAGCGACCGTCGTGGAAGACAGAATTCAGCCGCATCACCCATTCCTTGAACGCCGCACGGGAGACGATTTCCGTTCCGGCGCTTACGAGCACGAAATCCTCTGACAGGATCTCGTCTATCATTGCGAGATTGTAGGGAGGATTCCACAGCTCTCGCCAGAAGCGGAGAACGAGTTCTATCGAGTTGTTCGGATTCAAATTGACCCCCTCGCAGGCGATAGCTTGTGTTGTCAACGCGGCGAGGCGCACGTTGTTGGATTGCGGCATCGACGCAGAGTGGAATCGGCTTCGGACCTATACTCCTTTCATACAGGGACCATGGGACTGAGTTGCCCACGCATATCTGGTTCGATGGCGAGTCGGACTTGACGCCGGATCACGGTCAATGCGCGGGCTCCCAGCAATCTTGCTCAACCCTGCCAATCCGCCGGAAGCCCCATCACATTCGGTCGAGCCACCCCTTTCTCCTTACACGCCCGGAGGTACGCGCGTGCTATGTCCATGGCGCTCGTCGCGCCTTCAATCTGTCCTGAAGGGCCGAGTTCGATGTTGGAACCGTGAACGATGAAGATCACATCGGCAGGCTCCGTGCTGTCCTCCGGCACAGCCAAAGTGTGGGTCGATCCTGCGGGTTCGTACAAGTAAGAGTTCGCTTGACTGCTCTCCGGGTATTCCAAGTAGCGCCACGTCCCGGCGAGTGTCCATGCGAAGACATGGCCCGTGTGTTTGTGTGTGCGTAGCTTCACCCCTGGCGCGAGCTTTGCCCGGGTGACCCGAATGTTGTGGTCGAAGTCCACCTGGAGAAGTTGGATTGCAACGCCGGGGCCTATCTCAACCATCGGAAGGTCGTTTTCTTGCCGCAGGAGCGCAGCAGGTACGGCCGCGCTGTCATGTATATCAAGCATGTGGTGACTCTCGTGTCCGTGGCACATTGGGGCCGGTTGTCGAAGAGCGAAAAACAACGAATCGGTTACCGCTGCGTAGTCATCAGCAGCTCCCGAACCTTGATCGTCAGATGCCCACTTATCCCCCCATCTGTCCCGTCAAGACCCTAACGCAAGGTCGCGCCGCGAATTACACCGCGGTCGCAGGCGTCGCACCAGCACCTGATCGGCGCCGGAAGTGTGTAAATGACAGCTTGGAGCATCGCCGTCAATCAAGCAGGGACAGGGACAACGACGAGGGTGCCGCGGCGCGGCTGTGAACGTTCCAGGCGAATTGATGCCGGCTGCAGGAATCGAACCCGCGACCTGATGATTACAAATCAACTGCTCTACCAACTGAGCTAAGCCGGCATGGCTTGAGGGGCGTGGCTATTGTCGCAAGCGCGGCGGCGCTTGGCCACGGCGGACTAGTTCGTGAGGCCTTCGACCAGGGGGCCGGTGGGGGTGGCGGGGCCGTCGGCGACGGTGTCGGTGACGAGGTCGGCGCAGTCGATGGGCTTCTGCTTGGCGCTCGCGCCGAGCAGGGTGTCGGGGATGGTGGGGGCTTCAGGGGTGTCCTGGCTTAAGCGCACGGCGAGCCAGTAGAGTTCGCTGGTCTCGAAGCGTGGCACGACCACGGGCTTGTAGCCCTTTTCGTTCAGCTCGGCCAGGCGGCGGTTGACGGAGTCCTGGGAGCGGAAGAAGCCCAAGGAGATGGAATTCTTCATCTCGCCGCGACGTATGAGCAGCGTATCGGTGATACCGCGCTCCTTCAGTTCCGCCAGGCTCTGCTGGGCGATGGCGTCGGTGCTCGGTTCCATGTACACCCAGAAGAACTGCTTCTTGCGCACGGTCTCGCGCCTGGCGTAGCTCGCCGCGACGTAGTCGCGCAGCCAGTCGCGCACCTGGTCGCGGCTGGCGGCGTCGCCGAAGGGGCCGACGTCCAGGCACACGTCCGCGGGCGCGACGTCGGCCTGCACTTCGGCGGCGACGGGTGCGGCGGGCACTTCCGCCTCCTGCTTGTCACGCGACGCGGGCAGGGTCTCGAGTTCGGCGAGGAGCTTCAGCGTGGCCGCGTTCTGGGGCGGCGGCGGCTGCACGCGGTACTCGCTCGCGAGCGTGCGAATGTGTTCGCGATACTGCCAGGTGATGAGGCCGACGTTCACCACCAGCAGCAGGACGGCGAGCGTTCTCACGACGCGCTGGTCGCGGCGAGCACGGCGAGCCCGCGCAGCACGAGCTCCGGCACGAAGCGCACGGGCGCGGGCATCAGCGCCTCGACCAGGGGCGCGGCGCCGCCGGTGAGATACCACTCGAAGTCGACGCCGGGCGCGAAGCGCGCGAGCCTGTCGGCGACGCGCAGGAAGAGTCCGCCCAAGGCATCGGTGCAGCCGAGCGAGATCGCATCGCGGGTATTGTCGGCGAAGCCCTCCACCAGGCTGATGCCGTCGCTCTCGAGCTGCGCGGTGCCGCGGGTCAGACTCGTACGCAGGAGTTCCGGGCCGGGGGCGATGAGTCCGCCGAGGTGGGTGCCGTCGGCCAGCACCACGTCCACGGTGAGCGCGGTACCGACATCGATCACGCACACCGGCCCGCGCATCTCGCGCCACGCGGCGAGCGCGGCCAGCCAGCGGTCGACACCCAGGCGCTCGGGCTCGCGGTAGCGGGTGGTCATGCCGGCGCGGCTGCGGGTCGGCAGCGCGAACTCGGGTTCGACTTGCCAGCGCTCACGCGCGAAGCGCACGAGATGCATGGCGACCTCGGCGCCGGCCACGTTCGACACCACCACCCGCGCCGGCGCGCGTTCGACATGGGGCGCCCAGGCGCTGAAGGCCTCATCGCTGCGCGTGGCGGCCGGCGGCAGCAGCATCATGCTGTCGTCGTCCAGCAACGCGGCCTTCACCCGCGTGTTGCCGATGTCGATGAGGAGCAGTTCAGACACGCAGCAGGTGTCCTGAGACGAAGGCCTCCAGGCGGCCTTCGTGTTCGATGAGCAGCGCGCCGTGGTCGTCCACGCCGCGCGCAATGCCGGCGACGGTGCGATGGGGCATCTCCAAGCGCACGGGGCGATTGACGCAGGCGTCGTAGCGCGACCACTCGGCGCGAAACGCGGCGAAGCCCTCGCGCCCGAAGCGCGGCAGGGCGTCGACCAGCGCCGAGAGCAGCACGGCGGCCAGGCGATTGCGCGAGATGCTGCTGCCGCTCGCGCGCTCGATGTCAGTGACCGGCTGGTCGATGAGGCGGCGCGACTCTTCGGACATGTGCACGTTGATGCCGATGCCGATCACGGTGCGGCACGGGCCGCCGGCTTCGGCGCGCATTTCGATAAGGATCCCGGCGAGCTTGCCGGCGTCGCACAGGATGTCGTTCGGCCACTTCAACATGGCCGCGCTCACGCCGAGTTCGCGTAGGGAAACGGCGATAGCGAGCCCGACTACCAGGCTCAGCGCCGAGAAGGTCGTCGGCGGCTGATCGAAGCGCCAGCCGAGGGAGAGACACAGCCCCGAGCCCGGCGGCGAGATCCAGCGATCGCCGCGCCGGCCGCGACCCGCGGTCTGGTGTTCGGCGAGCAGCGCGTGGCCGTGGATATCGCCCGCGTTCAGCGCGACCAGCAGGCGTTCGTTGGTGGAATCGGTGACGGTCAGCACGTCCAGCGCCAGCGCTTCGCGCGCGGCGGGGGCCAGTTGCTCACGGATGCGCGCCGCATCCAGCGCCTCGAAGCCACCGGCCAGGCGATAGCCGTGGCCGCGCGCGGCGTCGATCTCGAGCCCCTGCTCGCGGAGCTGCGCGACCTGGTGCCACACTGCGGCACGGGTCACGCCCATGCGCAAGGCGAGGTCCGCGCCCGAGTGCTCCTCCCCGTCGGCGAGCAGCGCGAGCAGTTCAAAGGCGCGGCGCATCGCGGGCTGCGTCCAGCGTGGGGCGGTGTCGCGCGCCTCAGCGCAGAATGCGCGTCGGCGCGTCGTCGTCGTCGTCGCCGCCGGGGTTCACCGGCGCAATGGTGCCCTCGGCGGTGACGTCGAACACGTCGTCGATGGCCACCGGGCGGTTCGGCACCTGGTGCGGCATCAGCGTCGCGTCCTCGTCGTCGTCGGCCAGGCCGGGCACCGGGGCCTCGAAGGAGTCGGTGCGCATGAAGTCGTCGATGCTGATGTCGGCGGTGGCCTCTTCCGGCGGCTCGTAGTCGTCGCTGGCGGCGGACGCGGGATGCACGGGCAGCATGGTCTCGGACTCGGTGAACTCGTCGTCCACCAGCGGCACATGGTCGCGCAGCGGCGGATCGAAGCGCGCGCCCTGCGCCGGGATCTTCATGGTCGGCTCGTCTTCGAAGTCGTCGTCGAGACGCAGTTCCGGACCCTGCTCGACGGACGCGACGCCGCCAGGGAGCGGCGAGGACGTGATACCGAGATCCTCTTCGTCGAAGAAGGCCGAGGCCTCCGCGTCGAATTCCGCCTCGGCGCGCGCCACCGTGCCGGACAACAGACCCGCGCGTTCGATGCTCGGCACGTAGGTCTCTTCCTCCGCGGCCGCGGCGCTCTCGCCGTCCAGCGCGATGAAGTCGCTGTCCTCCACGGCGGCGGGCGGCGGCGCGTCACCGAAGGGGTCGAACACGTCCGGCGCTTCTTCCGTCATCGACACCGGCGCGAGAAGCGAGGTCTTGTCGCTGTCCGGCATGGCGGTGATGTCTTCCTCGTCGTCATCGTCGAACGCGAAGGCCGCCGGCGCGGGCGCTGGGGCGGGCGCGGGCGGCGGGGACGGCGGCTTGAGCGCGGTG
>JAIEQK010000315.1 GCA_019747795.1 Gammaproteobacteria bacterium | reverse complement strand
GTCGGCGCCGCGGCCGGCGCGCTGATTGGCGCCGCGTCGGGCGACCCCGCCGCCGGCGCGGCCATCGGCGGTGGCAGCGGACTCCTGTTCGGCAGCGCCTCGGCCAGCGACTCCTACAGCGGCAGCGGCTACCTCGCCCAGAACCGCTATGACGACGCCTACATTCAATGCATGTACGCCAAGGGTCACCAGGTGCCGGTGCCGGCCAGCGTCGCCAAGTACCAGCAGAGCGCGCCGGCCACCCCCGCCTACACCCCGCCGCCGCCGGCGAGCAGCTACCCGGCGCCCAATACGCCGCCGCCCCCCGGCTACTGATCGGCCAACACCGGCCCGTGTCGACCGACTCGGGCCGGTCTCGCCGGCCCTGCGGCGAGACTTCGAGAGTCCTCCGCAAATCCATGTTTTGCAAAAAAGATAAGGTTTGCAGCAGGTGATGCCGATGTTATCGTAGCCGCGTCCAGCGCCCACCTCGTGTCCGCCACGAGTGTCGTGCCGTGGCGCGGGCATCATCCCTGGAGCGACGAGTGGCGCGAGCGTGATTGACGAGCAGGTGGAAGGCGTCGCCTCCCCGGACGACTGGGGCAAGCGCAGAGGCAGCATCCGGCACGAAGTGTCGCTGCCGGCCATTGTCGTCGACCGCAAGGGCTACGCGGTGGCTTGCACCATCGAGGACATCAGCAGCACCGGCATGGCGTTGAAGATCGACCTCAAGACGCCGGAACCCGGCCGCGAGGCGCTCGACCAGGGCAGCAGCGGCCGGCTCGAGTTCACGGTCAAGTCGCTGCAGGCCGGCCAGCACAAGGTGCAGGTGCCGGTGCAGATCATGTGGCGCACCCCGACCGGCATGGGCGTGCGCTTCAAGCGCAACGACGAGAGCCTGCGCGACGCACTCAAGATCATCGCCCAGGCGGCAGTGGAAGCGCGCGCCCAGGACACCGGCCAGCAGCGCCGCCAGGCGAGCCAGCAGGCACGCAAGACCATGCTCGCCTGTCGCAGAACCGCCGAGAAGCTCCTGCCGAACATCATCTGGACCCTGCGCACCGAGACCACCAAGCGACTGCGCCAGGAGGCCGAGGGCGGCCGGCCCAGCGAAGCGCGCGAGGCGCGCGCCGAGGCGGACCTGCTGGACGAGAAGGCCATCCCCATCGGTCGCACCATCGAGCGCCTGTTCCTGCAGGCCTTCGCCGTCACCAGCGATCTCGACCAGACCCAGGAACTCACCATCGCGCCGGTGCTCGGCGCGCGGCGCCCTGGCGAGAACACGGCCGGCGGTCCGATAGGTGTGATGGCCGACAGCGTGGTGGAGAGCGACGCCACCATCATCGCGATCGGTCACGCCGCGGCGGAGAAGTTCAAGCTCAAGCTGTTCCAGCTCAACGTACGCCTGGCCAACGTGCTCGGCCATGCGCTGGACCTCGAGCACAACCCGCTGCAGCCGGCCACCACCTTCCGCATCTTCTGGCAGGCGACGGTCGAGTACTGCGATTCGCCGCGCGTGCGACGCTGCATGTACGACGCCATCCGCACGCGGGTCGTGCCCTTGCTCGGCGAACTCTACGACGCCATCGACAAAACCCTCGACGACGAACAGGTGCCGCGCGCCTTCGGCCGCCTCGGCTGACTTCTGCGGTCCGCCCGCGCCGGTTATAGTGCCCTGCCGCCGCGACTCACGCGGCGTGACATTCCCCAGCACCACGGAGACCCGCGATGGCCAACGCCTCCCCTACCGACGGTTTCGTCATGAACCAGACCATGCTGCGCGTACGCGATCCGAAGGTCTCGGTCGCGTTCTACCAGGATGTCCTCGGCATGACCCTGCTCGATCGCTACGACTTCGAGGGCATGCAGTTCTCGCTGTACTTCATGGGCTACCTCGCGCCCGGCGAGAGCATTCCCAGCGACAAGGGTGAACGCGCCCAGTGGGTGTTCGGTCGCCCCGCGCTGATCGAGCTCACCCACAACTGGGGCAGCGAATCCGACCCGGCCTTCGCCGGCTACCACAACGGCAACAGCGATCCGCGCGGCTTCGGCCACATCGGCATTTCGGTGCCCGACGTCTATGCCGCGAGCGCGCGCTTCGAGTCCCTGGGCGTGGAGTTCGTCAAGCGACCCGACGACGGCAAGATGAAGGGCATCGCCTTCATCAAGGATCCGGACGGCTACTGGATCGAGATCCTGAGCCCGCAGGGCCTGAAGGCGATCGTCGCCTGAGACCCACGAGAGCGGCGCGAGCGCCGCTCTCGCCCACCCGCTCAGGCGTTCCGCACCGTGAGCCCGCCGTCCACCGCCAGCACCTGGCCGGTGATGTACTGCGCTGCGGGCAACACGAAATTGAGCGTGCCATGCGCCACTTCCTCCGGCTCCGCGTAACGCTTGAGCGCGACGCGGCGACGCGCGAACTCGGCCTTGGCATTGTCCGGGATCTCGGCCGTCATGCCGGTGTTGATCGGTCCCGGACAGATGCAGTTGACCGTCACGTTGCGCGTGCCGAATTCCACCGCCAGTGAGCGCGTCAGGCCGATGACGCCGGTCTTGGCCGCGGTGTAGGGGCTGAAGCCGCGCGTCGCGCCCAGGCCCTCGGTCGAGGCGATGTTGACGATGCGCCCGCCGCCGCTCTTCAAGAGATGCGGCATGCACACGCGAATGAGCATCACCTGGGCGGTGAGCAGCACGTCGAGGTGCTTGTTCCAGACCGCCACGTAGTCCTCGGCATCGAGATCGAGCTGGCGCGAGATGCCGGCGTTGTTGACCAGGATGTCGAGCCCGCCCCAGCGCGCGACGATTTCGCTGACCACCTGCTCGCGCTGCGCGGCGCTGCTGACGTCCAGCACCCAGCCCGCAGCGCTGCCGCCGGCCGCCGTGATCTCCTCGACCACGCGCGCGACCTTGTCGGCATCGAGATCAGTCACCGCGACATGCGCGCCCTCGTCGGCGAACAGGTGGGCGGTGGCACGGCCCATGCCGCTCGCCGCGCCGGTGACCAGCGCTGTCTTGCCGGCGATGCTGCGGCTCAGTTTGCTCAGACGTGGCATGACTCTCTCCCCTCGAATGTTTCGTTGATTGGACTTTGAATGCTCTGGCCTCAGCCGCCCCGCGCGAGGCGCTCCTCGGCCAGCGCGCGCAGTTTCGCCTTCTGGATCTTGGTGCCGTTCGCGCTCAAGGTGGTCGGGAACGCTTCCAGCACGAATACGCGCTTCGGCGCCTTGTAGCCGGCCAGACGCGCGCGGCAGTGCGCCATCACCGCCTCCGCGTCCACCTCGCCGTCGCGCGCGAGGACGAAGGCCACCGGCGCCGGCGCGCCGTCGACCTGTACCGCCACCACCTGGCTGCTCAGCACCTGCGGATGCTGATCGAGCGCGGACTCGATCTCGAGCGGGCTGGTGAGGAAGCCGCCCAGGCGCAGCGTGTCGCCCATGCGCGCCAGGTAGCAGAAGCGGCCATCCGTCTCGAGATAGCCGAGGTCGCCGGTGCGCAGGTAGCCGTCGGCGGTGAACGTCGCGGCGGTGGCGGCCGGGTCGCCGAAGTATTCGTGCATCAGGCTCGGCCCGGCGATCTCGAGTTCGCCGGCGACGCCGACCGGCAGCAGTTCGCCGCTCTCCGGGTCGCGCACGCGCACCCGCGCCTCGGGCGCGACCGGCAGGCCGCCGCCCTTGCGCCGTTCGGCCGCCGGCAGGTCGAGCGGCTGCAGCGCGTACAGCGCATGGCATTCGCTCATGCCGTACAACCCGCGCAGCGTCACGCCGCGCGCCGCCGCGCGCTCGACGATGTCCTCCAACGCCGGGTTGAAC
This sequence comes from Gammaproteobacteria bacterium, assembly GCA_019747795.1. Taxonomy (GTDB): domain Bacteria; phylum Pseudomonadota; class Gammaproteobacteria; genus JADJYF01. The sequence goes on along the minus strand of JAIEQK010000315.1, from coordinate 37,034 downwards.
AGCGCGAAGCCGAAGTGACGCAGGCTCGGAAAAGCCTGCGGCTCATCGACCTCGGCCAACATGCGGTCGATCATGTCGTCGACGCCGTTCATGTGCGTGATGCCGAGTTCGCGCACCAGGCGCGCCGCCTGCGGCGCGTCGAACACCGGCATCACTTCCATGGGCGCGCGCGCGACGAGCGCGGCCAGCGCCTGCGTGAAGCCGTAGACGCCGCACAGCGGCAGCGCCTGCAGCACGCGGCACGGCCCGTCGTCGAGGCCGAGGGCGCGGGCCGCGTCGGCCGCGTGGCGGGCGACCGTGCCCTGCACGTGGCACACGAATTTCGGAGCCTTGGTGGTGCCGGAAGTGGTGAAGATCACGCAGCGCGCGTCCGGCCCGCCGGCAACCGAAGTTGGCGGACCGTCGAGGTCCGCGTAGCGCGTGCTCGGCACGCCGGGCAGCGGTTCACCGGGCGTTTCGTCCTGCGTTTCGCTGTAGACGATGACGCGCTCGACGGCGCCGAGCGCGGCCGGCGGCACCTCGGCCAGAATGCCGGCGAAGTCGATGGCCTTGAACGTCGGCCACAGCACCAGCATGCGACAGCCGGAACGGCCGACGATGTCCGCCACCTCGTGGGCGCGAAAGCGCGTGTTGACCGACACCAGGATGGCGCCGAGCCGCGCGCAGGCGAACAAGAGCGTGAGCCAGGCAGGGATGTTCGGCAGCCACACCGCGATGCGGTCGCCCGGTCCCAGGCCGAGGGCCGCGAGGCCGGACGCCACCCGCGCGCTCTCCGCGCGCAGTTCGGCAAAGGTCATCGCGCGGCCGGCGTAGCGCAGCGCGACGACTTCGTCGGGCGCATCGGCGAGCAGCGCGGTCAGATCGCGCGAGGCGTGCAGCATGGTCACCTGCCTGTCTTCTGCGTGGAGGCGTGTCGCCACACCAGCAACTGGTTGTTGGCGGGCAGCGCGAGATTCTCGCACAGCGCCAGTCCGACCCGCGCCGCCAGCGCTTCGAGCTCGGCGAGATCGCGCAGCCCGAAGTCGGGATCGAGGCCGCGCGCCCAGGCGTCGAGACGCAGATTGCCTTCGCTGGTGAAGCGACCATCGCGATTGAACGGCCCGTACAAGAGTAAGGGACCGCCGGCCCGCAGCACTCGGGCGACGCCGGCGAACAAGGCTTCTACCGCGGGCCATGGCATGCAATGCACGACGTTCGCGGCGTAGACCGCGTCGACCGCCGTCACGGGCCAGGTCTTCAGGCGCACGTCCAGCGCGAGCGGCGCCGGCAGCGGGATATGCGCGCCGGCCAGGTTCACGGCCAGCGCCACGACACCTGCCGGATGCTCGCTCGCCTGCCAGCGCAGCCATGGCAGCGCGGCGGCGAAGTGACAGGCGTGCTGGCCGCTGCCGGCGCCGATCTCGAGCACCTCGCGTGCAGATTCGAGCAAGGGTTCGAGCGCCGCGAGGATGGGCGCCTTGTTGCGCTCGGCGGCGGGGCTGAAGTCCTGGAACATCGCGCCAGTCTAGCCGCAGCGCCCGGCGATCACACTCGCGCGGCGAGCGAAGCACGGGCTGTGCTAAGGTCGCGCTACTTCGCCCTCACACCCGGCACCAGCATGAACTCTCCCACCGCAGCGGGCGCAGCGCCCGACGCGCCACGCGCGCGGCGACGCCTCGCCGGCCTGCGCGGCCTGCGCCCCTTCCTCTCCCCCTATCGCGGCATCATCGCCGCAGCACTCGTGGCCCTGCTGGCCGCCGCGGGCGCGTCGCTCGGCATGCCGGTCGCGGTGCGCCACGTGATCGACGCGGGCTTGAGCAATGCCCACGGCGCGGCGGTCGATCGCTACTTCCTGGGACTCTTCGTGCTCGCGGTCGCGACCGCCTGCTTCGCCGCGCTGCGCTTCTACCTGGTCTCCTGGCTCGGCGAACGGGTGGTGGCCGACCTGCGCTCGGCGGTGTTCCGCCACGTGCTCGGCCTGTCGCCGTCCTTCTTCGAAGTGACCAAGAGCGGCGAACTGCTCTCGCGCCTCACCACCGACACCACGCTCATCCAGAACGTGGTCGGCAGCAGCCTGTCGGTCGCGCTGCGCAGTTCCCTGACCCTCGGCGGCTCGGTGGTGATGCTGACCATCACCAGCCCTCGCCTGACCGGCATCATCCTGCTGGTGATCCCGCTGGTGGTGGTGCCGATCATCCTCGCCGGCCGCCGCGTGCGGGTGCTGTCCCGCGCGAGCCAGGACCGGCTCGCGGACACCTCCGCGCTGGCGGGCGAGGTGCTGAACGCGATGTCGCTGGTGCAGGCCTACACCCTCGAGGCCTTGCACGGCGCGCGCTACGAGCAGGCGGTCGAACAGGCCTTCCTCGCGGCCCGCAAGCGCATCCGCCAGCGCGCGCTGCTCACCGCCTACGCCATCTCCATGGTGTTCGCCGCGCTGGTGTTCGTGCTGTGGGTGGGCGCGCAGGACGTGGTCAGCGGTCGCATGAGCGGCGGCCAGCTGGGCCAGTTCCTGCTGTACGCGGTGTTCGCGGGCGGTTCGACCGCCGGCCTGTCGGAGATTTTCGGCGCCCTGCAGCAGGCCGGCGGCGCCACCGAGAGGCTGGTGGAACTGCTGGGCGTGCGGCCCGATCCGCCGCTGCCGGCGACGCCCACGCCGCTGCCCGTGCCGTGCCGCGGCGAACTCAGCTTCGAACACGTGCGCTTCAGCTATCCCTCTCGGCCGACGCCGCCCGCGTTGAGCGATTTCTCGCTGACGCTCCGGCGCGGCGAAACGGTCGCGCTGGTCGGCCCGTCCGGCGCCGGCAAGAGCAGCGTGCTGGCGCTCGCGCTCGCCTTCTACCGGCCGCAGGCCGGGCGCATCCTGCTGGACGGCGTGGACTTGGCCCACGTCGATCCCCGCGAGCTGCGCGCGCACATCGCCATCGTCGCGCAGGACACCGTGCTGTTCGCGGACAGCATCCTGGAGAACATCCGCTACGGACGGCCCGACGCCAGCGACGAAGAAGTACGCGCCGCGGCGCGCGCGGCCGCCGCGGCCGAATTCATCGAGCGGCTCCCCGACGGCTATCACACCCAGGTCGGCGAACGGGGCGTGCGACTCTCGGGCGGCCAGCAGCAGCGCATCTCGATTGCGCGCGCGGTGCTGAAGCAGCCCGCCATCCTGCTGCTCGACGAGGCGACCAGCGCACTCGACGCGGAGTCTGAATTGGCGGTGCAGGCGGCGCTCGAGGACCTGGTCCACGACCGCGCGACCTTGGTGATCGCCCATCGTCTAGCGACCGTGCGCCGCGCCGACCGCATCGTGGTGATGGACGCCGGCCGCATCGTCGCGAGCGGCACGCACGAGGATCTCACCGAGGGCGGCGGACTGTACGCGCGCCTCGCCGAACTCCAGTTCAGTGACGTCGGCACCGCCGACAGTCTGAGCACGGGTTGAGCCCGGCCGCGCGCGAGGCGCGGCCCGCTCGACACTCCAGACCCCATCGACGCCCCGTCCCGCGGCGTCTTCAGCCGGGTGCGCCGCCTCGCCCGCGCCGCCCTCGTTCTAAAGAAACCCCGCCCCCCGGTCGCTAGTGGAGGAGCTTTTCCACCATTGGCCCGCGCGCTGCGCGCGCCGCGAGCAGTCGTCAATTCGGAGTCGGACATGGATCTGAGCGTCAAGCAGAAACTATGGACCTTTGCGGCCTTCAGCATCGTCGCCACCTTGGTGGTGGGTCTCGTCGGCTATCACGGCGAGAAAGCCCAGGGCGAGGCGCTGAAGGTGCTGAACGTCCAATTGAGCGCCCTGCGCAACCACATGGAAGCCGACATGATGCACGACGCGCTGCGCGCTGACGTGCTGTCAGCGCTGCGCGCGGCCGCGAGTGGCGATGCCGAGGCGCGCCGCGAGGTCGAGAGCGATCTGAAGGAGCACATCGGCAACTTCGAGACGGTGCTCGCCGACAACCAGGCGCTGCCCCTGTCGGCGGACGTGAAGGAGGCCCTCGCGTCGGTCGCGCCGGCGCTGCAAGCCTACGAGACCGCGGCCAATACCATCGTGCAACAGGCCTTCACCGACAGCGCCGCGGCGGAGAAGCAGATGCCGGACTTCCTCGTCGCCTTCAGCGCGCTCGAGGGTGAGATGTCCAAGGTCTCGGACCTCGTGGAAGACAAGGCCAATCAGGCCGAGACCGCCGCCATCGCACTGGCCGCGCGGTCGGTGATGCTGATGTCGGTCGTGATCCTCGCCGCGGCCATCGCCGCGCTGGTGGTGTCCTACTTCCTGGTGCGCAGCGTGGTCAACCCGCTCGAGACGCTGCGCGCAGCGATTGAAGCGCTGCGCGGTGGCGACAGCAACGGCACGCGCCTGTCGGGCTTCAAGCACGAATTCTCCGGGGTGGAGACCGCGTTCAACGGCGTGCTGGACGACCTCGATGCGCAGCATCGCGCCGAGCAATTGCGCGCGCAGGCCGCGTTCCGCGTGCAGCAGGCCCTGAACGCCGCCACCACCAACGTGGTGCTGAGTGACGACCGCCTGGACGTGGTCTACGTCAACGACACCGCGCGCGAGATGTTCGCGCGCTACGCAGCCGACCTGCGCAAGGACCTGCCCGGCTTCGACACCGCCCAGATGATCGGACACGGCATCGAGCAGTTCTACATAGACCGGGGCATGCGCGACACGCTGCTGCGCCTGACCGCGCCGCGCACCGACGAGTTCGTACTGGGCGGCAAGACCTTCTCCATCACCGCCACCCCGGTACGCGGCGAACAGGGCGAGCACCTCGGCGTGGTGTGCGAGTGGGTGGATCTCACCGAGCAGCGCGAAGCGGAGCGCCAGATCCAGGCGGTGCTCGACGACGCCACCGCCGGCCGCCTCGACAGCCGCCTGGAGGCCGAACGCTTCCGCGGCTTCACCCGCGCGCTGGCGCTGTCGGTCAACCAGATGATGGACGCGGTCACCGCGCCGCTGAACGTCGCCGCCGCGCACCTGAGCGCGATCGCCGACGGCAAGCTGCCGGCGCCGATCACCGCCGAGTTCCACGGCGCGTTCAACGACATCAAGAACAACCTGAACACCTGCAGCGAAGTGCTGCGTGCGATGATCGAGGACGCGACCACGCTGGTGGAGGCCGCGCAGGCGGGCCGCTTGAACGAGCGCGCCGCGCTCGAGCGCCACTGGGGCGACTTCCGCAAGATCGTCGAGGGCATGAACAACATGCTCGATTCCGTGGCGCAGCCGATCACCGCCGCGCGCACCGTCATGACGGCGCTCGCGGCCGGCGACCTGTCCAAGCGCATGGAAGGCGACTACCAGGGCGAGTTCGCGGTGCTGCGCGATGCGATGGACGCCTCCATCGCCAACCTCGCGAACATGGTCAAGCGCATCGGCGACTCGTCCTCCAGCATAGGCAGCTCGGCGAGCGAGATCGCCAAGGGCAACCAGGACCTCAACCGTCGCACCCAGGAACAGGCGGCCTCCATCGAGGAGACCACCTCGGCCATCCAGTCGCTCACGACCCGCGTGCAGGAGAACACCGAGAACGCGTGACGCGCGAACCAGCTCGCCGCCTCCGCGCGCAGCGAGGCCGAAAAGGGCGGCAAGGTGGTGGCCGACGCGGTCGGCGCGATGAACGAGATCAACAGCGCCAGCGCCAAGATCGCCGACATCATCTCGGTCATCGACGGCATCGCCTTCCAGACCAACCTGCTGGCGCTGAACGCGGCGGTGGAAGCGGCACGCGCCGGCGAACAGGGACGCGGCTTCGCGGTGGTGGCGAGCGAGGTGCGCAACCTCGCGCAGAACAGCGCCGCGGCGGCCAAGGAGATCAAGGACCTCATCGGCGACAGCGTCGACAAGGTCAACCACGGCTCGCAGCTGGTCAACGAATCGGGCAGCACGCTGCGCGACATCGTCGGCGCGGTGAAGAACGTCAGCGACATCATCGCCGAGATCACCGCCGCCTCCGAGGAACAGCAGGTCGGCATCGAACAGGTCAACCGCGCGCTGGTGCAGCTCGACGAGGTGACACAGCAGAACGCCGCGCTGGTCGAGGAAGCGACCGCGGCCAGCGAGTCGATGGACGACGAGACGCGGTCCCTGACCGATCTCATGGCCTTCTTCAAGGGCGGCGCCGCCGACGCTACCGCCCCCCAGGTGGAAGCGACGGAAGCGCCGCGCGTCGAGCGCCGCAAGGCCAACCGGCCGTGGTCCGAGCGCGCCGCGCCGGCGGCCGCGCCAGCCGCAACGCTGATCGCCGCGGGCGGCAACGGGAGTGACGTATGGAACGAGTTCTGAGCGTGCGCGGAGGCGCACGGGCCTGGGCCCTGCTGGCCGGATCCTGGCTGGCGCAGGGGGCCACGGCCGCCGATGACGCGCAGCCCTGGCTGCTCGGCGACTGGAACGGCCACCGTTCGGCGCTCGCCGAACGCGGCCTGGACATGGAGTTCGTCGCCACCAGCGACGTGATGGCGGTCGTCGATGGCGGCCGCTCGCGCGGCGTCGAGGCGCTCGGCAATCTGGACGTGGTATTCAACCTGGATACCGGCACCGCGGGCTGGTGGCAGAACGGCACCTTCCGCATGCACATCATCGGTGCCGTGGGGGGCTTCCCGAGTCAACGCGTGGGCGACATCCAGATCTCCAGCAACCACGAAGCCATCGTCAACACGGTGACCTTCTACGGTCTCAGCTACGAGCAGCGCCTGCTGGATGATCGCCTCGGCCTGCTGGTTGGCCTGCACGAAATCAACGAGGACTTCTATCTCACGGAGATGAGCACGCTGTTCATGAACAGCTCGCTCGGCATCGGCATCGACGTGACGCAGGCCGGCCCCTCGACCTTTCCGGTCACCGCGCCGGGCATACGTCTGCGGCTGAACTGGACGCCGAACACCTACCTGCTCGCCGCGGTGTACGACGGTGTGGCGGGCGACCCCGACAATCCCTACGGCCCGCAGATCCAGTTCGATCACGGCGACGGCGTGTTCGCCATCGCCGAGGCCGGCCTGCTCGGTGGCGAGGGGCGCTACTACAAGCTTGGCGTCGGCGGCTGGTATCGCACCGCCAACTTCGACGACCTGGACGGCGTGCCGCGGGACGACAACTCAGGGATCTACGCGATCGCGGAGAGCGATCTGTGGCGGCAGGAGGATGGGCGCGGCGTCGGAGTCTTCACCCAGCTTGGATTCGCCGACGGCGACAACAACCAGATATCGACCTACGTCGGCGCCGGCGTCAACTGGACCGGGCCCTGCGCCTGCCGGCCGGCGGACGTGGCCGGCCTGGCCTTGGCCCACGCGCGGAATGGCGACCATTTCATGCGCCTCGACCCGACCGCCGAACGCGCCGAGACCGCCCTCGAGTTGACCTACCTGGTCACGCCGGCGCCCTGGCTGTCCGTCCAGCCGGACCTGCAGTACGTCATCGACCCGGGCACCGACGGTACCCTCGACGACGCCCTGGTCCTCGGCCTGCGGGTGCAGATCGCGCTGTGACGAGCCGCGCCTAGAGCAGTTCGACCACCACCCGCTCGGCCGCCCCGGCCACCGCGGGGAGACGCGCGCCGACAAAAGCGTCGCGGGTATTGCCCCGCGCCAGCTGCGCCGGCCCGACCACGCGGCGCTGCTCGGCGCGCGCGTTGCCCTGGCCGTCGACGATGGCGATGCGCAGCACGCGCGGCGTCAGCACGCGGGTCAGGAGACTGCGCGAGATGCGCGCTGCGACCACGGTCGCGTCGCCTTCGCTCCGCACCTCCGTGGACACCACGCGGAGCGCGCCATCATTGGGGCCCGGCGCCGCCTGCAGCGAACCCGACATGGTCAGCGCACTGGCAACGGCCAGCGCGCGCCAGGCACGGTGTGGAATCTTGGTATTCATTCAATTCTGCTCCCGCTCGTACTTCCAGAGTGTCCTACCCCCCTGGCGCCACCGGCGCGGGCCGGCGACGGCTCATCATTCACCAGCCTTCGACGCACGGGCAAGCCCGAAGTGCGGCGTGGTGCGCATCTTTAACATTCAGGGCTCAAGTCCCCGCCACGGCAGCCGAGCCGGCGCCCCCCGGGTTGACGGGCCGGCGCGCGCCCCGTCTACTTGAGGGTTCAACGCCACCATTTTCACGGCGCAAGCCGAGGAGTCTCGAACATGCATGTAGGTATGGCCGCCATCTTCCAGAACCCGGGCCGCGACAGCGGACACAGCGATTACGCCGTCTATCAGCAGGACATGAAGCTCGCCCTGTCGGCGGAGAGCCTGGGCTACGAGTCGGTGTGGGGCGTCGAGCACCACTTCACCGACTACACGATGACGCCGGACGTCACGCAGTTCCTGTCCTTCGTCGGCGGGCACAGCAAGAAGGTCAAGCTCGGCACCATGGTCATCGTGCTGCCCTGGAACGACCCGCTGCGCATCGCCGAGAAGATCGCCATGCTCGACTGCATGTCCGAGGGTCGCCTGCTGGTCGGCATCGGTCGCGGGCTCGGGCGCGTGGAATTCGAGGGCTTCCGCGTGCCGATGGGTGAATCGCGCGAGCGCTTCGTCGAGTGCGCCGAGACCATCCTGCAGGGCCTCGAGCAGGGCTACTGCGAGTACGACGGCAAGCACATCAAGCAGCCGCGCGCGCGCATCCGTCCCGAACCCTTCCGCTCGTTCAAGAACCGCACCTACGCCGCCGCCGTGTCGCCGGAGTCGGCGCTGATCATGGCGCGCCTCGGGGTCGGCCTGCTGGTGATTCCGCAGAAGCCGTGGGAAGAGCACGCCAAGGAACTCAAGGACTACGCGGACCTGTACCGCAAGGAGCAGGGCGTCGCCCCGCCGCGTCCCTACGTCACCGGCTGGGTGGCCTGCGACAAGGACGCCGGCCGCGCCGAGGAGATGGCGCGCAAGTACATCGGCGGCTACTGGCATTCGGTGGTCAAGCACTACGAGATGGGCGGCAGCCACTTCGAAGGCACCACCGGCTACGAGCACTACAAGCGCATGACCGACACCGTCGCCACCCTGGGCGTCGATGCGATGACCGAGTTCTTCATGAGCCTGCAGATCTGGGGCACGCCCGAGATGTGCTACGAGAAGATCAAGGACGTGCACTCGCGCACCGACTGCTGCGGCTTCACCGGCGTGTTCAGCTATGCCGGCATGTCGGAAGCGGTCGCGCGCGGCAACCTCGAGCTGTTCGCGAAGGATGTGGTGCCGGAACTGAAGAAGCTCGGCCACCGTCCGCTGTTCGACACCGAGGTGGACGCGGCGCCGGCCTTCCTGCGCGACGACAGCAAGGCGGCCTGAGCCTTGCTGTCACGGGCGCGCGACCCTTCGCGCGCCCGCTGGACGAGGGCGGCTGCGCCGCCCTCGTCCTTGCCGATCAGCCCGCCATCTTGAGCTGCGGCGCCGCCGGATGCAGGCTCGACTGGGCGCTCGGACGCGCCGCGACGCGCGCATACCACGCGGTCAGGTTGGCGAACTCGGGTTCCAGCGGCTGACCCACGCCCTTGGCGAAATCCACGCAGGCGAAGAACACGATGTCGGCCAGGCTGAAGCGGCTGCCGACGATGAAGTCACGACCCGCCATGAGGCCGTTCAGCCATTCGCGGCCGGCCTTGCCCTTGGCCTTCAGACCAGCCGCGGCCTCCGGCAGGCACAGCATGCGGTTGCGGAAGATCTCGATGCCTTCGGCGAAGCGGAAGCCGTTGTACATGTACTCCGTGATGTTGAGCTCCACCCGCCGCACCCACATGCGCGTCTCGGCGCGCTGCTCGGCCGTGGTGCCCACCAGTGCCGGGGTCGGATGCTTCTCCTCCAGGTACTCGCAGATGGTCACGGTCTCGGCGATCACCGTGCCGTCGTCCAGTTCCAGCGCCGGCGTCTGACCCGCGGGGTTCTTGCTCAGGTAGGGCGCCTGGCGATTCGCGCCGCCGAGCAGGTCCAGGTCTTCGCTGGGCAGGGTGATGCCCTTCTCGGCCATGAACATGCGCACGAGTCGCGGGTTCGGGCCAAAGGAATTCAGCAGCTTCATTTCGTTTTCTCCTCGCTGGTCTGGCCTCGCCGGCACGAGCGCCGGCGCGTTCCCGAAGGTGATCGGGAACGGCCGTTATAGGGAGGGGCCGCGAGCGCGTCAATCGATGAGGGGACAGGCGTGAGCAACACAGGCAGCCGTTCAGGCACCCGTCATTTCGAGTTGACATGCTGCGCGCGCTTTACATTTCGCATGGTGCGACGCACCATGCGCCGCCGCGAGGCGGCCTCAAGCGCCCGAACGGATGAGGTCTTATGACCCGAGCGTTCCGAGGGCTGATAACATGGATGAGATCAGCCCAATTAACGATTGATTTCTTGAGCCTTTGTCAATACCATCCACTTGTCGTGATGGTTCCCACGGTGAACCAATGCTGCGAAGACTCCCGCGCCTTTGGCTGGCTGGCCTGACCTGTCTCCCGCTCGTTTGCGGCGCCGCAGAGGCGCCTGCCGTAGTGGGCCCGACCTGCGGCGGCCATCAACACGAGGTGCCGCTCGCCACCGAGACCGGCTCGGTCGGCATCGTGCAGAACATCGCCGAGGACCCCAGCTCCATCCGCGTGGTGGCGGGCCGCCTGCTGACCAAGGCCTTCGATCTCGACCGCAAGACCGCGCGCGCAGACTGTGGCCCCCATTGCCCGGCGCGCGAACGGTCGCAGATCGTCTACCGAGTGACGCCCACCGCCTTCCTCGCCGACGAACAGCAGCGCGACGTGTGCCGCCAGTTCGAAAGCGAAACGCGCTCGCGTCCCCTGACCTTCGACCAGCGCGAATTTCCGAGCGTCGATGCCATGAACCAGTGGATCATGGAATTCTCCCAGGGCCGCGGCGAGGACGGTCGCCTGCTGTACGCGCGCTGCTCGTCCAACTGCAGCCCGCGCTACACCTTCCTGATCGCCGAACGGACCAGCGGCTACGCGGTCAAGACCGAGGTGCTGTGCGGCCTTGCGCGCGACAAGACCAACGACGTCTACCTGGTGTCGACCGCCGTTCGGCGCAGCTGCGCGCTGAATTGAGCGTCCCGGCCATGGATCGGGGCGTCGCGGACGCGGCCCGCCGCTGGGCGTGGCCATTCCTGGTGGCGAGCGCCTGCGCGATCCTTGCGGCGGGCTTCGCGCGCGGCACCCCCACCCTGTTCTTCAATTTGTCGTACGCGTGGATCATCGCCTGGCTGCTCCTGCTGGAGGCCTGGCTGCCGTTCCGCGCCAGCTGGCGTCGCCCGGATGGCCAGATCCTGCACGACCTCGGGCACACGCTGTTGAACAAGGGCCTGGTGCAGCTCCTCATCATCACGCTGGCGGGTCGCGGCGTGCTCGAACAGCGTGCGCCTGGGCTGCTCGCCACGGCGCCGATGGCGCTGCAGGTGGCGGTGGGTCTGGTGGCGTCCGAATTCGGGCTTTACTGGGCGCACCGGCTGAAGCACGAATGGCCGGCGCTGTGGCGCTTCCACGCCGTGCACCATAGCGTGCGCAAGCTGTGGCTGGTGAACACCGGGCGCTTTCATTTCGTCGATTCTCTGCTGGCGGTCGCGGCGAGCCTGCCGGGCCTGCTGCTGACCGGCATCTCGATGGACGCCATCATCTGGGTCAGCGCCATCACCGCCTACATCGGCATCCTCACCCACTGCAACGTCGACATGCGCTGCGGACGCCTGAGCCTGGTGTTCAACACCCCCAACCTGCACCGCTGGCACCATGCCATCGACGCAAGCATCGGCAACAGCAACTACGGCGAGAACCTGGTGCTGTGGGATCGCCTGCTCGGCACCTTCCACCATCGGCCGGGTGCCGAGGTCGAGACCATCGGCATCCGCGAGTTCATGCCGGCCGGGTTCCTGGGCCAGCTCGCCGCGCCGTTCCGCTGGCGGCGCTGCCAGGCGGAAGGCGTGTCAACCGCCGGCGAAGGACGCTGAACTGCGCAGCCGCAGCCACTGCCAGCCGACCCATCCGACCACCCTCACGAGCCGCGCAGTGCCGCGCAGCCCGAGCGCGAGCGCGATCATGCTGACCAGCGAGCGCACGTGAGCCAGGCCGTACATGGACATGGCGAGCCGTTGATAGAGCGCGGCGCAGCGCGCACGCTCGTAGCGCGCACCCGGCCGAGTGGCCTCAACGGCGCTGAACCAGGCGTAGGCGAGCTCGTCGTCGTCGGTTTCGCCCACCCGCCCGAGCGCGATGCGCAGCCGCGCCCACGCTCCGAGCCCCGCCTCGCGGGCGTAGTGGGCGAGATGGCCGTGGAACAAGCGGTAGTGCTGGGCCTCGTCCTGGGCGATGCGATGGCAGATGTCGCGCAGCACCGGCTCCTCGGCCCGATCGCGCAGTGCCGAGTAATACGAGCAGGTGCCCGACTCCACCACGCAGCGCGCCAGCAGTTCGCCGGCTCGCGAGCCGCGCACCGACTCGGAGGCGTCGAGCGGAATGCGGTAACCAGCGCGGAAGCGCGCCAGCGCCGCGGCGAAGTCGAACTCGGGGTCGGCGAGTTCCGCCCAGCGACCGAGCGCCGCGCCGTGCTGCGCCTCCTCCTCGCCCCAGCGCGCGGCGGCCGCGCGGAACGCCGGGTCATCGACGAAGACGTTGTCGAGGTAGCGCACGTAGTCTGCGCTGTTGGCCTCGACCACCGCGGCGGTCTTGACCGCCGCCAACAGGCGCGGGTCCACCGCGGAACCTCGGAAGGCCCCCCAGTCAATGTCATCCAGGTGCCAGTGGCGCGCCGCGCGTCCCGTGGGCGGCCGGCTTTCGGTATGATGCGCGCCCGCGGTGGCCGGCGCGCTTGCGCCGGACGTTTCCGGCGTATCGGAGGCGTGGAGCATCGACGATGGGGCTCGAAGGATCGCGGTCGTGATTCTGGGTCCGCTAGTGTAACAATCTCGTGCGAGCCTGCCTCGGCCCGCCGCCCTCCCGCGGAGATCTTCCAGCTTTCATGACGCGCGAACGCTCCTATTTCACCCTGCGAAACCATCTGCCCGAAGGCCTGGGCCCGCTGCGCGGCCCCCTGGCCCGCACGCTCGACCGCGCGCTCGGACTCGACGGATTGAACGAAGTCTGGCGGGCCATCCCGGTCGGCACCGATCCGCACACCTTCGCGCGCTGCGTGCTGGACAACTGCGGCGTCCTGGCGCGCATCGACGACTCGCTGAACAACGTGCCGGCCAGCGGTCCGTGCATCGTCGTCGCCAACCATCCCCATGGCATGCTGGACGGCGTGGCGATGGTCGAACTGCTCATGCGTCGTCGGCCAGACCTGCGCGTGATGGCCAACTTCCTGCTGCTGAACTTCAACGAGCTCGCGCCCATCTTCATCGGCGTCGACCCGTTCGGCGGCCCGAATGCGTCGCGCGCGAACTTCGGCGCGGTCCGGCGCGCGCTCGCGTGGCTGAAGCAGGGCGGCGTGCTGATGGTGTTCCCCGGCGGCGAAGTGTCGAGTCTCAGTCTGCGCACGCGCGTGGTGACCGACCCGCCATGGGACGCGGGCGTGGGCTGGCTGGTGGAGAAGTCCGGCGCGCCGGTCGTGCCCTGCTTCATCGACGGCCGCAACAGCGCGCTGTTCCAGGCCGCCGGCCTGCTGCATCCGCGGCTGCGCACCGCGCTCCTGGTGCGCGAGATGCTCAATCACCGCGGGACGGTGATGAACGTCAAGTGCGGTCGACCGATCGAGGCGGAGACGCTCGCGGTGCTCGGCGATCGCGCGGCCATCGGCCCCTACCTGCAGGCCAACACCTATCTCATCAAGGCGCGCAACGCCTATCGCAAGCCGGTGCGCCTGACCCGCGTACCGCCGACCCAGGTGCACCGTGAACCGCTGGCCGCTGCCATCGAGCCGACGCTGCTGGCGCGCGAAGTCGGGGCGCTCGCGCCGGAGCAGCGCCTGGTCAGCACCAGCCAGTACGAAGTCTGGGTGGCGCAGGCCGACCAGGTGCCGTGGCTGTTGCAGGAGATCGGGCGCCTGCGCGAGATGACCTTCCGCCAGGTCGGCGAAGGCACCGGGCGCAGCGTCGACCTGGACCTGTTCGACAGCTACTACCTGCATCTCTTCGTGTGGGATCCGACCAATCACGTGGTGATCGGCGGCTACCGCCTCGGTCAGGCCGACCGCATCCTGTCGCGCTACGGCGCGCGCGGCCTGTACGTGCGCAGCCTGTTCAAGCTCGAGCGTTCGCTGGAGGCTGAGCTCCACTCGGCGCTCGAAGTGGGGCGTTCCTTCGTACGCCCGGAACATCAACGCAACTATTCCTCCCTGATGCTGCTGTGGAAGGGCATCGGCGCCTACGTCGCCCGCCATCCGCACTACCGCGTACTGTTCGGGCCGGTGAGCATCAGCAACGACTACCACCCGGTCTCGCAGCAGCTCATGGTGCGTTTCCTGCAGCGCAACCGCATGGAGCCGCAGCGCGCCAGCCTGGTGAAGCCCCGTCGTCCGTTCCCGCGCGGTGACCGCACCGCCACCCTGATGGACCTGAACGTGAGCGATCTGCGCATCATCGCCGCGCTGCTGAACACGGTGGAGGAACAGGACATCGGCATCCCGGTGCTGCTCCGCCAGTACCTGAAGCTGAACGGGCGCATTCTCGGTTTCAACGTCGACCCGGAATTCAACAACGCCATCGACTGCCTGCTGTGGGTGGACCTCTCGCTCACCGAGGTGCCGCTGTTACGCAAGTACATGGGCGCCGAGGGCGCGAACCGCTTCCTCGCCCACCACGGCTGCGCAGCCGACGGCGCGCAGCCGCGGCGGCGTGTGAACCAGGCCGAGTGACGCCTGCCAGGCGCGCGTCGGCCGCGTATACTCCGGCCACCACGGGCAACACTCCAGGGGAGGAACCGCCATGCAAGTGAACCAGAACGCGTCCTTGAAGAAGCACCATCTGCCGGGCCTCGAGCATCAGACCCTGGCCGGTCAGCGCGACGGCCTGAAGAGCATCGAAGTCTGGCGCCAGACCATCGCCGCGGGCGCCGCGACGCCGGTCCACCGCCACGACTGCGAGGAAGTGATCGTGGTGCTGAAGGGCGAGGCGGTGTGCTACTGCGGCGGCCAGGAATACCGCGCGAAGGAGGACGAGACCTTCGTCATTCCCTCGGGCGTCACCCACCAGATCTGCAACGCGGGTGACAGCGAGCTGTACATCATGGCGACGCTGGCCATGGCGCCCGTGCGCGTCGAGACGGCGGAGCACCAGCACATGGCGCTGCCCTGGGACGGTCAACAGGCATGAGTGCGGCCGGCGGCGCGACCGTGCGCACGGACTTCGTGCCGGGCGCGCCGCGGCTGGCCTACGACGTGGCCGGCGACGGCCCCGCGACCCTGGTCTGCCTGCACGGCGTCGGCGGCAACCGTCGCAACTGGACCGAGCAGCTGACCGCGCTCGCCGACGTCTGCCGGGTGGTGGCGTGGGACGCGCGCGGCTACGGTGACAGCGACGACTACGACGGCCCGCTCGCCTTCACCGCTTTCGCCGACGACCTGCTGCGCCTGCTCGATCACCTGGGCGTGGCGCGCGCCCACCTGTGCGGTTTGTCCATGGGCGGGCGCATCATCCTGGATTTCTACGAGCGCCACGCCGACCGCGTCGCGAGCCTGGTCCTGGTGGACACCTTTCCTGGCTATGACGCTTCGTTCACCGCCGAGGGCCGCGAACGCTTCGTGCGCGAGCGGCGCCAGCCGCTCGTCGAAGGCAAGGAACCGCGCGACATCGCGCCCGCGGTGGCGAAGTCCCTGGTCTCGCCGAAGACCTCGCCGGCGATCCTGCAGAAGCTCGTCGACAGCATCTCCTGCCTGCACAAGGACTCGTACATCAAGACCATCGAGGCCCTGACCATGTACCAGCCGGTCACGGACGTCTCGCTGATCCGCTGCCCGGTGCAGATCATCGTCGGCGCCGACGACCGCCTCACCCCGCCCGCCATCTCGCGCAAGATGGCCGAGGGCATCGTCGGGGCGCGGCTGCTGGAGATCCCGGACGCCGGACACCTGAGCAATCTCGAGGCGCCGGCCGCCTTCAACGCCTGCCTGCGCGAATTCCTGACGCCGCTGATCTAGGCGCGCGCTGCGCGGCGCTCAGCCTGGCTTGCGCACGGTCAACAAGGTCAGCGGCCAGTTCACCTCGTGCGTCGCGGCTGCACCCCAGGCGCGCTCGATGCGCGCCGCCAGCCCCGGCATGGGATCGACGCCGGTCACCCGACGACAGCGCGTCACCGCGGACCAGGTGGCGACGTAGTCCAGCACCTGCGCCATCGACCACGCGGCCCGCATCTCGAGCGCGCAGCGCGCGCCGCCGCCCCAGGGCAGCGCGATGTCGGCGTAGGCGTTCTCCACGTGCCGGCGATCCGCCGGCCACCACGCGCCCACCTCTTCCGCGTAGAAGCGTCCCAGTTCCGCGTCCACCGCGGGCGTGACGGCGAACAGGTTGTAGGTCCAGGCCGCCAGCACGCCGCCGGGCTTCAGCACGCGCGCGACCTCGGCGAAGAAGGCTGGGAGGTCGAACCAGTGCAGCGCCTGCGCGACCGTCACCAAGTCGACGCTGCTCGCCGGCAGCGGGGCGCGCTCCGCGCGCGCCGCGATGAGCCCCTCGTGCCCCAACCGTCGCGCCTCGTCCAGCTGGGCAAGGCTCGCGTCGCTCGCCACCAACTGGGCGAAGTGCGCGCGCAGGCCGGCGAGCGCCTGGCCGCTGCCGGTGCCGACGTCCCAGGCCAGGCGCCGCTCGCGGGTCTCGGCCGCCAGCCGCGTGAAGAGCGCATCAGGGTAATGGGGACGAAAGGCGCTGTAGTCGGCCGCGCGCGCCGAGAAGTGATCGGCGAAGCCCGCGCTCACAAGGTCGCGGAGGCCCGCGCGCGCGCCGCGGCGCCCTCTTCGCTGTCCACCTCGATTCGGTCGCGACCGCGGGTCTTGGCGGCATAGAGCGCGCGGTCGGCGCGGCGCAGCAGGCTCTCGGTATCGTGCGCGTCCAGGCCGCGCACCCAGGTCAGCCCGATGGACACGGTGAGTTGCCCGCGCTCGCCGGCCACGTGCGGCAGGTTCAGATCGCGTACGCCCTCGACGATGGCCTCGGCGACGAACAGCGCGTCGTTACCGCTCGGGCCGGAGGACACCACGCAGAACTCCTCGCCGCCGTAGCGGAACACGAGGTCGGTCGCGCGGCGCGCGGCGCGGCGAATGACCTCGGCGACCTGGGACAGCGCGCGGTCGCCGGCGATGTGGCCGTAGTTGTCGTTGTAGCGTTTGAAGTGATCGATGTCGATCATGTACACCGCCAGCCCCTCCTGGCGCCGCCGCGCGCGGTTGAAGAGATTGCCGAACAATTCTTCGAACAACTGACGGTTGTAGGTCTTGGTCAGGGTGTCGGTGTGCGACAGGCGGCTGATGGCGCGCACGCTGGCCTCGTAGCCGCGCGCGAAGAGATACATGGCATAGGCGAAGATCGGGTGGGCCGTGAGCAGGATCATCACGGACAGCGGCTCGTAGTGCGCGCGCTTCAGGTAGAACACCAGGCCGAGCGCCAGCAGGTCGGCCCCCGACCACCACACGCCGCGCCTGCTGCCCGCCAGCAGGAAGGCGATCATCGGGATCAGCATCTGCCAGGGCTTGTTGTCGATCTGCTCGTTGCCGAACCAGATGCCGGCCAAGGTCACGCCCATGCACAGGCCGAGGAACACATTGGCGCTCGCCGGGTGGGCGTAGCGCCGCACGTTGTGCAGGTAACACAAAGCGGCCACGCCGGCGAAGAACACGCAGGAGAGGTAGAACAGGGGGCGGATGCCGACCATCCAGTAGGCCGGCAACACCGGCACGGCAAGCAGCGTCGCGGTGTACAGGAAACGGGTCAGGACCTCGCGCTGGAAATGCGCGATGCGGACCTCGCCGGGATCGGCTTCGAACGACGACACGGGAGTGGACATGTTCAGCACGGCGCGCCTCGCTCAGCGACAACGGACGGTCGCGCCCCTCCCGCCGGCACCGTCGTGAGCGGCTACCTTACGCCGGAACGTCGGCAGCGCAAGCAAGCAGTTCGCGTTCGGACCGCGGTCGCCGCAAAAATTCACAGCCATAGCGTTTTCCTTGCGCCTTCTAGCGATTCTCGTCCCGCGACGGGTCCGTGGCACAATCCCGCGCGCTTAGCCCTGCCAGCGCCCCGCGACCATGGAGTTCTCCGCCGCCCCTTCCATCACCGTCCTGATCGAGGTCCCGCGCGGCAGCTTCGCGAAGCGTGATGCCGCGCGCCGCCTCGAATTCCTCTCGCCCCTGCCCTGTCCGTTCAACTACGGCTCGGTGCCGGCGCTGCGCGGCGCGGACCAGGACGCGCTCGACGCCGTGGTGCTCGGTCCGCGGCTCGCCGTCGGCACCACGCTCTGCACCACGCCGCGGGCGGTGGTGCGCTTCGTCGATGCCGGCCAGGAGGACGACAAGCTGATCTGCGCCGCCGCGCCGCTCACGCCCGGCGAGCGACGCCTGGTGCTCGCCTTCTTCCATGTCTATGCGCTCGCCAAGCGCCTGCGCGGCGCCGTCCAGCGGCGTCCGGGCGCGACCCGCTGCGCCGGCTTCGGCGACCTCGCGGAGGTCCTGGCGCGCGCCGCGCGGCGCTGAACGCTCAGGCCTCGTCGCGGGCGGCGCCCGCCGCCATCAGGTCACCGAGCGCGCTGCCGGCCAGGCCTCGCAGCACGCCGTCACGGTCCCGCTCGTCACGGTTCTGGCTCAGCTTGAACTTGCCTTCCAGTCGCTCGATGCGGAACTCGAGCCCGACGATGGCGCGCAGCATGCCGTCGAGATAGTCGGGCGGCGCGTCGTCCACCCGCCATGGACGCGCCCGTTCCGCCTCGTGCCCGTCGGTCAGGCGGTTGACCAGCGCGAGCAGCCAGTCCCGATCCGTGACCGCCCGCAGTCGACCGTGGGCTTGTACGACCGCGTAGTTCCAGGTCGGCACCACCCGCCCATGTTCGGTCTTGGACGGGTACAGCGACGGCGAGACGTAAGCCTGGGGGCCCTGGAACAGGCTCAAGGCGTCATGCCCTTCACCCACCAGTTGCCACAGCGGATTGCCCCGCGCGACGTGGCCACGCAGCAGCCCCTGTTCTTCATCCACCAACCAGGGCAAAAGGTTCGCGACCAGCCCCTGCGCCGGGTGGGCGATGACCACCGTCGCCAGCGGATGGGCGCGCATCAGGCCGTAGAGGGCCGCGGGCCGGCGTTCGGCGAAGGCTTCGGGCGTGTACATGGCGATGTTCAGTCGTCGGGTGTCTCGAGCCCCAGGCGCTGATGCCATTCGGCGATCGCCTCCTGCGGGTACTCGTCGAAGCGCCGGTCTTTCTTGCCGGTCAGGAGCGGCACCCAGGCGGCCTTGGACCCGAGCATGAGATGGGTGCGCTCGGGCGCCGCCGGCAGTTCGGTGTCGATCGCCGAGGCGAAGGGATGGATCAGTTCCGGCCAGCGCGGATCCCACACCCACAGCGCGCTGCCGCACTCGCCACAGAAATGGCGCTCGGCCGGACTCCGCTTCGCGCGTGCCCCGGGTGTCTCGGGCGGCATCAGCGCACGGTAGACCTTGACGTGACCGCGCCCGCGCACCTTGAGCGAGTCGCTGTCGCCGCCGAGGTTGATGGCATAGCCGCCACCGCCGGCGGTCTTGCGACAGATCGAGCAGTAGCACAGGTTGAACGGGTAGGGATGCTTGGACGTCAGCGAGAACTTGACCTTGCCGCAGTGGCAGGAACCGGACAGGTGCATGGGCGAGACTCCGCGAATGGAAAGAGCTGCTAGGGGTCGCGCGCCAGCACGCGGGCGAGCGTCGAGCGATCGGCATTGGCGCCGGACACGACCAGCCCCACCCGGCGCCCCGCCTGCCGCTCGCGCTCGGCCAGGAGCGCGGCGAGCGGCGCGGCCGCCGCGCCTTCGACCAGGTTGTGGGTGTCGCTGAGCAGCGCGCCCATGGCGTCCAGGATGGCGTCGTCGTCCACCGTCACCACGCGGGCGACGCCTTCCAGCAGGTAGGCCAGCGCCTCGGCCGACGGCACGCGCACCGCCACGCCGTCGGCCAGGGTGTCGGCGCGCGCGGTCGAGACCACCTTGCCAGCGGCGAAGGAACGCGCGTAGGCGTCGGCGCCCGCCGCGACCACGCCCACCACCTCGGTGCGGAGCCCCAGGGCGTCCCGCGCCGCGACCGTGCCGGCGATGCCGGAGCCGAGCCCGATGGGCACGTAGATCGCATCCAGGTCCGGCACGGCTCGCAGGAATTCGTAGGCGTAGGTCCCGACACCCTGCACGAGGGTCGAGTGATAGGACGGCATCGGGAAGAGGCCCTGCTCGGCGGCGAGGGCGTGGGCATGGTCGAGCGCCGCATTGAAGTCCTCGCCGTGCTCGATCAGCTCCGCGCCCAGCGCGCGCATCGCGCGGTTCTTCTCCGGATTGTTGCCGTGCGGCGCCACCACCACCGCGCGCAGGCCGTGACGTCTGGCTGCGAAGGCCACGCTCTGGCCGTGATTGCCGCGGGTCGCCGCCACCACGCCGGGGCACTCGGGATGCGCGGCGGCCAGTTGGGCCATGAACCACACCCCGCCGCGCACCTTGAAAGCGCCGGTCGGGAGGTGGTTCTCGTGCTTCAACCACACCTCGCAGCCGCAGCGATCGGCCAGCAGCGGCCAGGCTATCTGCGGGCTCGGCGCGAGCGCGGTGTAGATCTCGCTCGCGGCGCGCGCGAAATCCGCCGCCGAGAGCGGCGCGCGCCGCAGGTCGCGGGATTCCATCGCGCGCGGCTCAGCGCGGCAGGTGGTGGGCGGCCTCGCCGCGCGCGGCGAGCGCCTCGCCCTGGCGGCCGATGATCTTGACGAGGCGCTCGGGCGCGAAGCCGAGCATGGCGAGCCCGGGCGCCGCGTTCGCGACCTCGTGGTAGGTCACCAGGCGCCCGTCGCGCAGAGTACAGATGGACACGCCCTCGAACAGCGCCCGGCGGCCTTCGCTGCCCGGCATGCGCCCGGCGTAGCTGAATACGTAGCGGGCGTAGCCGACGCGCCCGTCGCTCACCGGCTCGTGCAGATCCCAGATGAAGTCGCTGGCGTCGCGATGGAAATGCTCGCTGACCATGAGCGGGATACGCGCCTTGGGGAAGGCGCCGTAGAACACGTCGTGGTAGACCCCGTCGTCGGTGAAGCAGTCGGCGGCCGCGGCGCCGTCGTTGCGCACGATCGCCTGGGTCATGCGCGTGATGAGATCGGCAAAGGACATGGCGCGCTCCGGTTGAGGCCAGTGAGCGGGCGGGCCGCGCCCATCGCGCGCGGCGACAACTATCTCGCGCCCGTGGCCTTGTTATAGTCTTAGCCCGTGCGCTCGTCCATAGCGACGGCGCGGCCCGTGCCGCCGCGCTCGAAGCGCACGCGAACTCAAGGGGGAGAGCATTCATGGCGCAAGCGCTGTCCGTCGAGGACCTGCTCGACGCGTACCGTACGATGAAGACCATTCGCGAATTCGAGGACCGCGTCCACGTCGAATTCGCCAAGGGCGGCATTCCGGGTTTCGTCCATCTCTATGCCGGCGAGGAAGCCTCGGCGACCGGCGTCGGTGTCCAGCTGCGCGACGACGATCGTCTCGCCAGCAACCATCGCGGCCACGGCCACTGCATTGCCAAGGGCGTGGAAGTGAAGGGCATGATGGCCGAGATCTACGGCAAGAAGACCGGCACCTGCCACGGCAAGGGCGGTTCGATGCACATCGCCGATCTGGATACCGGCATGATGGGCGCGAACGGCATCGTGGGCGGCGGGCCGCCGCTGGTGTGCGGCGCGGCGCTGGCCGCCAAGCGCCGCGGCAAGGGGGGCCTCGCGGTCGCCTTCTGCGGTGACGGCGCGTCGAACCAGGGCACGGTGTTCGAGGCGATGAACCTCGCCACGGTGTGGAAGCTGCCGGTGGTGTTCGTGTTCGAGAACAACGGCTACGCCGAGGCCACCGACAGTCGCTTCTCGGTGTCCTGCAAGGACATCGCGCAGCGCGCGGTCGGTTTCGGCATGCCAGGCCGCATCGTCGACGGTCACGACTTCTTCGCCGTCCACGAGGCCTTCGCCGAGGCCGCCGCGCGCGCCCGCGCCGGCGAGGGACCGTCGCTCATCGAGCACAAGCTCGATCGCTTCTTCGGCCACTTCGAAGGCGACAACCAGAAGTATCGACCGCCCGGCGAGGTCCAGCGCCTGCGCGAGGAGGCGTGCTGCATCAAGCGCTTCTCGGCCAAGGTCACGAGCGAGCACGGCATCACGCCGCAGCAGCTCGCGGCCATCGACGACGAGGTGGCGAAGCTCATCGACGAAGCGGTGGCCTTCGCCGAGTCCTCGCCCGATCCGGATCCCGCGGATCTCCTGACCGACGTCTACATCAAGTACTGAGGAGCGGCATCGTGGCGAGAAAAATCACTTACCAGCAGGCCATCAACGAGGCCCTGGACCAGGAGATGGCGCGCGACGAGAACGTCGTCGTCATGGGCGAGGACGTGGTCGGCGGCAGCGGCTCGGACGGCGAGATGGACGCCTGGGGCGGCGTGCTCGGCGTGACCAAGGGCCTCTACAAGAAATACGGCGATCGCATCCTCGATACCCCGATCAGCGAGTCGGGCTTCGTCGGCGCCGCGGTCGGCGCCGCGGCCTCGGGCCTGCGCCCGGTGTGCGAACTCATGTTCATCGACTTCATGGGCGTGTGCTTCGACCAGATCTTCAACCAGGCGGCCAAGTTCCGTTACATGTTCGGCGGCAAGGCCGAGACGCCGGTGGTCATCCGCACCATGTACGGCGCGGGCTTCCGCGCGGCGGCCCAGCACTCGCAGTGCCTGTACCCGCTGTTCACCCACATCCCGGGGCTCAAGGTCGTGCTCCCTTCCTCGCCATATGACGTGAAGGGTCTCCTGATCCAGGCCATTCGCGACAACGACCCGGTGATCTTCTGCGAGCACAAGGTGCTCTACACGCTGGAAGGCGAAGTGCCCGAGGAGTCCTACACCATTCCCTTCGGCGAGGCGAATGTCGTGCGCGAGGGCGACGACGTGACCATCGTCGCCTTCGGCCGCATGGTGCAGCAGGCGAACAAGGCCGCGGCCGCGCTCGCCAAGGAGGGCGTGTCCTGCGAGGTCATCGATCCGCGCACGACGTCGCCGCTCGACGAGGACACCATCCTGGAATCGGTGGAGAACACCGGCCGCCTGGTGGTGGTCGACGAGGCCCATCCGCGCTGCGGCATGGCCGCGGACATCTCCGCGCTGGTGGCGAAGAAGGCCTTCTCCTCACTCAAGGCACCGGTCGAGATGGTCACCGCGCCGCACACGCCGGTGCCGTTCAACGGCAAGCTGGAGGATCTCTACGTACCGAGCGTCGAGCGCATCGCCGCCGCCGTGCGCGCGACCGCGGGGTATGCCGCATGAGCACTGCCAGGATAGTGCCCATCACCATGCCCAAGTGGGGCCTCTCCATGCAGGAGGGCAAGGTGGTGGAGTGGCTGGTGCCGGAAGGCACCGAGCTCAAGCTCGGTGACCACGTGCTCGACATCGAGACCGAGAAAATCGCCAACACCTTCGACGCACTGGACGCGGGGCTCCTGCGACGCATCGTCGCCCAGCCGGACGAGGTGCTGCCCATCGGCGCGCTGCTCGGCGTGCTGGCGCCGGCCGAGGTGACGGACGCCGAGGTCGACGAGTTCATCACCGAGTTCCAGAAGAACTACGTGCCGCCGGAAATCGCCGAGGAAGGCGCAGCCGACGGTTGGAAGTTCGTCGAGGCCGGCGGCTACCGCCTGCGCTACTCGAAGATGGGCGACGGCGCGCGCAACATCGTGCTGATCCACGGCTTCGGTGGCGACGCCGATCGCTGGGCGTTCACCCAGGAGCCGCTGGCGGCGAGCGCCAGCGTCTATGCGCTGGATCTCCCCGGTCACGGCCAGTCGAGCAAGCAGTTGAACGACGGCTCGGTGAAGCACCTCGCCGCCACGGTCATCGCGTTCATGGACGCGGTCGGCATCGACAAGGCGGAGCTGATCGGGCATTCGCTCGGCGGCGCGGTCGCGCTGCAGGCGGCGGTCGATCATCCGGGCCGGGTGAGCGCGCTCGCGCTGATCGCCTCGGCCGGCCTCGGCGCGGAGATCAACGCGGCCTACATCAACGGCTTCATCGCCGCCGATTCGCGCAAGGAGATGAAGCCGCTGCTCGAACAGCTGGTGGCCGACCCCGAGCTCGTCACGCGCACGCTCATCAACGACATGCTGCAGTTCAAGCGCATCGACGGCGTGGGCGCGGCGCTCACCGCCATCGCCAGGGGCTTCCAGGACGGCAGCCAGCAGACGGTGAACCTGCGCGCGCACCTCGATGGACTCGACGTGCCGGTCAAGGTCATCTGGGGATCGAAGGACGCGATCATCCCGGCGAGCCACGCCGCCGGCCTGCCGGCCAAGGTCAAGGTGACGGTGCTGGATGGCTTCGGCCATCTCGTGCAGCTCGAAGCCGCGGCCGAGGTGAACAAGCTGCTGCTGTGAACCCTCCCTGTAGGTCGGACTTCAGTCCGACATTCGATTCACGCGCTTACATCGCGCTCTCGAACGAATGTCGGACTTCAGCCCGACCTACACGCGGGCTTCCAGGATGAGGTTGAACGGCGTCGCCACCGCGCGCCGGAAGTGCGAATACCCCGCTTCCTCGAACACCTTGCGCAGGCGCGTCTCGCCGGCCTGCGCGCCAAGCGCGAGGCCCACGGGCTCCGACAGCGAATGGGCGCAGCACAGCGTCGTCGAACTGCTGTAGTAGAGCCGCGCGACGGGATTGATGTTGTTCTCCAGGCGATCGTCGGCGTAGGGCTCGACCAGCATCACCGTGCCGCCGGGCGCCAGCGCCTGCGCGGCGTGGCGCGCGGCGCCGACCGGGTCGCCCATGTCGTGCAGGCAGTCGAAGAAGCAGATGAGATCGAAGCCGCGCTCGACGAAGGTGGTGGACTTCGCCACCTCGAAGCTCACCCGCTCGCTGAGACCGGCGGCCGCGGCATTGGCGCGGGCCGCCTCGATGGAGCCGGCGTGCGCGTCGATGCCGTGAAAGCGCGAGCGCGGAAAGGCCTCCGCCATCAGCAGCGCCGAGTGACCGTGGCCGGTGCCGATGTCGGCGACCCGTGCACCGGCGCCGAGCTTGTCCACCACGCCGTCCAGCGCCGGCAGCCACTCGGGCACCAGTGAGCCGCGGTAGGAGTTGCGGAAGAACGCCGCCACGCCGCAGAACAGCCGCGGATGGTGCTCACCCCAGGGAAAGCCCTCGCCGGTCCTGAACACCTCGGCCGAGCGCGCCTCGTCCATCCACATCGACGCGGTCACTTCCCAGGCCGCGGGGAAGTAGCAGGGGCTGTTCTCGTCGGCCAGCACCATGGCCTGCTCGGGCGTCATTTCGTAGGTCCGGGTGGCCGCGTGGTAGACGAGGTACTCGGCCGCCACCTGGCTCGCCAGCCACTCGCGCACGTAGCGCTCGGCGCAGCCGGCCCGGGCGGCCACCTCGTCGGAACTGAGCGGCCCGGCGCCGGCCAGCACCTTGTACAGGCCGAGCCGTCGCCCGAGGCTGACCATCACGCCGCTGGCGCCGGCCGCCAGATCGCCGAAGGCACGTTGCACGAGTTAATTGAGACGTTCCGGGTCTACCGACATTGTGCTGCTCCCTGTTCGAGTGGTTGGTGGCGCGAGTCTAGGCGGGCACAGCGCGCAGGCGTGAGGAGCGCGCCGGCATGAGCTTATCGCGGCGCGCGCTAAGGCGCCGTCGGCGCGAGCCCCGCGACGTCACCGAGACGCGTCGCAACTTCAGCGGCCCGCGCCCCCTCCGCTGCCCAGTCCGGGCGCAGCACGGACAGCGTGATCCAGCCCGCCGCGAAACGTCCCGTGTCGCTGCGCGCGTCCCGCGCCCCGTCGGGATCCACGTCGAGCGCCGCGCGCACCCGTCCTTCCGCCACCTGCGGGTAGTCGAAGCGGAACCCGCCGTGGGCGCCGAGCGGCACGAGCGCCACCCCGGCCAGTGCGGCCGCGGGTCGTGCCGGGACGTTCACGTTCAACAGCGTGTCGGGCGGCAGCAGCGGCCCGCCGCGCGCGGCGGTCGCGAGGCGCTCGACGAGCCGCACCACGGTCGAGGCCGCGAGCGGATAGGCGGCGGTCGTGCTCGGGAAGGGCGCCGGCTTGGCGTGCGCCTCGGCGAGATCCAGGCCGACCGACACCGCGATCGCCGGCACGCCGAACTGCACCGCCATCACCGCCGCGCCCACCGTGCCCGAACTGACCACGTTGGTGCCGAGGTTCTGGCCCAGGTTGGCGCCGGACACCACGAGATCCGGGCGCGCGGGCAGCAGGCGCGTCAGGCCCACCGCGACCGCGTCGGCCGGGCTGCCGTCCACCGCCCATGCGCCCTCGCCCTCGGCCCGTACGGCGAGTTCGCCCAGGGTCAGGCGCACGCCGCTGCCGCTCTGCTGGCGCAACGGCGCGACGACTGTCACGCGATGGCCGGCGGCGAGCAGCGCCGTGCGGAGCGCGGCCAGGCCCGGCGCGTCGTAGCCGTCATCGTTGGTCAGCAGCACCGTGAGCGGTGCGGCACAGGCACACACCGACACGAGCAGCAGCGCCGCGCCGAGCGCGACGCGTCCCCCTGTCATGCGCATGATTCGTTTCCCCAGCGCCCGCTGTGGCGGCTTGATCGATGCCAAGTCCTGCCGATGGGCGCGGGGCTAGAATGCCATGCTTCGAACGGCCACGAGATGACAGCCATGGACATGCTCGGCCGCCTGGGCGTCGACCCCGCCCCGCCTCGCCCGCCTGCCGGCGCGCCGCGCCGCCGTTCAGGGCCCCTCGCCACCCCGCCCGGCGAGGCACGAAAAACCCTATCGGGGAATGTCGTCTGGGCGTGCATAACCGGGTAGACTGTCTCGGCTTTTTGTCTCGCCATGCTGGTCCGGGGGGGTCTAGTGGATTTCAGATTCAACGACAAGTCGCGCCAACTGCGGGAGCAGGTGCGCGCCTTCATGCACGAACACATCTATCCCATCGAGGATGAGATCTACGCCTTCAATCACGACCCGCAGAACCTGTGGGTTGTACCGCCGCAGATTGAGGAACTGAAGAAAATCGCCAAGGCCCAGGGCCTGTGGAACCTCTTCCTGCCGCACGAATACAGCGACTACAGCCCCGGCCTGACCAATCTCGAATACGCGCCGCTGGCCGAGGAAATGGGCCGCGTGCACTGGGCTTCCGAAGTCTTCAACTGTTCGGCCCCCGACACCGGCAACATGGAAGTGCTTGCGCGCTACGGTACCCCGGAGCAGAAGAAGCGCTGGCTCGAGCCCCTGCTCGCCGGCGAGATCCGCTCCTCCTACCTGATGACCGAGCCGCAGGTGGCGTCCTCCGACGCGACCAACGTCGAGACCTCCATCAAGCGCGACGGTGACGAGTACGTCATCAACGGGCGCAAGTGGTGGAGTTCCTGCGTATTCGACCCGCGCAACAAGATCTACATCCTGATGGGCAAGACCGATCCATCGGCGGCCCGTCACGTGCAGCAGTCGATGATCCTGGTGCCGGCGGGCACGCCGGGCTTCCAGATCCTGCGCCCCCTGCGCGTGCTTAACGATCTGCACTCGCCCCACGGTCACGGCGAGGTGCGCCTGACCAACGTGCGCGTGCCGGCCTCGAACCTGCTGCTCGGCGAGGGCCGCGGCTTCGAGATCGCGCAGGGTCGCCTCGGCCCGGGTCGTATCCATCACTGCATGCGCCTCATCGGCGCCGCGCAGCGCGCGCTCGACATCATGTGCAAGCGGGTCGAGAGCCGCGTGGCCTTCGGCAAGAAGCTGTCTGACCAGTCGAGCATCCGCCAGGACATCGCCAAGTCCCGCTGCGAGATCGAGCAGGCCCGCCTGCTGACGCTGTGGGCCGCCGATCGCCTGGACCGCGAGGGCAACAAGCTGGCCAAGGACGCCATCGCCATGATCAAGATTTCCGTGCCGACCATGTGCCAGACCGTCGCCGACAGAGCGATGCAGGCCCATGGCGGCATGGGCGTCTGCCAGGACACGGTGCTGCCGGAGATCTTCTCCTACGCTCGCGCCGTGCGCCTGGCCGACGGACCTGACGAGGTGCACATGTCGCAGCTCGGCAAGTTGACCATCCAGCAGACGCTGGCGGGTTGAGCGCTGGTCGCCTGACGCAGGCTCGGGTTTCGTTCGCGCCGGTGACGTGATGCGGGTTTCGCCCCACCACCACGTCACCCCCCGCGCGGCGCTTCGGGGAAGACGGCCTCACCGCCGTCACGAGGCGCGCCACGCGGGGCGGAACGAGACCATGAACCGGACGATCGGCGCCGTAACTAGATAATCATTACCATCGGGAGAGTTTCATTCCATGAGGTTCCGAGTAGCAAAATGGATCATGACGCACCGCTTCGGTGTGGGCATGGCCTTCCTCATCGTGACACTGGGTTTCATGAGCCAGTTTCCGAAAGTCGAGATCCGGACGATCTACAACGACTTCCTGCCGACCAACGAAGAGTTCGTGAAGATCTTCTTCGCGCATCGCAACTTCGGTAACCCGCTGACCATGTCCATCATGGTCAAGAACAAGAACGGCGACATCTACAACCCGGAGACGCTGGCCAAGGTCTACAACATCACGCGCGACATCGACCTCGCGCCCTACGTCGACCACGACCAGATCATCTCCATCTCGACGGAGAAGATGCGCTACGCGGAAGCCACGCGTGACGGCATCGACACCAAGCCGCTGATGAGCGATCACGCGCCGGCGACCGAGGAGGAAATCGCCGAGTTCCGCCGCCGCGTGAACATCTCCTCCGGCGCGCAGATGTTCTACATCTCGGGCGACAGCACCGCGACCCTGATCAACGCCGCCTTCCTCGACACCATCGACTACGGCGAAGCGTTCAAGTACGTGCAGGAGCTGGTCGAGAAGAACCGCGACGCCAACCACGAGGTGCATCTCGTCGGCCAGCCGGCCCTGACTGGCTGGGTGTACAAGCTGCAGCACCAGACCTACCGCATCTTCGCCACCACCATCGGCGTGATGCTGGTGCTGCTGGTGTTCTACATGGGCAACATCGCCGGCACCGTCATGCCGCTGGCGAGCGCCGCGACCGCCGGCATCTGGGGCTTCGGCACCATCGGCTGGTACGAGCGTCCCATCGAGCCGCTGCTCATGATCGTGCCCCTGCTGCTGGTGGCGCGTTCCATCTCGCACTGCATCCAGTACACCGAGCGCTACTACGAGGTGCTCAATCATGTGAAGGACAAGGTGCTGGCCGCCGAGATCACCATGGCGATCATGATGGCGCCGTCGATCCTCGGCATCTTCACCGACGTGTTCGGCATCATCTTCATCGCCATCGCGCCGATCAAGACGATGATCAACCACTCGATCTTCTGCGGCTGGTGGGCATTCTGGATCATTCCGACCGGCGTGTTCCTGGCCTCCATCCTGCTGTCCTACCTGCCGGTGCCGAACAACCTCGAGAAGATCGTCGGTGGCGCGGAGAAGGAATCGGCCTTCCATCGCGGCCAGACCAAGCTGCTCGAGGGCATCGCCCACATCACCTACGGCAACGCCGCGCGCGTCACCCTGGTGATCGTGCTGATCGTGGCGGCCGTGTCGATCTACGAGACGTCCCAGATCAAGGTCGGCAACCCGGTCGAGGGCACCAACCTGCTGTGGAACGACTCGGAGTTCAATACCGGCACGCGCGCCATCAATGCGCACTTCCCCGGCACCAACACGCTGGAAATCGTGCTGGAGGCCAAGGAGCGCAAGAACGACCACCGCGTGGTGAACACGCCGGACGTCGTGAAGGTCGCGACCGAGATGCAGCGCTCGCTGGAGTCGGATCGCTCCGATCCCAACCTGCCGCCGCGCGCCACGCTGTCGTTCTCCGACTACATGCGTGACATCAACCGCCTGTTCGCCGGCGGTAACCCGAAGTGGATGCCGCTCGACCCGACGCCGGAAGCGATTTCGGCCGCCGGCTTCGCCGCGCTGATGGGCTCCAACGCCATCAACTTCAGCCACGTCGCCGACTTCGAGTTCCAGGATTCGACGGTCTCGGCCTGGTTCCGCGACAACAAGCAGGGCACGGTGGACGCGGCGCTCGCCTCGGCCTTCGCGGCCGGCGAAAAGGCGGGTCTGGACCATCCGGAGTTCAAGGTGCGTATCGCCACCGGCGTGATCGCGCTCCAGCAGGCGATGAACAACGTGGTGAAGAAGTACCACTGGCTGATTCTCGGCTGCGTGAACATCGGCGTGTTCTTCCTGGCCTGGTACGCCTACCGTTCGGTGGTCGCGGCCTTCCTGCTGCTGGTGCCGGTGAACCTGTCGAACTTCATGCTGATGGCCGCGATGCATGTGATTGGCATCGGCCTCGACATCAACGCCGCGATCGTGGCGGTGATGGGCGTGGGCGTGGGTATCGACTACGGCATCTACCTGCTGTCGCGCATCTGCGAGGAGTACGTTGCGCAGGAGCAGGATCTGAAGAAGGCCATCTTCGCCTCGCTGACCACCACCGGCAAGGCGATCATGTTCACCGCGTCGATCATGCTGCTCGCCATCATGCCGTGGTACTTCCTGTCGGATCTGAAGTTCATGGCCGACATGGGCGTGCTGCTGGTGGCCATCATGCTGATCAACATGGTGCTGTCGCTGGTGGTGCTGCCGCTCGAAGTGTGGTTCGTCAACCCGAACTTCCTGCGCCGCACGGACCTCATGGTCGGCGAGAACGTCGACCTGTCGCAGTTCATGGACAAGGTCGACGAAGCCGTCATCTGAGCCACCCTGCCCTAGCCGCCGCGCCGCTCGGCGCGGCGGCCTGCCTTCAGCCCCTCACCCCTGTGGTGAGGGGCCCTCTCCTCCTCTCCTCCGACAGCCTGTCCGTCCCACGCCTACACGCATATTGCGCGGTGATTTCGTGCACCCTGACCGGCTGTGTGCCATATGCCGGTGGTAGACTGCCGGGCATTCATCGACGCGCGCGGCGCGTCGTTCCTCGGCCGCCTGGCGGTCGCGTGCATCGAGGCCAGGCATGGGACTGCTCGACGATCTGAAGAAACGCGCGGCCGCCAAGGAGGCTGCCACTCGCGGTACGCAGGACGATAACCGTGCGCAGGATCTGCTCGCGGTGGCGCTGCCGGCCCTGTTCCGCATCCACCAGGTGCTGGGTGACCTGGTCAAGCAGCTGCGCATTCTCGGCGACGAAGCGCCGGTGACGCTCAAGATCCCCGGCGTTGGCGAGGTGCCGGGCTTCCTGCAGGGCCAGTACGACATCAGCGCCGAGGGCCGCCCCCCGCAGACCGTGAGCCTGCGCTGCGCGCTGCGGCTGGCGCGTCCGCGGCCCCTTGAGGTGACCACCGCCGGCGCCTCGCCCACCGCCTGGGCGGATCGGCTGCGCCAGCATGGCGCGCCCATCAAGGTGCTGCGCGTGACCGACGCGCGCGGCCCCAACCAGAAGGCGGTCGTCGGCATCGACGGCACCATTCCCGTGCTCGTGCAGTTCAGCATCGACCTCGAGCACGCGGCCGTGCAGCTCCTGACGCGCAACTTCGACGAACTGGTGGAACGCCGCCAGTACTTCAATCCGGCCGACGTCACCGAACAGTGGTGCGAAGAGCTCCTGAAGTACGTGCTGCGCGAAGAGAACAGCTTTCTGCGCCACGAAGTCTCGACCGACGTGCGCGAGCAGCTGCGTCGGCGCCTCGAGTGGGAGAAGCTCAAGGACCAGAGCCTGGAGGAGACCACCGAGACGCGGGTCGCGGCGAGCGGCATTCTGAAACAGTTCTTCCGTCGTCCTCCCCAGCTCAAGGTCGAGTGGCGCGGCCTCACCTGGGACCTCGCCACCCACGTCGGCGCCTTCACCCTGGGCCGCGTCAGCGATTGCGATCTGCGCATTCGGCGCGACCGCGTGTCGCGCTTCCACGCGCGCATCGAGTACCGCGAGGGCGAATACCACCTCACCGACGACAGCACCAATGGCACCTTCGTGCGCTTCAGCGACGGACGACGCCAGGAGTTGCGCAAGACGAGCATGGTGCTGCAGGGCAGCGGCGTGTTCGCGCTCGGCGACGAGGCCAGCGACGACAATCCCGACCTCGTGCATTTCGTGATGTGAGGCGGGCGCCCCGCCCCTTCG
Source organism: Gammaproteobacteria bacterium (assembly GCA_019747795.1). Lineage (GTDB taxonomy): Bacteria > Pseudomonadota > Gammaproteobacteria > JADJYF01. The sequence goes on along the minus strand of JAIEQK010000315.1, from coordinate 4,926 downwards.
TCCACCACGTCGCGCCTGCCCCGGCCTGACGCACTCGAGGCCGCATCCCCTGTTGACCATGTCCCCTGCGAGCCCAAGTCTGGTCGAACTCGCAGCCAGCGCGCTGTTCGCGCTCGCGGTGCTGCACACCTTTTCGACCAAGCTCATCGCGCGTCTCGGCCACCTGCAGCCGCGCCACGCGGGACTGTGGCACCTGCTCGCCGAGGTCGAGGTGGTGTTCGGCGTGTGGGCCCTGGCGCTGGTCGCCTGCCTGTTCGCCTTGCAGGGGGAAGCCGCGACCATCGCCTATGTCGACAGCCGCAACTACGGCGAGCCGATGTTCGTGTTCGTGGTGATGGTGGTCGCCGCCAGCCGGCCGGTGCTGAGCACGGTGATGGCGGCCATGCAGTGGCTCGCGATCGCGGTGCCGGTCGACCGGCGCCTGACGCTCTATTTCCTGTGCCTGACGGTGGTGCCGCTGTTCGGGTCCTTCATCACCGAGCCGGCGGCGATGACGCTCGCCGCGCTCGCGCTGCGCGACGGCTTCTTCCGCTATCGACTCGGCGCGCCGCTCAAGTACGCGACGCTCGGCACCCTGTTCGTGAACGTCTCCATCGGAGGCACGTTGACCAGCTTCGCCGCGCCGCCGGTGCTGATGGTCGCGTCCAAGTGGGGCTGGGACTCGAGCTTCATGCTGCTGACCTTCGGTTGGAAGGCCGCGCTCGCGGTGCTGGTGAACGGCTTCGTGCTGTCCGCGCTGTTCCGCCGCGAGATCATCGCCAAGGGCCATTGCGACGACGCCGGCGCGCGTCTGCGGGTGCCGGCGTTCGTGGCCGCCGTGCACTTCGCCTTCCTCGTCGCGGTGGTCGGTTTCGCCCACCATCCGACGCTGTTCCTTGGCCTCTTCCTGCTGTTTCTCGGCTACTGCGAGGCCTACAGCGAGTACCAGGACCGCCTGATCCTGCGCGAGGGGCTGCTGGTGGCCTTCTTCCTCGGCGGGCTGGTGGTGCTGGGCGGTCTGCAGCGCTGGTGGCTGGAGGACGCTCTGACGGCGGTCTCGCCGACCGCGCTCTTCTACCTGTCCACCGCCTTGACCGCGATCACCGACAACGCGGCCCTGACCTATCTCGCTTCGCTGGTGGAGGGCGTGTCGCCCGACTTCCAGTACGCGGTGGTGGCGGGCGCGGTCAGCGGCGGCGGGCTCACCGTCATCGCCAATGCGCCGAACCCGGCCGGCATCGCGATCCTGAAGGGCAGCTTCGCCGAAGAGGCGGTGAGCCCGGCCGGGCTGTTCGCGGCCGCCCTGCCCCCCACCATAGTGGCGGCCCTCGCCTTCGTGCTGCTGTAGCGCGCAAGCAGAAATCCATCGACCTCGCCAACCGCCCATGGACCCTCGCTTTCGCGAGGGTGACGATATGGTGAGTGATGGCGAAGGCTGTCAGGTGCCCATCGACTCATACAACCCGTCTTTCCCGCGCAAGCGGGAATCCATCGGCTTCGCCGACCGCCCATGGACCCTCGCTTTCGCGAGCGTGACGATGTGGTGGGTGATGGCGAAGGCCGTCAGGTGCCCATCGACTCATACAACCCGTCATTCCCGCGCAAGCGGGAATCCATCGGCTTCGCCGACCGCCCATGGACCCTCGCTTTCGCGAGGGTGACGATGTGGTGAGTGATGGCGAAGGCCGTCAGGTGCCCATCGGCACGGCGCGGCCTCAGATCACACCCTCATCCTTGAGGCGCGCGAGCGCCGCGGCGTCGTAGCCGAGTTCGCCATAGATCTCCGCGTTGTGCTGGCCGAGCGTCGCGGCCGGCTCGTGCACCCGGGTCGGCGTGCGCGAGAACTTGGCGGCCGGCCCGGTCAGCGGCACGGTGCGGCCGTCGGCGAGCGTGGTGGGCTGGAGCATGTCCCGCGCGGCGACGTGGGGATGGCCGGAGGCCTCGGCATAGGACTGCACGCGCGTCACGGTGATGCCAGCCTCGGTCCATAGCGCCGTGACCTCGGCGACCGAGTGCGCCGCGCACCAGGCCGCCACCAGGCCGTCCAGTTCGTCGCGGCGCGCGATGCGCTCGGCATTTACGAGCGACGCGAGATCCGGGCGCTCGAGCAGGCCGCATAGCGCGCGCCAATGGCTGTCCAGCAACACGCCCCCGTAGATGCTGCCGTCGCTGCAACGGTAGACGTTGACCGGCGCGGCGAGCGCGAACTGGTTGCCGTAGCGCGTGAGCGGCATGCCGAGCGCGCCGGCCGTGAGATTGCCGTTGCTCTGGTAGAGCAGGCCGTCGATCAGCGCGACGTCGACGTGCTGACCTTCGCCGGTGCGGTTGCGGTGCTGAAGCGCCGCGAGTGCGCCGAGCGCACCGTGCATGCCGGCCAGGTCGTCGCCGAGAAAGGTCGGCGCCTTGGTCGGGCCGCCGGCCGGATCGCCGTTCAGCGAAGTCCAGCCGGTGAAGTTCTGCGCGATGGGGTCGTAGGCGGGACGATCGGACAGCGGCCCGAACTGGCCGTAGCCGCTGACCGAGACGTAGATGATGTCCGGCTTCACCGCGGCGACATCGGCGTAGCCCACGCCCCAGCCCGCGAGCGTGCCGGGCTTGAAGTTCTCGACCACGATGTCGGCGTCGCGGCACAGCGCCAGGAACATCTCGCGCCCCTGCGGCTTGCGCAGATCGAGCGACACGTTGCGCTTGTTGCGGTTGACGGTCTCATGGGCCATGGACAGCGCGGAATCGGGGAGCATGGGCGGCAGCTTGCGGCACACCTCGCCAGCCGGGTGCTCGACCTTCACGACCGTCGCGCCGAAATCCGCCAGCAGGCAGGCCGCCATCGGCCCCGCCCAGGTGGTGGTGGCCTCGACCACCTTGATGCCGTGCAACGGGCCGCGCACGTCGGTGCGCGCCGCGGCATAGAACGCCTGCTTGTCCATCGAACCCTCCCCTCGAGCGTGGTGCCTGGGGATTGTACCGGCCGCCGCGCCATGCGCACGTCGCGCCGCGCGGCACGGGTGCTCAAGCGGCCTTGCCGCACTGCCGCTAAGTAGCCTCGAGTAGTCCTGGCAAGAGTTCCACGCGACCCATGTTCTTCATCATCGGCATCGTCCTCGTGCTCGGCTGCGTGGCCGGCGGCTTCGTCCTGTCCCACGGCGAGCTGGCGGCCCTGTGGCAGCCCTACGAACTCCTGGTCATCGGCGGCGCCGCGCTGGGCGCCTTCGTCATCGCCAACCCGATGAAGGTGATCAAGGCCACCTTCGGCGCGATCCCCAAGCTGCTCAAGGGCTCGAAGTACAAGAAAGAGCTCTACATGGACACCCTGGCCCTGCTCTACGACCTGCTGGTCAAGGCGCGCAAGCAGGGCATGATGGCGCTGGAAGGCGACGTCGACAAACCGGAGTCCAGCGAGATCTTCGGCAAGTATCCGAACCTGATGTCCGACCACCATCTGATCGAGTTCGTCACCGACTACCTGCGTCTTCTGGCCGCGGGCAGCATCACCAGTCCCTACGAGCTGGACGCGTTGATGGACGTCGAACTCGAGACCCACCATCACGACGGCCACCAGCCGGCCGCCGCGCTCACCCGCGTGTGCGACGGCCTGCCGGGCTTCGGCATCGTCGCCGCGGTGCTAGGCATCGTCATCACCATGGGCGCCATCGGCGGACCGCCGGCGGAGCTCGGTCACCACGTCGCGGCGGCGCTGGTCGGCACCTTCTTGGGCATCCTGCTCGCCTACGGTTTCGTCGGTCCGATGGCGACCGCGGTCGAGCACATGGCCGCGGACGAGGCGCAGATGTTCCTCGCCATCAAGAACACGCTGGTGGCCTCGGCCCAGGGCTATGCGCCGCAGATCGCCATCGAGTTCGGTCGCAAGGCCATCGGCGGGCCGGACCGGCCCTCGTTCTCGGAGCTCGAGAACCGCGTGAAGGGCAAGTGACGGCCGGAGTCCGCTGAGCATGGCCGCGAACCAGTCCGCCGCGCCGATCATCATCAAGAAGATCAAGAAGGGCGGCCATGGGCACCATGGCGGCGCCTGGAAGGTCGCGTTCGCCGACTTCGTGACGGCGATGATGGCCTTCTTCCTCTTGATGTGGCTGATGGCGTCCACCACCGTCGAGCAGCGCGCCTCGATCTCGTCCTATTTCAACGACCCCATGGCCAAGGTCGGTTTCGACGGCAACGGCGGCGGCAACCCGGCCCTGAACGGCGGCTCGGGCATCCTGACCGGCCGTGGCAAGAATCCCTTCAGCGGCCAGTCGCAGGACGAAGAGAACAGCACCCGCAACGGCCCCGACGTGCAGCTCGACGAAGAGCAGATCGAGCGCGCGCGCATGGTGCAGATGATGGACGAACTGAAGGAAGTCGTGGACGCCGGCAAGGCGCTCAAGGAGTTCGCCGACCAGATCCTGCTCGACATCACGCCCGAGGGGTTGCGCATCCAGATCGTCGACAAGGAGAACCGCGCGATGTTCGACCAGGGCAGCGCGCGGCTACAGCCCTACACGCGTGACATCCTGCACGAGATCGTGAAAGTCGTGAGCGAGGCGCCGAACCGCATCAGCATCTCCGGCCACACCGACGCCACGCCCTACGCGCGGAACGGCGACTATGGGAACTGGGAGCTGTCCGCCGACCGCGCCAACGCCGCGCGTCGCGAGTTGTTGAACGGCGGCCTGGCGGAGGAAAAGATTGGCCGCGTCGTTGGTCTCGGCTCCTCCGACCTGCTCGATCCCAGCCAGCCGCGTGCGCCCATCAACCGTCGCATCAGCATCGTGGTGCTGCGGGGCGATCACGGCACGACCATGAACGCCGACGGCAGCGCCGATGGCGCGAGCCCGCCGGCCGCGGTAGACGGCGCCGCCGTGCCGGCGCCGAGCGAGGCGCCGGAGGACAGCGTCGCACCGGCCGAAGCGGCCGCGTCCCCCAACGAGGCCGCCGCGCCCGCCTCGACGT
>JAIEQK010000031.1 GCA_019747795.1 Gammaproteobacteria bacterium | reverse complement strand
GCTCCTACCTAGCGAGGTGAGTGAGGTTGGGCGCGCGGCCAACATCGCCCCCAAGGGCTTGCGGCCCGCGGCACTGTGAGCGAGCTCCTGCGCGGCCAGGGCGGGTCTGAAGACATGAGCGGCATGTATCGACCTTCGGACGGCGAGGCGCTAGTGGTCGACGCGCTGGTGGGTGCCATGATCGGCGGCTTGGAGCACCGGGGCGCGTGCTCCGACGGCGGGGCGCTGATCGACCGCACGCCCTGCGACCGGCGACGTAGTCGCGGCCGACGCGCTCGGCGCGCGCTCGCAGGTGATTGAGGGGGCGTTCGAGCAGCCGCTCCCTGACGAGCCGCAGTCCATTGAGGAACCCCGCGGGAAGCCTAATCCCGACTGGGCCACGGAGGGGCCATCCGGCCAGATCGAGCTCGAGCTCGACAAGGGGCGGGCCGACGACGGCCTGCTGTTCCTGCGGCTGGCGGTGGGCGTGAGGGTTCTGTTCGACGGGCAACTTGAGTGGACCTAGCTTGCGTACCCGGACTTCGCTTCCTAACTCGCGTCGCCGGCGGCGCACGCTCGCGTCCGGGGCTTCGTCGGCGGCGTAGTGGAGTGTACGGGGCTCGAGGAGTGCAAGCAGCCCCGCTGGCTGCCGAAAACCCACGAGGCTGCACTTGAGAAAGTCGCGTGCAAGGGCTGCCACGATACGCGGCACCGCATGTTTGGGGCGGCGCCAACATTCGTGGGGTGCGTTATGCGTCTCGCGACGGGCTCGAGATGCTCAACAGCTCCCGCATAGAAGAGACAGCGATTGGCTCGGCGTATCCTCGCGCGGCGTCCCGTCCGATCTCGTTCGGCGCTACAGGGATCCAGCTCGACCCGGCATCGTTCGAAACCCAAGCCAGCATAGAGCTCTCGGGCGCCGGCGCGGAGACGCCCGACGGCACGATGACAACCGCGGGCCTTCCCTCCCAGCGGAACAGCCGGACATCCTCGGCCGAGGCCACGTCAGGCGGCAACGAGGCCAGTATGTCGCCCGGCAACGCTCCAGGCTTGATCCAGTATATCGATCGCATTGTCTCCACCTCCCTCGAGATCGGCGCTCTCAACCAAGCTCATACTCAAGTAATGATTGAGTGCGGGCTCGAGCTGCCGCTTCGACGTTCGTAGCTAAAGGTGCCTTTTTTGGTACGTGCCACCGCGTGCGGCCTCAAATTCTGGACTCCCGCTCCCCCCTATATATAAAAACGCGCGCGCGACGTGCTTTGAGGCCTGTGTTGTCAATTCGTCGCCTTGTTAGCTCAAAAGGTCAAAATCACCCCTATTTCGGTAGGTTGCAGGGTCGCATCCGAGTATTGGCCACATGCTTGGCTGCCATGGGCTGGTACGGCGCTCAAAGGTCATTCGCAATCAATCGGATTGAAGCAACGTTAATCGCGTCAGCCAAATGGAGGAACTGGTTTGCATCGACCGTGATCCCCTTTTGGCTCGGCACGAAGGTATCCGAGCCTTTTGGCAGGAACCATAGTCTGATGTCGACCACTTTTCGGCCCTTGAAGTGATCAAGCGCAATCCTTATCGACGCTCGTCCAGATTTGGGAATCTCGGAGAGCTCAATTCGCTTGCCCATTTTTCTTCCTCGCAGTCGCCGACATCGACAAATGAAACCGGATTGCCTTAACCACAATGCCTCTCAACGAATCTGAGCAATTGGGTGCCTGGAATGGCTATCTAGAAAGGTGCACGGCCGGCGGGTCAAAGTGCGTCGAAAAAGTACCCTATATGGCCCGCTAACCGGGACAATCGCACGAAGTGTTGAATTTATTGACACGCCGGGCGGGTCATTGAATGGCTGATTGACCCGCCAGGCGGGTCACGATTTTTGTCAGGTTGGGGCGCACAGAGGGGCTCCGGCGGATTTTCGGTCTCCCGCCATAGGCTTTTAGGTGCCCGAGTGGCCGCGATGTCCAGCTTCCCCTTGCAGTCGTTCACAGCGAATATGCTTAATGCATATAGTGTGGCCTTGTGGCGTCCTCCCTGTCGGGAAATCTCGAGAACACCGCTGGCGAGCAACTCAGCCCGTGCTTTTGCCAACGTGTCACGCGACGACCACCCACGGGTCTTCATCACTGACCACGCTAGGCACATGTCACCGTTGTTGTAGCCGTCGTATTGCGCAAGCACATCGAAGAATAGTTTCATTGCGTGGGCGCTCAATTCGAGCATCGTGCGGCTCCTGAGAAAGCGCCGGCTCAGTGCAACGAAAGGGCCGGGTTCATGGGATTGGCCCGATTTCGGACCTCGTCTGCTCGACCGTGCTGACATATCAGATCTCGAGCGCCTGTCTTTTGTTATCGAGGTTTGCGTCGTTCACGGCCATCTCGCGGAAAGACGGGTCGCGAAGCGTGTTTAGGTAGAATTCGGCTTAACCTGCGTTACGCAGGCGGGTGGCGGCGATTCGCGCGGCTTGCCAGTCTTCGATTTCACAGGCACGCCAAGCAACGGCCGATTTGCCGATGCGAACGGGCGAGGGAAAAGTCCCAGCCCGCATAGCGGCATAGATTGCGGAGCGGCTAAGACCAGTCAGGGATTCGACTGCGTCGCGGCGAAGGAAACGGTCAAGCATTGGTAGTCCCTCTCAATAATTGGAGGGACATCTAATCATTCCTGCTTTAAATCGTCTTGCTTGGAAATGGTCGATTTCCTGGCAGCGGCCCAGTGAGCCTTGCTGCGAGCAACAAGCTGCCGAACACGGCTGGCGGTGAGGTGCCGGAGTTTACCGACGAGTGCGTATGCGTCTCCCGATTTCATCCCGTGCACCTCACACAAGACAACGTAGTCATTCTCTAGCATTGTGCAGAACCAGAGCTCTTTCGTGGCTCGTCCTGGTGTTTTCGGCGCGTCCGCGATAAGAGCGGCCTTAAACGCGGTTCGAAGCTCTTTGGCGTGTGGGGCCGAAGCTAGAGTTCCCGCCGCTGTAACGAAGTCTCGCGCGAATGTGGGCGACGAAATAGCGTGTTGGACGACAGCAGCTAAAAGTTTCTCAGGGTCGCGAAACCAGAGTGTGCCCGGTTCTTTCTCCGCGGATTCGCTGGAGCGTTCAAATTCTGCGGCAGCGCCCCATCCAGAAACCGCGATAGGCGATTTTCGAGATGGAGGATGACGGATAGGAAATTTCGATTTGACCACAATAGCGTCTCTGGATGGCTCTTCGTGTCACACGGCAACTTCAAAACGCGGTTTGCTAAGCGAACTGCTAGTTCAAATCCAATGGAACACCAGCGCGATAAAGGCACAGGTGGCAATGCCCCATAGAGCGAAAAACAGCAACCAAGCTAGATTTCTCTCCATTTTCCTCCCGGCAGTACTTCCCCAAATCGGCAACAAGAATCCACCGTCGACAAACCAGATAAGCTGCTCAAGCAAATACAACGACTGGTAGGTTGAGTGGGGCAGATGCACGTTTATACGAACGAGGCCAATCGCGATTCCCAAGAGCAGGCCGGTAAGTGCCCAGGCGCCGACGGGTTCAATTCGAATTGATGGGAAATAAAATCGTGCCTGGGAAGTGCTCAGCAAGGATTCTGGAGCGGGTCGAAGAGATGCCGTTATTTGAATTTTTTGAGGATTTTGCTGCTGCGGTTCTGTGGCGCGGACGATTCGTGAATCGTCACTGTCCTCGGGGCGGGGGTCATGATGAAGGAAGTAGTCGATTTCGTCTTTCGCTGAGTAGCTTGGGCCACCGATGACGATTGCGGACTCGCCGAACGCCATCCATAGCCGTTTCACTTCGTCGGCGCTCAGGCCTGCTTTCTTATGCCCTTGGACAGATGACCATGTTTTGGCGCGGGCATAATTGCGAGCCGCCTCCCAAGTTGGAAATCCCGTTTCCAGCTTTTGCCCTTCTTGGTCCATGAAATGAAAGAGATCCGTGACTAGCACCGAATAGGATTCTTGATCGAGCAGGTGTAACCCCCGAGGCAGGTGTCGAGTGCAGTAGTTTTCATGTGACGCAAATTCCCAACATCCAGTAGAGCGGCACTTCGAGGCGCTCGTTGGGTATTCGCGGTTACAGGTTCCGCAGCGCCAAGAATCCCAATCGAAGGGATGGGCACCGCCAGCGCCGCAGAATGGACAGACACCACTGCCAAGCGTGGCTTCGTTGGATTCTTCGGAAACGCTGCCTTCCATCTGGACTTTCTTAGACTATGAACGCGACGGGCGCCGCACCATTGAATTTTTGCAAGCCAGCCAGTTCGGGCAGTTCAATAGCGATATAGATCGCTGTCGTTCGAGGGCGCGTCCTACCTCGTGCCCGTTCGAACGGAGGGGAATTTGGCGGGGATGATTTTGGCTCCAGCTGCCCAGCGATCGACGATATTCGCCCATTCCTGCAACATGTCGCGACGTTGCGTAGCGTACTGCGCTCGGTTGTAAACGCCCCGGACACCTCCAATGGTGTGCGCGAGTGCTGCTTCAATCACGTCTGGGGCGAACCCCGATTCGTGCAGATGAGTGCTCGCGGTGCGTCGGAAATCGTGAAGGACGAACGAGTCTAGATCGTGGTCCATAGCCTTGATGGCGACGTTAAGCGTCGCTCGGTCGATGGGTTTTGCTAATGTGGAACGTGACGGCAGCACCCACTCCGAACCGCACGCAAGTCTGCGCGCCTCTTCGAATAACGCAATGGCTTGCACAGACAAGTAAACGATATGCGGAACGCCCGTTTTCGTTGTGGGGATGTGCCACTCGGCCGCATCGAAATCTATTTGCTCCCAGCGAGCTAGGATCAGGTCGGACTTGCGCACCATCGTTAGCATGAGTAAGCGGAGTGCCAGCTTGAGGCTGCGACGCATGTTGGATTGATCTATGGCTCGGAACAGACGGCCGACCTCTGCCGCCGAAAGGACACGCTCCCGTGCGTTGGGTGTGGCGATGTATCGAGCCTCAATGGCGGCAGCAGGGTTGAATTGCACTAGCTGGCGAGCAACGGCATACGCGTACATCCTCTTGATGACGCCGCGTACCTGTAACGCGGTCTGGTCAGCCCCGCGGTGCTTCTTGATACGGTCGCAGATAGCGAGTACGTCGGCAGGTTTAACCTCGGAAAGGCGGCGGTTGCCGATCGCGGGGATGATGTCCTTGTCGATGTAGCGTTGGATCTGTGTGGTGTCCTTGCGGTCCTTAGCAACGACTTCGGACATCCACACTTTGGCGAATTCGGCGACGATGTCTGGGTTACGCGCGGCGGCCTTTTCGCGACGTTTGGTTGCGGCTGGGGATTCCCCGCGAGCGACTAGGCGGCGCATGTCTGCTGCCTTGTCACGAGCCTCTGCCAAGGTGAATTCAGGGTAGGGGCCAATGGTGACCTTTTCTTGCCGCCCGCTGAGGCGGTAGCGCAGCCGCCAGACCTTCGAGCCGGTTGGGAGTACCTCGATTACCAGCCCGTGGCCGTCCGCCTTCGCGTAGGCCGTTACGCGGGGTTTCAGGGCCTTAATTGCGGTATCTGTGAGTGCCATTGCTGAGTCCCTGTGTCCATGTTGTGACCATGGCGCCTCCATCGAGTGTGTCCATTTTGGCGGTGGTCGTAGCCATGGTCACGATTCGGAATGGCTTCGTCAAGAAGCCATAGATCCGGAGAGGAACGAAAAGGTGCCGAAATCGCAGGCACTTATGGGGAAATGGAGATGCTGAGAAGTCCTGAGCGTTCCTCAGAATTCCTTTCTCTACTTTCCGATGCAGAAGCGCGCGAATATTTCCCCCAGCAGCGCCTCGCTGCTGGCATCGCCAGTGATCGTCGCGAGCGTCTCGGCCGCGCGGCGCAGCGACTCCGCTACTAGTTCTGGCGCGTCGTTGCAGCGTTGGAGATCCACGTGGCCAAGTTCGTCGCGCGCCAGCTCGAGGGCCCTGAGATGACGGGCGCGCGCGGTGAACTCGTCTTCGTCGGCGACCGTGAGGGCCAGGCTGTCCTGCAAGGTCGCGTGCAGCAGCTCGAGGCCCTGTCCGTCGCGCGCGGCGATGAAGACGTGTTCGGCGTCGACGCACCGCTCGCGGCCGGGTTGGCGGGGCACACGATCGATCTTGTTGTGCACGATCACGACGGCTGCGTTGCTTACATCTGTTACACAGGGATCGCCAAGCGCGTCGAGGTGTGCCGCGACCGACCGCACTTTCGGATCGTCGGTCACCAGGAGAATGAGGTCGGCGCTCGTCATCGCCTGGGCCGCGCGCCGCATGCCTTCCAGCTCGATTTCGTCCGCGCTCGCGCGGAGACCCGCGGTGTCGTGCAGCCGCAATGCCATGCCCCCAAGTTCGAGGTCTACCGCGATGACGTCCCGCGTGGTCCCGGGCACCTGGCTCACGATGGCCCGCTCTTCTCCGGCGAGCGCGTTCAGGAGCGTCGACTTACCCACGTTGGGCGCGCCGATGATGGCAACGCTCGCGCCCGCCGCGAGCCGCGCACCGTGTCGAGCTCGGCCGAGCAGGGCCGTCAGGCCATCTCGCAGGGCGACGATGCGCGCGCATTCTCGCTCGGCCGTGGCCGCGGGCGGCAGGTCGTCGGGAAAGTCGATGCTGCCTTCGAGCGCGACGCGGGCGTCGGTGAGGCGCGCGACGAGTTCGGTAACCTGGCGGGAGAACTCGCCACGCAGGCTGCGCAGGGCGGACAGCGTCGCACGCAGTGAACTGCCTTCGATGACGTCGGCCACGGCTTCCGCCTGGGCGAGATCCAGTTTGCCGTTGCGGAACGCTCTTTCGGTGAATTCACCGGGTCGCGCCGGACGGGCGCCGAGCGCATAGAGGCAATCGAGCAACGCGCGCAGCAGATGGGGATTGCCGTGCGCATGGAACTCGCACAGGTCTTCGCCGGTGTAGGAGGCCGGCGCAGGGAAGTACAGCACCAGGCCGCGGTCCAGCACTTCCCCGTGGCCGTTCGTGAACGACCGGAGCGTGGCACTGCGAGGCGCTGGCACGCTGCCCACCAGGGAGGCGAGGAGACGCGGGACCAGCGAACCACTCGCACGCACCACGCCGAGCGCGCCGCGCCCAGGCGGTGTGGCGACGGCGGCGATGGTGTCAGTCGCCGTCACTCGAGTCAGGTCAGGAGGCCTTGGCCTCGATGGCGCGGGTGATCTGCCACTGCTGGCCGATGGACAACATGTTGTTCACGAACCAGTAGAGCACGAGGCCCGAGGGGAAGAACGCGAAGAACACGGTGAACATGATGGGCATGATCTGCATGACCTTGGCCTGCATCGGGTCGATGGGCGCGGGGTTCAGCTTCTGCTGACCCCACATGCTGAGACCCATCAGGAGCGGCAGCACGAAGAAGGGATCCTTCTCCGACAGATCGCGCACCCACAGGATGAACGGCGCCTGGCGCATCTCCACGCTCTCGAGCAGCACCCAGTACAGCGCGATGAACACCGGGATCTGGATGACGATAGGCAGACAGCCGCCGAGCGGATTGATCTTCTCGTCCTTGTAGAGCCGCATCATGGCCTGGTTGAGCGCCGCGCGGTCGTCGCCGAAGCGTTCCTTGAGAGCAACCATGCGCGGCTGTACACGACGCATGTTGGCCATCGACTTGTAGCCTGCGGCGGACAGCGGGAAGAACGCGAGCTTCAGCAGCAGGGTCACGAGGATGATGGCGAAACCCCAGTTGCCGGTCATGTCGTGCATGAAGCGCAGCGTCAGGAACAGGGGTTTGGCGATGAACCACAGCATGCCGTAGTCGACGCTGAGTTCGAGTCCGGGCGCGATCGTTTCGATGATGTCGTGACGCTTGGGCCCGATGTACATGCTGGCCGACAGCACGGCGTTGCCTTGCGGCGCGACCTGGGTTTCCGGGCTCGTGAAGCCGACAAAGTAGTGGCTGTCGTCCAGAACCTTGGAATAGAAACTGTAGGGCGCGCCAGCGGGTGGCAGCAGGGCGGCGACGAAATAGTGCTGGATGATGCCGACCCACGCATCGCTCGCAGTGACCGCGATGGGCTTTTCCTTGAGATCCTTGAATGCGTGCTTCTCGAAACGCTTGTCGGGCGTGGAAAGTGCTGGGCCGGTATAGGTGTAGACCATGCCACGGCGTGAAGACTCGTCGTTGCGCTTCAGCTGCTGGTAAGCATGCGCGCGCACCGGTGTCGCGCCGACATTGTGGATCTCGTGTTCGAGGCCGATGGTGTAGGCGCCGCGCGTCAGCACGAAGCGCTTCTCCACGCTGACGCCCGTTGGACCCGTCCAGCGCAGCGGCACCACCAAGGTGTTCTCGCCGGCCTTCATGACGTAGCTGTCACTCTCGACCGTGTAATGGCTGTGATGGGTGGGCAGACCGTCGCTGCCGGTCAGGCCGCTCTCCTGGATGAAGATCCGCGCGGCGTCAGTGCCGAGCAGTTCCACCGGCGGCGCGCCCTTGGCCACACTGGTGGGGTAGTCGAGCAGGGACACGCTTTCCAGCGTACCGCCCACGGTGGAGATCTTGAGCACGAAGAGATCGGTGGTGACCGTCACGATGCGCGCAGGCGCGTCGGCTTCCGGGCTGCCGACCGGCGTAGCTTCGCTTGGTGCAGCGACGTCGGCCGTTGGCACAGGTGCCGCGGTGGAGGGGGAGGCGGGCGGGGCAGACGGCGCTGGCGACTCCGTGGCGGCGCTCACGATCGGCGCCGGGGCGTAATCCTTTTGCCACGCTTCGAAGAGCTGAAACCCGGTGAAGGCAAGCGCCACGATGAGTAGCAGTCGAATGTGTTCCATGTTGCTCGGTGTCGGGTAGGTCAGGGACGCGAAGCGCGGCGTTGGTTCGAAGACGGGTTGCCGATGCTGAGCAATGCCCGTTGCAAGGCCTCACGCAGCGGTCTCATACCCGTGACGCTCGCCTCGGGCTTGAGCAGGACGACGAAATCCAGGGCGGGCAGCAAGGCGCGGTGATGGCGAAAGGTTTCGCGCAGCAGCCGCTTCAGCCGGTTGCGAACTGTGGCTCGGCGCGCAACGCGCTTGCTGACCGCGAGTCCCAGGCGCGCCGTCGTGAGCGCGTTGGGTCGGTAGTAGATGACGAATTGCGGCGCGGTGAGGCGCTGTCCGTTCTTGAACAACGCCGCGTAGTCCGCCGAAGCACGTATGCGGTGCTCTGGTCGGAAGCGTGTGCCCGTCGGTTGCTCTACCGGCCCTGGGGAATGACCGGTCAGGGAGTCAGACGCCGCCGGCCGCGAGCGCGACGCGCCTTGATGACGCGACGACCACCCTTGGTCTTCATGCGGGCGCGAAAGCCGTGCGTACGGACTCGCTTCAGGCGGCCAGGCTGGAACGTTCTTTTCATTTCTAATCCGTCTGTGTTTCGGGCATGCGCCTGACCGTGCGGAACGCGCGGGTGACGCCGGCGGTTGGAAGGCGCGTGATGCTAAGTAAGTGCCGGAATTATGTCAATGTTCGGCGTGTTCGCGACACGCGCCGCGGGCCTGTGGATAAGCCCCGGCCAGGCGTATACACTCGCTCCGCCCCTTCGCTTCCCAAGCAGCAAAATAAGTATAACGACGTGCAGCACTCTCTCTGGCAGCAGTGCCTGGTCCAGCTCGAACGCGAGTTGACGCCCCAGCAGTTCAATACCTGGATTCGACCCTTGCAGGCGGTCGAGGTCGATCATGCGCTCGAGATCCTGGCGCCCAATCGTTTCGTCCTGGACTGGATTCGCGACAAGTACGGCACACGCATTCGGGCCATCGTCGAACAGTTGTCCGGGTCGAACGGCGTCGAGCTGTCGCTCGGCATCGGCACCAGCAGCCCGCCACCGGCGCCGCCCAAGGTCGAACCGCCCGCTGCCACACCGGCACCCCTCGCGACCAGGAAGGCAGAACCCGCCGCCAAGCGCGCGCACGGGCTCAAGCAGGACTTCACGTTCGATACCTTCGTCGAAGGCAAATCCAACCAGCTCGCTCGCGCCGCTTCGCTGCAGGTGGCTGAAAATCCTGGGAAAGCCTACAACCCACTGTTCATTTGCGGGGGTGTGGGCCTGGGCAAGACCCATCTCATGCACGCGGTCGGCAATCTCATCATGGCGCAGAAGCCGTCGGCACAGGTGGTCTACCTGCACTCGGAACGCTTCGTCGCCGACATGGTGAAAGCGCTGCAGCACAACGCCATCAACGAGTTCAAACGGTTCTACCGCTCGGTCGATGCTCTACTCATCGACGACATCCAGTTCTTTGCCGGCAAGGAACGCTCGCAGGAAGAATTCTTTCACACTTTCAATGCCTTGCTTGAGGGTCAGCAACAGATCGTACTGACCTGCGACCGCTACCCGCGGGAGGTTTCGGGCGTCGAAGAGCGGCTCAAGTCGCGCTTCGGCTGGGGACTCACGGTCGCCATCGAACCCGCGGAGCTCGAAACCCGGGTTGCCATCCTCATGCGCAAGGCGCAACAGAGTCACGTGGATCTGCCGCACGAGGTCGCCTTCTTCATTGGTAAACGCTTCCGCTCGAACATTCGCGAACTCGAGGGCGCGTTGCATCGAGTCGTGGCCAACGCTCATTTCACCGGCAATGCGATCACGCTGGAGTTCGCCAAGGAAGCCCTGCGTGACCTGCTCGCGTTGCAGGACCGCCTGATCACCATGGACAACATCCAGAAGACGGTGGCCGAGTACTACAAGGTGCGCGTAGCGGACCTCTTGTCCAAACGTCGAACACGGTCCATTGCCCGTCCTCGCCAGGTGGCCATGGCCTTGGCCAAGGAATTGACCAATCACAGCCTGCCGGAAATCGGTGACGCTTTCGGCGGTCGCGACCACACGACGGTCATTCATGCGTGTCGCAAAGTGGCCGAACTCAAGGCCAGCGACACGCGGATCCAGGAGGATTACGCCAACCTGGAAAGGATACTCACAACCTGAACATGGACACGGGAACAAGCTGTGGACAAATCCAGGCGTTAAAATGGAGCGATTCGCTCCACCGCTTATCCACACCTGGCGAGCGCTGCAGAGCACTCCTCAATCGTGTTTAAGTTCCTGTTTTTCAGATACTTGAAAGTTATCCCCGGAATTCTCGGCCATCAATAACAGACACAACAATGAAGATCAAAATCACAAGAGAAATACTGTTGCCAGTACTCCAGGCTGCCAACAACGTGGTGGAACGCCGACAGGCGCTGCCAATCTTGAGTAATGTCCTCATTGTGGCGGGCAACGATGGTCTCCAGGTGACAGCCACGGACATGGAAGTGGAACTGGTCAGCCGGCTCGAGAACCCCGTAGCCGAGGCCGGGAGTGTCGCGTTACCCGCGCGCAAACTCTTCGACATCTGCCGAGCCCTGCCCGCTGATTCGGAACTCACCATCGAGGCCAATGGCAACAAGGCCAAGATTTCCTCGGGGCGGAGTCGTTTCTCCCTCGCGGCGATGAATGCCGATGAATTTCCGAGCATCGGCGCTTTCGAGACCAGCATAGACCTCGATATCGCAACCGAGACTCTGTCCGATCTGCTCGAAAGTACGAGCTTCGCCATGGCGCACCAGGACGTCCGGTACTATCTGAACGGTCTGTTGTTGGAGATGGACGGGAGTCGAATCCGCACCGTGGCCACTGACGGTCATCGTCTCGCGCTCACCGACAAACCTGTCGAGATCCAGCTGGAGGCGCCACGCCAGTGCATCGTGCCGCGTAAGGGCGTACTGGAAATCGTTCGCTTGTTGAACCCCTCCCAACCGACGGCTCATCTCTCTGTGGGCGAGAATCACTTCAGGGTTTCCTCAGGAAATCAGTCGCTTACTACCAAACTTGTAGATGGGCGCTTCCCCGACTACGAGCGGGTCATCCCGCGTGAAACGGAGAACCGGGTGATAGCCGACCGCGAGGCCTTGCGCGCAGGACTTAGCCGCGCGTCTATCCTCTCGAATGAGAAATTCCGGGGTATCCGTTTGATTCTAAAGAAGAATCTTCTTACGGCGGTAGCACACAACCCGGAACAGGAAGAAGCGGAAGAGGAGATCGAGGTCGAGTACAGCGGTGCGCCGGTGGAAGTGGGCTTCAATGTTTCCTACTTGCTGGATGTCCTGGGTGTCATGCGTTCACCGACCGTAAGACTCGACCTGGTGGATGCGCAGAGCAGCTGCCTGATGCAGGTGCCGGAGGATGCTGAATCGCGCTATGTCGTGATGCCCATGCGACTGTAGGTCGTGACGTTTCACGCAGGGTTTCACTGGCTATTCGCGTAGCGCGGCATGCGGCAGAGGTCTGAAGAGGAACCGTCCGGCCCCATCGGGTTCGCTTGAATCGATGCGGTTCTCTTCCTTGCGTGCGCGTGGCCTTCGGTGTTTCTCTTCGGTCGATTACGCGCCTGTGCCGCTCGTCAATCTCATCCATGGGCCGAATGGCAGCGGCAAGACTTCCTTGCTGGAGGCCATGCACCTGGTCTCCTTTGGCAAGTCCTTTCTAACGCCCAAGGCCGGGGATCTCCTCAAGCAGGGCGAAGAAGTTCTGTGGATAGAGGCACAGGTGCAGGACATCACGAACTACGGTCCTGCGGGCATTACGGTGCGCAAGTCCCGGAGCGATACGGATATCCGTTTCGATGGCCAAGCCGTGACGTCAGCTTCTGCTCTGGCGCGACACATGCCTTTATTAGTGGTGAACTCCCGAGCGCCCGATCTTCTTGGCGAGAATCCTGCGAATCGGCGAGCCTTGGTGGATCGGTCGTTGTTCCACGTGAAACCAAGTTACGTGGATACCTGGAAGCACTATCGACACGCGCTCAGGCAACGAAACGAATTGCTCCAGAGCGGTGGAAGAGGGAACGCCCAAGCGGATTATTGGGAGAGCGTGCTCGCCACCCTGAGTGTGACCATCGATGAGCAAAGGTCGGCGCTGGTCGATGCCATCAATGCACGCCTTGGCGATCATGGCATCCCATCCTTCGTAAACCAGACTCTCAGGTTTCATTACTCGCCGGGGTGGGACCGTCAACAGGGCCTGGCTGCCCAGTTGGTCGCCAACCGTGAACGGGACACTTCCCTCGGATATACCTTCGCCGGACCGCACCGTGCCGACTTGTCCTTGCAGCTTGAAGGACGTGCGGCAGCTCGCCGCTTGTCTCGTGGACAGGCCAAGGCGGTCGTCTGTCTCGTGATGGTCGCGATTGCGCAATTCATAAGAGTTCAGTCGCAGGCGTGCCCAGTGATGTTGGTAGACGACCTGGCCGCAGAGATGGACGAGGGCATGATGCGCCTTGCAGTGGAGGCTGTCCTCGCTTTGGAGACGCAGTGTTTCTTTACTGCTATAAAGCCCGCAGACCTTAGGTCGTTTCTGCCTGAAGCTACCTCGGAGTTCCACGTGGAACACCCGACCCATTAACCATGGTGACTTGATATGACGACTTACGATTCCAAGAACATCAAGGTCCTCAAAGGACTTGATGCGGTTCGTAAACGCCCGGGGATGTACATCGGCGACACCGATGACGGCACAGGCCTTCATCACATGGTCTTCGAGGTTGTGGACAACTGTGTGGATGAAGCTCTCGCGGGCTACTGCCACAATATTGACGTTCGCATCAATACAGACGGGGCTGTCACGGTTACCGATGATGGTCGCGGCATCCCTGTGGATATCCATGAGGAAGAACAGCGTTCGGCCGCCGAGGTCATCATGACGACCTTGCACGCCGGCGGTAAGTTTGACGACAACTCGTACAAGGTGTCGGGCGGTCTCCACGGGGTGGGCGTGTCCGTGGTCAACGCGCTCTCAGACTTACTGGTGCTGACCATTCGCCGGGAAGGCAAGGTTTGGCGTCAGGAGTACCGTAACGGCGATCCTGTCCAGGCGCTCGCACCGATTGGTGAAACGGACCGCACCGGCACCGAGGTCCGTTTCTACCCAAGTCCTACCATCTTCACGAACATCGAGTTTCACTACGACGTGCTCGCGCGCCGTCTGCGTGAGCTTTCGTTCCTGAATTCAGGGCTCCGAATTGCGCTGACCGACGAACGAACGGACAAGAGCGACCTGTTCGAATACCAGGGCGGAATCGCCGCCTTCGTCGAACATCTGAACAAGACCAAGACACCCTTGCATCCCGCGGTCATCCAGATTGCAGGCGCCAAGGACAACATCTCCGTCGAGTTGGCCATGCAGTGGAATGACTCCTACCAGGAGAACATCTACTGCTACACGAACAACATCCCGCAGCGCGACGGTGGCACCCATCTCGCGGGGTTCCGGGCCGCGCTGACCAGGACCTTGAACACCTACCTGGAAAAGGAAGGGATTGCCGCCAAGCAGAAGGTTGCGATTGCAGGTGAGGACGTTCGGGAAGGGCTCACGACGGTACTGTCGGTCAAGCTCCATGACCCGAAGTTTTCTTCTCAGACCAAGGAGAAACTCGTCTCCAGCGAAGTGAAGGGCGTGGTCGAATCCGTGGTATCGGACAGCCTGAACTCCTTCCTGCTCGAGCATCCCTCGGACGCCCGCGCCATCATGGCCAAGATCGTCGAAGCGGCCCGAGCACGCGAGGCGGCGCGGAAGGCGCGTGAACTCACGCGCCGCAAGACGGCGCTCGACGTCGCCGGCCTGCCCGGCAAACTCGCGGACTGTCAGGAACGCGATCCGTCCAAGTCGGAACTCTTCATCGTCGAGGGTGATTCCGCAGGTGGATCCGCGAAGCAGGGCCGGGACCGGCGCAACCAGGCCATCCTCCCGCTCAAGGGCAAGATCCTGAACGTCGAGAAGGCGCGCTTCGACAAGATGCTGTCGTCTTCCGAGGTGGGTGCGCTGATCACCGCGCTCGGCTGCGGCATCGGGGTCGAAGACTACGACCCGGCCAAGCTTCGTTACCACCGCATCATCATCATGACTGACGCGGACGTGGACGGCTCCCACATCCGTACCTTGTTGCTCACGTTCTTCTATCGCCAGATGCCGGAGCTGGTCGACCGCGGCCACATCTACATCGCCCAGCCGCCGCTGTACAAGGTGAAGAAGGGCAAAAACGAGCGTTATTTGAAGGACGATCCGGAACTGGACGCCTATTTCATGGAACTCGCGCTGCAGGATACGAGCATCGACCTGGGTACTTCGGAACTGCAGGGCGAGCGCATCGGCGAAGTGGGGCGCGAGTACCTGTTCCTGCAGCAGGTGCAGCGTCGTCTTGAATCGCGCTATCCCAGCGTGATTCTTCGCGCGCTACGCCGCGTGCCGGAACTCGAACAACCAGAGGCTGCCACACGTGAGCGGGTGGAGGCTTGGGTTGGCCAGCTGGCCGCGGCCCTCGACGTTGTGATCGGTGACGAACGCCAGCAGGCCACGATCGATCTGGTCTACCAGACGGCCGACAACTGGTCGCTCCTGGTGCGCGCTACCCTCAATGGCTCGAGCCTCTATGCGCGGCTCGAAAGAGAGTTCTTTTCCAGCGCCGAGTACCGACATCTCGCCCGCCTCGGCAGGCTGTTCGACGATCAGCCCCCGGGACAGCGCATTGCGCTCGTGCGCGGCCAGGACCGTACCGAGGTCGACACTCTGGGCAACGCCTTTGGATTGCTCATGGACACCATACGTCGTGGTGTAACCGTGCAGCGCTACAAGGGCTTGGGCGAAATGAACCCTGAGCAGCTGTGGGAGACGACCATGAACCTGGAAACGCGCAACCTCATGCAGGTCAAGATCGAGGATGTCGTGGCAGCTGACCAGATCTTCTCCACGCTGATGGGCGACCAGGTCGAACCGCGCCGCGAGTTCATCGAACGTCACGCGCTGTCGGTCACCAACCTGGACACCTGAGAGTCGATAGCCTGCGCCGCACGCGGTGGCGGCGTCGCGGCCAGGCATAGCAAGACTACCCGGCGGGCACCCGCCCGCCTGAGTGCCAGCGCAGCGCCTGTAGCGGTCGCCCCGGTGGTGACCACGTCGTCAACGACGCCGACGCACTGGCCCCGAACGACCTCGGAGCGTGCCTCGAAGGCTGTCAGGGCGTTGCTGCGGCGTGCGCCTGCATCGAGCGACGATTGGGGCGGCGCCCACAGTTGGCGCCGACGCAGTGCGTCGTGACGCACGGGCAGACCGCAGCACTGCGCCAGCAGAGAGGCCATCTCGCCAGCCTGGTTGAACCCGCGCCGCAGGAAACGCAGTGCAGGGAGGGGCAGGGGAACCAGCACGGACACGCCTTCGCTCTGCGCCGCATGGCTCATGGCGTCGGCGAACAGACGACGCAGCACCTCGAGGGCCGCCAGGTCACCGTGGAACTTGGTCGCCCTCACCAGGGCGGTCAGAGGGAAGTCGTAGCGGAAGGCCGCGTAGCCCGAGTGTACGCCCGCGATAGCGCGTTCCAATCTTTGTCTCGAACGGACCGGCAGGTCCCGGCGACACCCGGCGCACAATCCCTCGGCGTCCGCGCCGAACCCCGCGCACAGCCAGCATCGCGCCGGCCAGGGCGCCGATCCCCGCCCCAACGGTTTGTATAGTCTCGCGCTCTTCCATAAACTTGACAGTGCGCCCTGGCGCATACGCAGTCTCTCCCTGACATCGCCGCGACCATCGACGAGGATAGCGCACATGGCCACGCAACCCGCCCATTTCTCCGCCCCGCTGACCTCGGCCCTGCGACACGATTGGCGTGAAGCTGAAGTGCGCGCCTTGTTCGAACTGCCGTTCAACGACCTGCTGTTCAAGGCGCACACCATCCATCGCGCCCATTTCGACCCGAACCAGGTTCAGCTCAGCACCCTGCTGAACATCAAGTCCGGCGGCTGTCCCGAGGACTGCGCCTACTGCCCACAGAGCGTGCGCTTCGACACCAACGTCGAGGCGGCGCCGGTGCTGCCGCTCGAGCAGGTGCTCGCGGCCGCCGCGAAGGCGAAAGCTGCCGGCGCGACCCGCTTCTGCATGGGCGCCGCATGGCGCGCGCCCAAGGATCGTGACCTCGACCAGGTCCTGCCGTTGATCGAAGGCGTCAAGGCCCAGGGCCTCGAGACCTGCGTCACCTTGGGCATGCTGACCGCGCCGCAGGTCGACCGCCTGCGCGACGCCGGACTCGATTACTACAACCACAACCTGGACACGTCGCCCGAGTACTACGGCAACATCATCTCCACGCGCACCTACGATGATCGCCTGAACACCCTGGCGCGGGTCCGGGATGCGGGCATCAAAGTCTGTTGTGGTGGCATCGTCGGTCTCGGTGAAGGCGTCGGTGACAGGGGCGAATTGCTACGTACGCTCGCCAACCTGCCGCAGCATCCGGAATCGGTGCCGATCAACCTGCTGGTGCGAGTGGAAGGCACGCCCCTGGCGGACGCCGAGGCCGTGCACCCCATCGACTTCGTGCGCACCATCGCCGTAGCGCGCGTGCTCATGCCCGAGTCCCATGTTCGCTTGTCCGCCGGCCGCACCAACATGACGGACGAACTGCAGGCGCTGTGCTTCTTCGCCGGCGCGAACTCGATCTTCTACGGCGAGCAGCTGCTCACCACCGCCAACCCGGTGGCGGACAACGATCGCCAGTTGTTCGAGCGGCTCGGTCTGTCGGCCGACTCGCAGCACGCCCACGCCTGACACGGCGGACTGTCGTGGATTCTCCGCTCGCGCAGCGGCTGTCGGCCGGATTGGCGCGAGCGGAGGCCCAGCACCGCCTGCGCCGCCGCGACGCCAGGAGCGGCGCCCAGGGCGTGGAATGCTGCATCGATGGGCGACGCTATCTCAATTTCACCAGCAACGACTACCTAGGACTGGCCGCTCATCCCCGTGTGCTCGATCGCGTGCGTCATGAGCTCGGTGGACAGGGTTTCGGCAGCGGCAGCGCGGCGTTGCTCTCGGGTCGGTCCAGCCTGCACGACGAACTCGAGCGCGCCCTGGCCGACTACACCGGCATGCCCGCGGCACTGCTGTTCTCCTCGGGTTACCTGGCCAATCTCGGCGCACTGGGCGGCTTGCTCGAACGCGGCGACCTCGTGGTGCACGACCGCCTGAACCACGCCTCGCTCATCGATGGCGTACTGGCGAGTGGGGCCCATCATCGCCGTTATCCCCACGCCGATGTGTCGCGCGCCGCCGCGAGTCTCGGCGAGCAGAGCGACGGTCTGCGTTGGCTCGTCACCGAATCGGTATTCAGCATGGACGGCGACGTGGCGCCGCTCGCCACCTTGGAGATGCTCGCCGCCGAGCATGGCGCCACGCTGTACGTCGACGATGCGCATGGCTTCGGTGTTCTGAACGACGGTCGTGGCGCGGCCGCGAGCCTGACGGCGGACTCACGCCGCTCGATGGTGCTGGTGATGACCCTCGGCAAGTGCCTGGGCTCCGTGGGTGGCGTAGTCCTCGGCAGCGCGGAACTCGTGCAGTACCTGGTGCAGCATGCCCGCACCTATGTCTACGACACCGCACTGCCCGCGGTATGCGCGGCCGCGGCCCTCGAGGCGCTCGCGATGCTGCGCGAAGCGCCGCAGCGTGTCGGCAGGCTGCACGACCGCGTGTCGCGTTTTCGAACCCGTGCGACGGCTGCCGGTCTGCGGCTCAGTGACAGCCCGACGCCCATCCAACCCGTGATGATCGGTGATGACGCACGCGCGCTCGCGGTCGCGGCGCGCCTGCTCGCCGAGGGCTTCTACGTGCGCGCCATCCGACCTCCGACCGTACCCGCAGGCACGGCCCGTCTACGCATCACCCTCACCCATGATCACGAGGACGCTCACATCGACGCGCTGGTCGATGCCCTGGTCCCGGCCCTGAATCCATGAACCGCCCACACGAGCTGCTCGACAAGCGTCGCATCGCCGCAAGTTTCGATCGCGCCGCACAGACGTATGAAGCGCATGATTTCCTGCAACGCGAAGTCGCCGCCCGCGCGCTCGAGCGACTGGACTACGTCAGCCTGGTGCCGGCGCGGGTGCTGGACATTGGCGCCGGTACCGGGCGTTGCGCCCGCGCGCTCGGCGCGCGCTACCGACGCGCACAAGTCGTGCAGTGCGATCTCGCGCTCGGCATGCTGCGCGCCTCGCGCGCCCGCGAGCCGCGCTTCTTCTCGCGTCAGCGCTTCGTCGCGGCCGACCTCGAAGCCCTGCCATTCCACGACGGCACCTTCGATCTCTTGTTCTCGAGCCTGGCGCTGCAGTGGAGCCAGGACCTTGGCCGCGCCTTCGCCGAAGCGCGTCGAACCTTGCGCGCAGGTGGCCTGTTCATGTTCACTACGCTCGGACCGGACACCCTGCGCGAACTGCGCAGCGCCTGGTCGGCCGTGTCCGAC
The DNA here is from genome assembly GCA_019747795.1 of Gammaproteobacteria bacterium. Lineage (GTDB taxonomy): Bacteria > Pseudomonadota > Gammaproteobacteria > JADJYF01. The sequence continues at coordinate 21,374 of JAIEQK010000031.1, read as the reverse complement.
TCGCCCCATGTCAACCGTTTCTTGGATATGCACGACATCGGCGATACGCTCGTCTCTGCGGGTTTTGGCGACCCGGTGATGGAGACGGAGTACCTCACCGTGCCCTACGAAGACGTCACCACGCTCATGCGGGATCTGAAAGGCATCGGCGCCTCGAACAGCGCGGTCGACCGCGCCCGCGGCATGTTCGGGCGGCGGGCGCTCGCCACCCTCTCGGCCGCCTATGAGGCCTTTCGCGACCCTGCCGGCAAGCTGCCGGCGACCTACGAGGTGGTCTACGGTCACGCCTGGGCGGTCGAAGGCCGCCGCCGGCAGCCGAGCGACGTCCACACCTTTCCCCTGACGGCGCTGCGGCGGCGATGAACGCCTCGGTCTTCGTCACGGGCACCGACACCGGGGTCGGCAAGACCTGGGTCAGCAGCGCGCTGATCGAGGCGCTGGCGCGCAGCGGCCTCACGGTGACCGGCATGAAGCCGGTCGCGACCGGCGCGACCCACCAGGGTCAGCTGCTGGTCCACGAGGACGTACGCGCACTGATTGCCGCGTCCAACGTCGCCCTGCCGCGTCGCTACGTGAACCCCTATCTCTACCTCCCGCCCTGTTCGCCCAACATCGCGGCCCAGCGCGCGGGCGTGCCGATCGAACTGCCGACCGTGCTCGAGGCCTACCAGGCCTGCGCGGAACGGGCCGATGCCGTGGTGGTCGAGGGCGCCGGCGGCTGGTGCGTACCGCTTGCCGACAACCTCCTGATCGAAGACCTCGCGCGTGCCCTGGCGCTGCCCGTTCTGCTGGTGGTCGGCGTCCGGCTCGGGTGCATCAGCCACGCCATCCTGAGCGCCAGGGCCATCATCGAGTCGGGTCTGCCCCTGCTCGGCTGGGTCGCGAACATCGTCGACCCGGCGACCCTCGAGATGCAGGCGGTGATCCAGACTCTCTCGCGCCACCTCGACGCGCCGCGCCTGGCGACCCTCGAGTGGGCGCCCGGCGCCACCCCCGCCAGCGTGGCCCCGCGTTTGCAAGCCGTGGTGGAGGCCTTGCGGCGGCCCTGAGCCGATCGCGCAAGAGACCTACACTTTCGGGGGTGTGGATGGTGCAAGAACTGCAAGCACTGGACGAGCGTAGAAACGGTGACGCGGCCTGGTTGCTGCGCCCCACGCGCTCCATGACCTGGGCGGAAGCGAAGCGTTTCCTGCTGCTCGTCACCGCCATGTGCGCGGCCATCGGTGGCGTCGCGGCCTGGTACGGACTGTGGTTTGTGGCGCCCTTCTCGGGTCTCGAAGCGCTGGCCGTGGCCGCCGCCTTCTACGTCGTGCTGCGCGAGGGCGAGCGCCGCGAGTACGTGCGCATCGAGGGCGACACCCTGGTCATAGAGATGGGCCTGCGCAAGGTCGAGCGCCGCTACGAGTTCAATTGCCCATGGGTGCGGGTGGACCTGCGTCGGTCCCGCCATCGCCATCACCCCACCCGGCTGTTCGTCGGCAGCCATGGGCGGTCGGTGGAACTGGGCCGTTTCCTGACCGACGGCGAGCGCGAAACATTCTCGCGTTCCCTGATTAACGCCTTGAAGAAAAACCTATAGAATGACGTGTCATTCGGTCACAGACCGAGAGATCGAAGCCTGGCTCGGGGATAGTTGCCAGCTTCAGGTTGCCGCAACAGGTGACCAAGGTTCAGACAAAGCAAAAGCACCTAACCGGTACTACGGACCAAACCCGCACGCGCTGTTTCGGGAGTTTCAAGCAATGATGTTTTCCAAGCACAAGAATCCATGGCGCCTTCTTGCCACGGCGAGCGCGCTGCTCGGCGTGCCGGCCGCAGCCATGGCCGACTGGGGACTCAACCTCACGCGCGGCGTGACCCCCTACAGCGAAACCGTGTACGACCTGCACATGCTCATTCTCGGCGTGTGCGTGGTGATCGGCGTGGTGGTCTTCGGCCTCATCTTCTATTCGATCTTCGCGTTCCGTAAATCCAACGGCGCCAAGCCGGCCCAGTGGCACGAGAGCACCAAGGTCGAAGTGCTCTGGACCCTGGTCCCGTTTCTCATCCTCATCGGCATGGCCGTCCCCGCGACCCATGCGCTGATCATGATGGAGAACACCGGCGGCTCCGACATGACCATCAAGGTCACGGGTTACCAGTGGAAGTGGCACTACCAGTACGTCGATGAAGGCATCAACTACTTCTCGACGCTGGCCAACGACAGCAACGTCGCCCGTCAGCTCGACTCCGGCGTGGACCCGAAGTCGGTGCCCAACTATCTCCTCGAAGTCGACAACCACCTGGTGGTGCCGGTCGGCAAGAAGATCCGCTTCCTCACCACCGCTGGTGACGTGATCCACGCCTGGTGGGTTCCTGCCCTCGGCTGGAAGCGCGACGCGATCCCGGGCTACATCAACGAGTCCTGGGCGCAGATCAAGGAGCCCGGTACCTACCGTGGCCAGTGCGCGGAACTGTGCGGCAAGGACCATGGCTTCATGCCCATCGTGGTCGACGCGCTGTCCGAGCAGGACTACGCGGCCTGGGTGGCGAAGATGAAATCCGCTACGCAGCATGCCGAAGCCTCGACCGCGCCGGTCGCGGCGGTCGCCGAGAAGTAAGCGGTCGCAGCGCGTCGTCGCCCGCCGTTCCATCCAGTTTCCGATTACGAGGTTGAAGCCATGAGTCAGGCCGCCGCCCACCACGAGCACGAGCATCACGATCATCACCCGTCGGGCATCACCCGCTGGCTGACCACCACGAACCACAAAGACATCGGTTCGATGTACCTCATCTTCTCGCTGATCATGTTCTTCATCGGCGGGGCGATGGCGATGGTGATCCGCGCCGAACTGTTCCAGCCCGGCCTGCAGTTCGTCGATCCGCAGTTCTTCAACTCCATGACCACCATGCACGCGCTGGTCATGATCTTCGGCGCGGTGATGCCCGCCTGGACGGGGTTCGCGAACTGGATGATCCCGATGATGATCGGTGCGCCGGACATGGCGCTGCCGCGTCTGAACAACTGGAGCTTCTGGATCCTGCCCTTCGCGTTCACCCTGCTGCTGTCGACCGTGTTCATGCCCGGCGGTGGTCCCGCCGGCGGCTGGACCATGTATCCGCCGCTGGTGCTGCAGACCGGCGCTGCCTTCCCCTTCCTGATCTTCGCCGTGCACTTCATGGGCGCCTCGTCCATCGCGGGCGCCATCAACATCATCGCCACGGTGTTCAACATGCGCGCACCGGGCATGACGCTGATGAAGCTGCCGCTGTTCGTGTGGACCTGGATCATCACCGCCTTCCTGCTCATCGCCTCCATCCCGGTGCTGGCGGGCGCGGTGACCATGCTGCTCACCGACAAGTTCTTCGGCACTGCTTTCTTCAGCGCGGCTGGCGGCGGCGACCCGGTGATGTTCCAGCACATCTTCTGGTTCTTCGGTCACCCCGAGGTGTACATCCTCATCCTGCCGGCCTTCGGCATCGTGTCCGCCATCATCCCGACCTTCGCGCGCAAGCCGCTGTTCGGCTACAGCTCGATGGTCTACGCGTCGGCCGCCATCGCCTTCCTGTCGTTCATCGTGTGGGCCCACCACATGTTCACCGTCGGCATGCCGCTCGCCGGTGAGCTGTTCTTCATGTACACCACCGTGCTGATCGCGGTGCCGACCGGCGTGAAGGTGTTCAACTGGGTCGCCACCATGTGGCAGTCCTCGATGACCTTCGAGACGCCGATGCTGTTCGCGATCGCGTTCGTCATCCTGTTCACCATCGGCGGCTTCTCGGGTCTCATGCTCGGCGTGACCCCGGTCGACTTCCAGTACCACGACACCTACTTCGTCGTCGCTCACTTCCACTACGTGCTGGTGACCGGCGCGGTGTACGCGCTGATGGCGGGCACCTACTTCTGGCTGCCGAAGTGGACGGGCCACATGTACGACGAGGGTCTCGGCAAGCTGCACTTCTGGATGTCGACCATCTCGGTGAACGTGCTGTTCTTCCCGCAGCACTTCCTCGGCCTGGCCGGCATGCCGCGCCGCATCCCGGACTACTCGGTGCAGTTCGCCGACTTCAACATGATCTCCAGCCTCGGCGGCTTCGTGTTCGGCCTGTCGCAGCTGCTCTTCGTGGTGGTCATCGTGAAGTGCGTCAAGGGCGGGGCCAAGGCCACCGACCAGGTGTGGGACGGTGCGCACGGCCTCGAGTGGACCCTGCCCTCGCCGCCGCCCTACCACAGCTTCAACACGCCGCCGGCGCCGGAAACCATCGAAGGCGGCATGCGCTGAGGCCCGGCGGTGTCGATGAGCGATCTCAAGGTCGACGAGCAGCGCGCCGCCCAGCAGCGGGCGGCGACGCGCACCGCCATCATCCTTGCGGTGTTGGCGGTGGCGCTCTACGCCTGGGTGTTCATCTCGCGCCTCTGAGAGCGGTATGAGCGACACGGACACCCAGCAGCGGGCCACTCGCCGGACCGTCATCAAGCTGGTGCTCGCCACCTGCGTGATGTTCAGCTTCGGCTATGCGCTGGTGCCGCTCTACAACGTGTTCTGCACGATCACCGGTTTGAACGGCAAGACCGGCCGCATGACCGAGGCCCAGGCGGCGGCACTGCCGGTCGACCTGTCGCGCGAAGTCACGGTGGAGTTCGTCACCAACGTCGACGCGCAGATGCCTTGGGACTTCAAGCCCATCGTCAACAAGGTGGTGGTGCATCCCGGGGTCGAGACCCAGGTCGAGTTCGAAGTACACAACTGGGACGCCGGGCGCATCGACGGCAACGCCGTGCCGAGCGTGGCGCCGAACACGGTCGCGAAATACTTCAAGAAGACCGAATGCTTCTGTTTCACCCAGCAGACGCTGGCCCCGGGGGAGACGCGCCGCATGCCGGTGCGCTTCGTCGTCGACCCGCGCCTGCCGCCCGAGGTCAAGGTCCTGACCCTGGGCTATACGTTCTTCCAGTCACTGAAGCCAGTGGCGGAGAACGCAGCCGCGGCCCTGCCGCGTTCATGAGGCCGAAAACGGCCCCGGCGATGTCATTCAGGATTTCACTCAAGCGAGAACCCAAACTATGAGCAGCGCAGCACACGCCGATCACGGCGCCTACTACGTACCGGATCCGAGCCGCTGGCCGATCACCGCCACGATCGCGATCTTCACCATGTTCGTCGGTGGCGCGCTCTCGCTGAACCACGTCTCGGCGGGGCCGATGGTGCTGGGCGCCGGCTTCCTGCTGTTCGTCTACATGCTGTTCGGCTGGTTCGGCGCCGTCATCGGTGAGAGCGAGTCCGGCAAGTACAACGAGCAGGTCGATGTCAGCTTCCGCATGGGCATGGGCTGGTTCATCTTCTCCGAGGTGATGTTCTTCGCCGCCTTCTTCGGCGCGCTGTACTACGCCCGCATGTACTCGGTGCCGTGGCTCGGTGGCGAAGGCGCTAAGGTCGCGACCAACCAGTTCCTGTGGCCGCAGTTCACCGCCGCCTGGCCGCTGTTCAACCCGCCGTCGAACTACGGTTTCGAGCAGTTCAAGGAAACCATCGGCGCCTGGGGCGTGCCCTTCTGGAACACCTGCATCCTGCTCACCTCCGGCGGCACCGTCACCTGGGCGCACTGGGGCTTGCAGAAGGGCAACCGCGGCCAGCTGATTCTCGGCCTCGCGGCCACCGTGGCGCTCGGCGCGCTGTTCGTGTTCATGCAGGCGGAAGAGTACGGCCATGCCTACCACGAGCTCGGCCTGACGCTGAACTCCGGCATCTACGGCGCGACCTTCTTCATGCTGACCGGCTTCCATGGTTTCCACGTCACCATGGGCACCATCATGCTGGCCGTGATCCTCGGTCGTTCGATCAAGGGCCACTTCACGCCCAAGCACCACTTCGCCTTCGAGGCCGTGGCGTGGTACTGGCACTTCGTCGACGTGGTGTGGATCGGGCTCTTCATCTTCGTGTACTGGCTGTAAGTACACGACAGCGCCCAGGGACGAGCGCCACCCTCGCGGTGGCGCTTTTCTTTGCGCGGTTCAGTTCGGCGAGATGATGCCGAGCGCGTTCAGCACCAGAATGGTCAGCACCAATCCCACGGACAGCACCACGCGCACGGTGAGCGCCTTCACGGTGCGCTTGCTGTCACCCTCGCCGCGCCGCCGGAACAGGCTGAAGAAGGCCGTTCCCAGGGACAGCAGGATCATCACGAACACCACGATGATCGCGGACTTGACGAGGGGAGATTCGGTCATGGGACGAACAGCCGGGCGGGTGGGCGAGCCGTGATTATCGGTCATTCGTGCGAAGCCTAACAATCAATCCCTGGGTCCGGACGGCGCTGACCGCGCTGCTCGCCCTGGCCTGCGCGGGTCTTGCGAGCCTCGGCTTCTGGCAGCTCCACCGCGCTGCGGAGAAGCACACCCGCTTCAGCGCTTTCGCCGAGCGCCAGGCGGCGGCGCCAGTCGACCTAGCCACCCTGCCGCGGGACGCGTCCCTTGCCGACTGGCAGTGGCGCCGGGTGACAGTGAGCGGGCACTACCTCGACAGCCACGTGGTGCTCGACAACCGCATCTTCGATGGCCGCGCGGGCTACGAAGTGCTGACCCCGTTCGAGACCGACGCGGGACCGGTCGTGCTGGTGAACCGCGGCTGGGTCCCGCTGCCGGACGATCGCAGCGCCGTGCCCGACACCTTGGCCCCGGCGGATCCGACCACGCTGACCGGCTACCTGGGCCCGGAGCCGACGGTCGGCATCGACCTCGGTCCTGCCGCGGCAGAGGCGGAACTCATGAGTCCGCAGGTGTTCCGCGTGCAACGCGTGCACCTGCCGGGCGTCGAGCGACTGCTGGCGCGCAAGCTGTGGCCGGCGGTCGTATACCTCGACGCTGACGCGCTCGGCGCGCTCAGCGTCAAATGGCCCCTGCCCGGCGACGATTCGGCGCGCAATCGCTCCTACGCCGTGCAGTGGTTCGCGATGGCGGCGGCGCTCGCCGCCCTGGGACTGTGGAATCTATATGGAAGGAAACGCGGCCATGCCTGACGCCGCACCGTCACCGGCGCCGAAGCGCAAACCCTGGATCCCGCTGCTGGTGCTGGTGTCCTTCGTCGCGCCCATCGTGATCGCCTACTGGTTCGCCATCCTGCACCCGGAAGCCGTGCCGCGGAAACTCGTGAACCGTGGCACCCTGCTCGAGCCGCCGGTGGCCCTGCTGCAGGGGCCGGCGCGCGCCGACTTCGAGGCCATGGCGCGCCAGCCAGACGAGTGGAGCCTGCTCTACTTCACCGCCGGTCCCTGCGACGCGCGCTGTGCCGCGCAGCTCGACCTCGCTGGCACCATACGCGCGCTCATCGGCGCGCAGGGCAAGCGCGTCCAACTGCTCGCGCTGCTGGACCAAGCGCCCGCCGCGGCGCCACCGTTGGTCAAAGTCCTCGACCAGCCCGCGGCGCGGGCGGCGCTCGCCGCCGAACTCGGCCGCCGCCTGGGCGCCCCGCCTATGGCCGGTTACGTCTTTCTCGACGCGCGCCATCTCGCGATGATGTTCTTCCCGTCCGACGCGCCGCCCGGCGACATCAAGGAAGATCTGAAGCGTCTGCTGCGCGCCTCCTCGGTACGTTGATGCCATGCCACGCCTGCTCCGCCTCCTGTCCCATGTCCTGCCCCTGCTCGCGTTGGGAGTGATCGTGCTCGGCGCCTACGTGCGCCTGTCGGACGCCGGCCTCGGCTGCCCCGACTGGCCGGGCTGCTACGGCCATCTCGGCGTGCCGAGCGACCAACCGGACATCCACCTGCAGGACCCGGACTGGCACAGCCGGCCGCTGGAAGCGGGCAAGGCCTGGCGCGAGATGGTCCACCGCTACCTGGCGAGCACGCTCGGACTCGGCATCGTCGTCCTGGCGGCCGGCGCGCTGAACGCCGAGCGTCGGCGCGCGGTCGGCCTGTCCCGCGTGGTGTTCCTGCTGGTGCCGTTGGTCGTGTTCCAAGGACTGCTCGGCATGTGGACCGTGACCCTGCTGCTGAAACCCCTGGTGGTGAGCGGTCACTTGCTGGGCGGGCTCAGCACGCTGGCCCTGCTCTGGTGGAACCTGCTCTGCGTGCGCGGTCTGCGCCCCGTCGGCCGTGCCGGCATGGTGGGGACGCTGGCCAGGGTCGCAACCTGCGTGCTGGTGCTGCAGATCTTTCTCGGCGGCTGGACCAGCGCGAACTACGCCGCGCTGGCCTGCACCGATTTCCCGACCTGCCAGGGCCGCTGGCTGCCCGACACCGATTTCCGCGAGGCCTTCGTGCTGTGGCGCGGACTCGGCGTGAACTACGAGTTCGGCGTGCTCGAGACGCCGGCGCGCACCGCGGTGCACTTCACCCATCGGCTCGGGGCGCTCGTCACCAGTCTCGTCGTGCTGCTCACCGTCGCCGCGGCTTTCACTCGGGCCGAGCCGCGACTGCGCCAGATCGCATCATGTATACTCGCCGCCGTGCTGCTGCAGGTCGGCCTCGGCATCACCAACGTGGTCGGCGGCCTGCCGCTGCCGGTCGCGGTCGCGCACAACGGCGTCGCCGCGCTGCTGCTGCTCAGTTGTCTGACCCTCGTGTTCGCCACGCGACGTACCTGAATCGCTGCCATCATGCTGACGGAAAGTCTGAACCCCTCTGCGCTCGGTCACTGGCGCGACTACGCTGAGCTGTGCAAGCCGCGGGTCGTCGGACTCATCGTGTTCACCGCCGTGATCGGCATGTTCCTCGCCACCCCTGGCGCGGTGCCGCTCAGCATCCTGCTGCCCGCCACCGTAGGTATAGGCCTGGCTGCTTCGTCGGCGGCCGCCATCAACCACGTGGCCGAACACCGCATCGACGCGCTGATGGCGCGCACCAAGAACCGTCCGCTGCCCCAGGGCGGTCTCAACCGTACCCAGGCGCTGGTGTTCGCGCTGATCATCGGCGCGCTGGCGATGTACCTGCTGGTCGCCTTCGTCAACGTGCTGACCGCGGTGCTGACCTTCGCGTCCCTCATCGGCTACGCGGTCATCTACACCATGTATCTCAAGTACGCGACGCCGCAGAACATCGTGATCGGCGGCGCCGCGGGCGCCGCGCCGCCGGTGCTTGGCTGGACCGCGGTCACCGGCACGGTGGACCCGCACTCGCTGCTGCTCTTCCTCATCATCTTCGCGTGGACCCCGCCGCATTTCTGGGCGCTCGCCATCTACCGCCGGGCGGAATACGCCAAGGCGCAGATCCCAATGCTGCCGATCACCCACGGCGTGGAGTACACGCGGCTGCAGATCCTGCTGTACACGGTGATCCTGACCATCTGCACCGTGCTGCCCTATGTCACCTACATGAGCGGCATGGTCTACCTCATCGGCGCGCTGGCGCTGGACGCGGTGTTCCTCTATTACGCCATCGCGATGCTGCGCGACGATAACGACATCATCGCCTGGAAGACCTTCAAGTATTCCATCGTCTACCTGACGGGTCTCTTTTTCTTCTTCTTCCTCGATCACTACTGGAACGGGCTCGTCGGCTTCCTGACCGGCGCCTGAGCATGGCCTACCAGCGGCCCGGCCCGGTCATCTCCGCCTGGTGGCGGCTGTGGTTCCCGCCGCTCATGATCCTGGTGGTGCTGGCCGCCCGGGTCATTGACCGCGACTTCTATTTCAAGTGGATCATCTCCGAGCAGGGCCTGGTCGAACTCGCGACGCCGGTCGCGGCGCTGGTCGGCCTGATGTTCGGGGTGCGTGTCCTGCGCCACCTGAAGCGCAGCGGTTCGCGGGACTGGCTGCTCGGCGGCTGGGTGCTGGGCGTGACGCTCGCCTGCTTCTACCTGGCGGGTGAAGAACTGTCCTGGGGCCAGCAGCTCTTCCACTGGCAGACCCCCGAGGCCATCGACGCCCTCAACGACCAGGGCGAGACCAACCTGCACAACATGAGCAGCTGGCTCGATCAGAAGCCGCGCACGCTGCTCGAGATCTGGGTGGTGATCGGCGGGATAGTGATCCCGGTGCGGGAGAAGGTGCGCGGCACGCGCTACCTTCCTGGCACGCGCGGGTACTGGCTGTGGCCAACGGCGGACTGCCTGCCGACCGCGGTGTGGGCGGAGCTGAGTCGCGCGCCCCAGCGCATGAAGCACCTGTTCGGCATTCAGCAGCTGCCCATCGAGATCCGCTGGAGCGAGCCGCAGGAGTTCTACTTCGCGTTGTTCCTGGCGCTGTTCCTGGCCTCGCTCTGGTATCGCCTGAACGGGCGGGAGCACCCGCCCGGTCAGGACCCACGCTGAGTCTCAGACGCCGTCGGCTTCCGGCTCGAGGTCCGGCAGGGCCTTCTTCAGTTTCTCGAAGGCGTTCTTCTCCAGCTGCCGGATGCGCTCCGCCGACACTTGGTAGCGCGCGGCGAGATCGTGCAGGGTCAGCTTGGGCTCGGTCAGCCAGCGGCTGGTGACGATGTCGCGGCTGCGCTCGTCGAGCCGTGCCAGCGCGTCGCGCAGGCCTTCGACGCGGTTGTCCTCGTCCTCCTCCAGCTGCAGCTGGCGGGTCGGCTCGAAGCGCTGGTCGACCAGGTAGGCCGCCGGCACGAACTGCTGCTCTTCCTCGGCGTCGGGACTCACGTCGAAGGACACGTCATGGGCGTTCAGCCGCTGCTCCATGGTGATCACGTCGCGGCTCTCGACGCCGAGCTCGTCGGCCAGCGCGTCCACTTCGCTCGCCCCCATCCAGCCCAGCGCCTTCTTCGCGCTGCGCAGGTTGAAGAACAGCTTGCGCTGGGCCTTGGTGGTCGCGACCTTGACGATGCGCCAGTTGCGCAGGATGAACTCGTGCATCTCGGCCTTGATCCAGTGCACGGCGAAGGACACCAGGCGCACGCCGACCGACGGGTCGAAGCGCTTCACCGCCTTCATCAAGCCGATGTTGCCCTCTTGGATGAGGTCGCTCTGGGCCAGCCCATAGCCCGCGTAGCCGCGCGCCACCCGCACCACGAAGCGCAGATGGGCCAGCACCAGCCGACGGGCGGCCTCGAGATCGTCTTCCTCGCGGTAGCGACGTGCCAGCTCGCGCTCTTCCTCGGCGGCCAGCAGCGGGATCCGGTTGACCGCATCGATGTAGGTCTCGAGCGAGCCGGCCGCGAGCGGCAGGCTCAAGTTCAAGGCATGGGACATGGTCTGGATACCTCACGGGTTCGTTGGACGAATCTTAGCACTCGAATGGGTAGAGTGCTAAAAGCGGCGCCGGTTCCCTTGACTTGAGTCAGGCTGTCCCGATGTATGCAGGTCGGCGTCCGGGCGACGCCCGGTCGGTGCCGACCGACTCAGGCGTCGGTGTCGGCGTCGACTTCGACGGTCGAGCCGGTGAAATCGCCGAGCAGGGCGCGAGTGAACTCCCGCGCATCGAAGGGCTGTAGGTCGTCGGCCTGCTCGCCGATGCCGATGAAGCGGATGGGCAGGCGCAGACGCTCGGCGAGCGCGAAGATGACCCCACCCTTGGCCGTGCCATCCAGCTTGGTCAGCGCGAGACCGGTGACCGCGACCTGGCCCAGGAACTCCTGCGCCTGGTTCAGCGCGTTCTGGCCCATGGTCGCGTCCAGCACCAGCAAGGTCTCGTGGGGGGCGTCGGCCTGGTGCTTGGCCACCACCCGGCGCACCTTGGCGAGCTCCGCCATCAGGTTGTCCTGGGTGTGCAGGCGACCCGCGGTGTCGGCGATCAGCACGTCGACCTTGCGCGCCTTGGCCGCGGCGCAGGCGTCGAAGATCACCGAGGCCGGGTCCGCGCCCGGCCCCTGGGCGATGACCGGCACGTTCAGCCGCTCGCCCCAGCGCTTCAGCTGGTCCACGGCAGCCGCGCGGAACGTATCTCCCGCCGCCAGCATCACGCTCTTGCCCTCGTTCTTCAGGCGCTGCGCGAGCTTGGCGATGGTGGTGGTCTTGCCGGCACCGTTCACGCCCACCACCAGGATCACGTAGGGACCGTCCGGCGTCGCGGCGTAGTCGAAGGCCACCTGGCAGGGTGCGAGGATGGCGGTCATCTCCTCCTGCACCGCCTCGGCGGGTGACTGGCCGACCGGGATCTTGCGCACCCGCTCGACGATGCGCGCCGTCGCGTTGACGCCGACGTCGGCCGACAGCAGCAGCGTTTCGAGCGACTCGAGCGCGCTGGCATCGAGCCGCGTGCGACCGGTGAACAGGCGCGTGACGCTGTTGACCAGGCTGTCCCGCGTGCGCGCGATGCCTGCTTTGAGTCGACTGAACATGTGGAACCGAAAATCCCGCGCGAATGGCGGCGAAATGCGCCGCGGTGGAATGCGTTATCCTAACATCGACCATCGTTCGCGTCCCGGCTCACCCGGCCTCGCACCAGTCCTTCGGAGCGTCTTCATCTCCATGCGATCCCTGATGTTCGGCGTCGCCCTGTGCGGCGCCCTGTGTGGCGCCTCTGCCTCGGCCGGCGGCCCGGTACACGAATACACGCTCGACAACGGCCTCAAGCTCATCGTGCAGGAAGACCACCGCGCCCACGTCGCCGTGGTGCAGGTCTGGTACCGGGTCGGCTCGGCCTACGAGCACGACGGCATCACCGGCGTGTCGCACGCGCTCGAGCACATGATGTTCAAGGGCACCAAGACCCGCGGCCCGGGCCAGTTCTCCACGCTCGTCGCGGCCAACGGCGGCCGCCACAACGCCTTCACCAGCACCGACTACACCGCCTACTACCAGGAATGGTCGGCGGACAAGGTGCCGCTCTCCTTCGAACTCGAAGCCGATCGCATGCGCAACCTCGTCATCGACGAGGCCGAGTTCAAGAAGGAGATCAACGTCGTGCTCGAGGAGCGGCGCATGCGCACCGACGACGCCCCGCAGTCGCTCGCGGTCGAGGCCGCGCAGGCCGTGGCCTTCACCACCAGTCCCTATCGCCAGCCCGTGATTGGCTGGGAGGCGGACATCAAGAGCATGACCGCCACCGATCTCGCCGCCTGGTACCAGCGCTGGTACGCGCCGAACAATGCCATCGTGGTGGTGGTGGGCGACGTGCAGCCCGACGCGGTGCTCGCGCTCGCGAAGCAGCACTTCGGGCCGCTCGCCAAGAGCGACATCCCGCCGCCCAAGCCGCGTCCCGAAGTGCCCCAGCAGGGCGAGCGGCGCGTGACCTTGAAGAGCGACAAGGCGCGCGTGCCCTACCTCGTGATGGGCTACAAGGCGCCGAACCTGCTCGCGGCCCGCGCCGGCGAAGGTGTCGAGGCCTGGGAGCCCTATGCGCTCGACGTGCTGGCTGCGACCTTGAGCGGCGACGAGTCCTCGCGCCTCGACAAGCACCTGGTGCGCGGGCAGGAACTCGCCGCCGAGCTGTCGGCGGGCGTCGATACCGGTGGCCTGCTGCCCTCGCTGTTCTTCGTCAACGCGGTGCCCGCCGACGGCGTCGGCCTCGAGAAACTGGAGCACGCCATCGTCGCGGAACTCGACGCGCTCGAGGCCAAGCCGCCCACCGCGGCGGAACTCGAACGCATCAAGACCCAGGTCGTGGCCGACAACGTCTTCCAGCGCGATTCCATGCTGCACGAGGCGATGACCTTGGGCGCGCTCGAGGCGGTCGGCCTCGGCTGGCGGGTGAAGGACGACTACGTCGCCCGCATCCAGGCGGTGACCGCCGACCAGGTGCTCGCCGTCGCGCGCAAATACCTGGTGCCCGACCAGCTCACGGTGGCCTGGCTGCTGCCGGAGCAGAAGCCATGAACCGCGCCGCGCACCTCCTGCTGACCGTCGGCCTGCTGCTCGCGAGTGCGATGGCCGCCGCCGCCCCACGCATCGAACACTGGCAGACCGCCAACGGCGCACGGGTCTACTTCGTGGCCGCCGACGAGAATCCCATGCTCGACGTGCGCGTGGTGTTCGCCGCCGGCAGCGCGCGCGACGGCGAGCACGCCGGTCTCGCCAGTCTCACCAACGGCCTGATGAACGAGGGCGCGGGCGAGTTCGATGCCGACGCCTTCAGCGAGAGGCTCGGCGCCACCGGCGCGATGTTCGGCCTGGGCGCCGAGCGCGACATGGCCTTCGCGAGTCTGCGCACGCTGAGCGAGCCGCGCTACGCCACCCACGCGCTCGAGCTCTTCGCGCTCGCGCTCGGCAAGCCGCGTTTCGACGAGAGCGCGGTGCAACGCGACAAGGCGCGCACCTTGGTGGGTCTCAAGCATCGCCAGCAGTCGCCCGACGCGCTGGCCGAGGAGACCTTCTACGCGAGCCTCTATCCCAGGCACCCCTACGGCACGCCACCCGACGGCACGCCGGCCAGCATCGCGGCCATCGACCGCGCGGCGATCGTCGCCTTCCACCAGCGCTACTACGTCGCGCGGAACGCAGTCATCGCCGTGGTCGGTGCGCTCGACAGGGCCGGCGCCGAGGCGCTCGCCGAGCGCCTGAGCCAGGCGCTGCCGGCCGGCGAGGCAGCGCCGCCGCTGCCCGCCGTGACGCCGGCCGAGGGGGGTCTGCATCACGTCGACTTTCCCTCCATCCAGAGTCACGTGATGCTCGGACTGACCGGCATGCGCCGCGGCGACCCGGACTACTTTCCGCTCCTGGTCGGCAACCACGCGCTGGGGGGCAACGGGCTGGTGTCCATCCTCTTCGAGGAAGTGCGCAACAAGCGCGGCCTGTCCTACAGTGTGTCGAGCGCCTTCGTCGCGATGTCCGAGGCGGGACCCTTCGTCGCGAGTCTGATGACCGATCGCAAGCAGCAGGACGAAGCGCTCGACGTGCTGCGCACCACCATCACCCAGTTCGTGTACGACGGTCCCCCGCCCGCCGCCATCGACGCGGCCAAGCGCAATCTCATCGACGGCTTTCCTCTGCGCGTCGCCAGCAACCGGCAGATCGCCGAGTACATCGCGATGCTCGGCTTCTACGGCCTGCCGCTCGACTATCTCGAGACCTTTCCCGCGCAGGTCGCGGCGGTCACGCCGGACGCGGTGAAGGACGCCTTCGCGCGCCGCCTGCCCCCCGAGCGGTTGACCACCGTGGTGGTCGGCCGCGCCAAGGCCGACGCCGCGCCCTGAGCCATGGCGCGCGGCGCGGCGCACAGCGTGCGCATCATTGGCGGACGCTGGCGCAACACGCGCATTCCGGTCGCCACGCGGGACGAGCTGCGCCCGAGCGGCGACCGCGTGCGCGAGACACTGTTCAACTGGCTCGCGCCCTGGCTGCCCGGCGCGCGCTGCCTGGATCTATTCGCGGGCACGGGCGTGCTCGGCTTCGAGGCGCTTTCGCGTGGCGCCGCGCATTGCACGTTCGTGGAGCGCGACCCGCGCGCGGTCATGGCGCTCGAAGCGCTGCGCGACCGGCTCGCCGCCGACGGCGCCGACATTCGCCGCGCCGACGTGCGCGAGCACCTGCGTGGCGCACCGACACCCTGCGACATCGTCTTCATCGATCCGCCCTTTCACCAGGGCCTGGTCGCGGACGTCCTCCCGCGCCTCGCGGCCGGCTGGCTCGCGCCGGGAGCACGAGTCTACGTGGAATGCGAGCGTGGGCTCGAGATCGACACCGGCACGCTGACGCCGTATCGCGAAGGCCATACCCAACAGGTCACGTACCGGCTGCTCGAAGCCTCGGGCTAGCCTGGATATCTCGCAGGTCTCTTGCGGACCTGCGAGATATCCAGGCTGGACTAAGCCGGCGGGAATCGTGATCATGCCCGCGACTTCAGCACACCTCTGGGGAAGCGCCTTGGGCATCACCGTCATCTATCCCGGTACCTTTGACCCGATCACCCACGGGCATACCGACATCGTCGGCCGGGCCGCCCCGCTGTTCGACAGGCTGATCGTCGCCGTGGCCGGCAGCACGGCCAAGAACACCGTGTTCTCGGTCGACGAGCGTGTCGAGATCGCCGCCGCGATCCTCTCGCAGTACAAGAACGTCGAGGTCAAGCGCTTCGATGGTCTCATGGTCGATTTCGCGCGCGCCAACCAGGCGTCGCTGATCCTGCGCGGTCTGCGCGCAGTCACCGATTTCGAATACGAGTTCCAGCTCGCCGGCATGAACCGCAAGCTCATGCCCGAGGCCGACACCGTGTTCCTGCCGACCTCGGAGAAGTTCACCTACATCTCGTCGTCGCTGGTGCGCGAAATCGCCGCGCTCGGCGGCGACATCAGCGACTTCGTCCATCCCCACGTCAAGCAGGTGCTGATGGATCGCGTGAGTGCGCGGCGCGCCGCCGCGGCAGCCGCCGCCGCCGCGCCAGGTAAGTCCTGATCACCCACCGGCGCTGACCCGTGGCGCTCAGGATCACCGAGCAGTGCATCAACTGCGACGTGTGCGAACCGGAGTGCCCGAACCACGCCATCTACGATGGTGGCGTGCACTATGAGATCGATCCCGCGCGCTGCACCGAGTGCGTGGGACATTTCGACACCCCGCAGTGCGTCCAGGTCTGTCCGGTCGACTGCATCCCGAAGGATCCCGATCACGTCGAGGATCACGCCACCCTGCTGCAGAAGTTCCGCGCCCTGACCGGGCGCGAGCCGGAGAACGCCGCATGACGCACCGCTCGCCCCGCCACCTCTTGCTGGCACTGTGCCTGTACCTGCCGTTCGGCGTGACGGCCGTCGAGCCCGCGCCAAGCGAGAACGCCATCGCGAGCGCCCATGCGCTCGCGACCGCCGCGGGCCACACCGTGCTCGCGGCCGGCGGCAACGCCTTCGACGCCGCCATCGCGGTCGCGGCGGCGCTGGCGGTGGTCGAACCCTACAGCTCCGGCATCGGCGGCGGTGGTTTCTTCCTCGTGCACGACGCGCATGACAGCCACGACTCAATGATCGACGCGCGCGAAACCGCGCCTGGCGCGGCCACCCCCACCATGTTCCTCGACGCCGACGGCAAGGTCGCGCCGAGTCGCTCGCTGAACGGCGCGCTCGCCGCGGGCATACCCGGGCTGCCCGCCGGCCTGGTCTACCTGTCCAAGCACTTCGCGCGACTGCCGCTCGCACAGGACCTCGCGCCCGCGATCGCGCTCGCCGAAGCCGGCTTCGAAGTGAGCGAACACTACGCCATCATGGCGGGCTTTCGCGCGCCGGCCTTCAAGCAGGGCAACGACGCGCACGCGATCTTTCTGCGCGATGGCAAGGCGCCGCCGCTCGGCACGGTACTGACCCAGCCCGATCTCGCACGCACGCTGCGCGCGCTCGCCGAACGCGGCGAAGCGGGCTTCTACAGCGGCGACATCGCCGCGCGCCTGGTGAAGGGCGTGCGCGCCGATGGCGGGATCTGGACGAACCAGGATCTCGCCGACTATCACGTGCGCGAGCGCATGCCGCTGGTCGGGCATTTCCGCGATATCCGCATCGTCTCCGCCGCGCCGCCCTCCTCGGGGGGCGTCGTGATGCTCGAAGCGCTCAACATCCTCGAGAACTTCGCGCTGGACTCGCTCGCGCCCGTCGATCGCATGCACGTCGTGATCGAGGCGATGCGTCTCGCCTACCGCGATCGCGCCGATTACCTCGGCGACCCGGACTTCGTCGACATGCCGATAGCCCATCTGCTCGACAAGTCCTACGCGCGCGAACTCTCCGCCAAGATCGATCTCGCTCACGCGATTCCGAGCGCGAGCCTGCCGCCGATCCGCACCGACGATCCGAATCACCACACTACGCACTTCTCGGTGCTCGACACCGCCGGCAACCGCGTCGCCGCGACCTTGAGCGTGAACTATCCCTTTGGCGCCGCGAGCGTGCCGGCCGGCACCGGCGTGCTGCTGAACAACGAGATGGACGACTTCGCCACCAGCCCGCTGACGCCCAACGCCTACGGCCTGGTGGGCGGTTCAGCGAACGCGGTCGGCCCGGGACGGCGGCCCTTGTCCAGCATGACGCCGACCTTTCTCGAAGGGCCCGAGCGCGTCGGCATCCTCGGCACGCCCGGCGGCAGTCGCATCATCTCCATGGTCCTCATCGGCGTGCTCGAGTACGCGCGCGGCGAAGACCCCGACAAGTGGGTGAGCGCCCCGCGCTACCATCACCAGTACCTGCCCGATCAGGTGGAGTTCGAGGCTGGCGGCCTCGACGCCGCGACCCAGGCGGCGCTCGCCGCCAAGGGCCACAAGCTGAACGAGAACAAGCGCCGCTACGGCAACATGCAGGCCATCCTGTGGGACCGCAAGAGCGGCAAGGTCAAGGCCGCGAGCGATCCGCGCGGCGAGGGCAAGTCGGAAGTGTGGGGGCCGTAGTCGTCAGACGGCACGCTAAACGGGGACAGACCACGGTTTCGTAGAAACCGTGGTCTGTCCCCGTTTAGCGTGTCCTCGTTTAGCCCGCATCAACGCTGACACGTGCGACAGAAGAAACTCGAACGCTGTCCGATCACGCGCATCGCGATCGCGCCGCCGCAGACCTCGCAGGCCTCCCCCTCGCGCCCGTAGACCTTGAGCGCCTGGCTGAAATAGCCGGGCTCGCCGTCATTGCGCATGAAGTCGCGCAGCGTCGTGCCACCCGCCTCGATCGATTCCGCCAGCACCGTGCGCACGTGCCCCACCAGGCCCTCGTAGCGCGCGAGACTCACGCGCCCGGCAGGTCGCGCGGGATGCACGCCGGCACGAAACAGCGCTTCGCTCGCGTAGATGTTGCCGACGCCGACCACGATCTTCGCGTCCATCACGAAATTCTTCACCGCCAGCGCGCGGCCGCGCGAGCGCTCGAACAGGTAGCGGCTGGTGAAGGACTCGTCGAACGGCTCGGGACCGAGGTGTGCGAGCAGCGCGTGTTCCTCGGGCGGCGCCTCGGTCCACAGCACGAGGCCGAAGCGCCGCGGGTCGCGCAGGCGCAGCGTGCGTGCCTCACCGAAAGCGAGTTCGACGTGATCGTGCGGCAACGTCGGCGCACTGGCCGCCACCACGCGCAGGCTGCCCGACATGCCGAGATGCACGATGAGCGTGCCGCGCTCGAAGTCGAACAGCAGGTACTTCGCGCGTCGGCGTACGGTGAGGAGCTTCTGACCCGCGAGGATCCCGGCCAGGTCGCGCGTGACCGGGCGGCGCAGGCGCGCATCGCGCACGGTGACGCGCGTGACGCGGCGACCGGCGAGCAGCGGCATCACGCCACGGCGCGTGGTTTCGACTTCGGGCAGTTCAGGCATTGCGATTGCGCCACCACAGGATGAGCCCGTTGGCCGCGAACGCGAGCGGCAGGGCCAGGCCAAAGAACAGGAATATCGTCAGCCGCTGCCACAGCGCGAGATCGAGATCCGCATCCGGCGCCTTGGGCAGCGCGAGTTCCAGCAGCGCGTCACCGCCCGCCAGCCATTCCACCACGCGTCGCCCGAACTCGAAGTTGCCGAGGGAAGCGCCGTAGGTATTGGACAGGAAGTCACCGTCGCCGAGCACCACCACGCGCTGCTCGCCGCCGTCGCCACGAGGCCGCGTGAGCGCGAGACCGAGCGTCAGTTCGCCTTCATGCTCGTCGGCCGCATCGTGTCCGACGTTGCCGCTGAACGGCCCGGTCTCGTTCCACGCCGCGGCGCCGGTATGGGCCAGCACCGCTGCGCGCCACGGCGGCCTGGGCGCGGCTTCGAGCGCCGCGGCATAGGGAAACGCGACGGTCTGGTTGAAGCCCGCGAGCAGCGCGTGCGGCGCCACGTCGAGCGCGACCGCGTAGGTCGGATCCTTGAACTTGGTCGCGCCGACCGGATCGACCACCGTGCCGGGCAGCGCGTGCACGCCGAGCAGGCCGGCGAGCGCCGCGAGTTCCGGCTTGGCATCGGGCTCGGTCAGCCACAGCAGGTTGCCGCCGCGCGCGAGGTAGCGCGCGATCTGGTCGAGCTCCGAGGGCGCGTAGGGAATGGCGGGCGACGCGAGCACCAGCACCGCGGTGTTGTCCGGGATCTCGGCCGTGCGTCCCGGCGCGTACTCGCGGAGCTTCAAGCCCCGATCGCGCAGGCGCTTGGCGAACTCGGACAGGTCGTGGTTCGCCTCGCGCAGCACGCGCCGCTCGCCGTTGCCGGCGAGGAACACCGCGTAACGCTCGCCACTCTGCGCGAGCCGCGCGAGCGCGTTGGTCGTCGCGCTCTCGGTCAGCTCGTCGACGCGTTCGAAGCGCTCACCGTGACTGAGCAGGATCTCGCCCATGCGCGCGCGCTTCAGCTCCGGCGCATCGCCGTGCTTGCGCGGGTCGAGAAAGCGCAAGCTGAGATCGGGCTTGGCGCGCTGGTAGCGCGCGTAGAAATCGCCGACCGCGCGGCGGATGGCCGGCTGGTCGGGCAGCAGCGCGACCGCTTCCACCGGGCCGTCGAGCTCGGCGAGCACCGCCACCGAGCGCGGGTCCAGCGAATTGCGCGCGTCGCGCGACACGTCGCGCACCAGGTTGTGCTGATCGAGCGTGCGTACCAGCGTCACCAACGCCGCCAGCAGCAGCAGCGGCACCAGCGCATGACGCAGGCGGCGCGCCATCAGTCGAAACGCCGCTGGCCTTCCACGGCCCACACTGCGATGACGGCGCATACCAGCGCGCCGACCGCGAAGTAGGCCAGGTCGGCCAGGTTGAAGACGCCAAGTGCGAAGCCGCGCAGGCGCGCCATGGTGGACAGCGCGCCGAGCAGCGTCGCCTCGCGGTCGAGCTGCTGCACGATGGCCGCGAGCCACAGCATGAGCGATACGAGGAGCGCGAGCACCGCCGCCAGCGCTGGCTGCCCGGTGAGGGCCGAGGTCATGAGTCCCACGCACACGTGCAGCAACATGAAGAGCGCGAGCCCGAGCAGGTTCATCGCGTACACGCCGAGATCGATGGGCGCGCCCCAGGCGAGCGTCAGAGGCATGAGCCCCATCACCAGCCACAGCGCGGCGGCCAGGCTCAGCACCGCCGCCAGCTTGCCGCCGACGATGGCCGCGCTCGACAGCGGCGTCGAGAAGAGAAAGCGCAGCAGCCCGTCGCGGCGGTCGGCCGCCAGGGTCTGCATGGTCACGAAGGGCATCAGCACCAGCGTCACCAGCGCCGCGCTGCCGAAGTAGCGCACCAGGATCTCGGCCGTCACGCCCGCGTCGCGGAGCTGCGCGTAGCGCACGTCGTAGCGCAGCAGGTTGAAGAGAAAGAACGCCGCCATGGTCGCGGTGGCGAGCGCCAGGGCGTACCAGGCGAAGGGCCGCCGGAACAGCCGCTCGAATTCCATCGCGAAGATCGCGCCCATGCCGCGCGCCGAGCCTCAGGCGGCCTGCGCGCGCTGGCCGGTGACGGCCAGGAACAGGCGCTCGAGGTCATCGTCCGCCGGGTCGAGCTCGACGAGCCCCCAGTCGCCGGCCGCCGCGGCCGCGACCAGGGCGACGGCCGCGTCCTCGGGGACGGTCGTCGCCAGCAGCCAGCCGGCCTCGTTCTCCTCGACGCCCGTCACCCCGGGAAGGGCCGAGAGCGCCGCGCGCGGCGGCTGGCGGCGCAGGCGCGCGCGCAGCCGCACCCCGGCCGTC
>JAIEQK010000078.1 GCA_019747795.1 Gammaproteobacteria bacterium | reverse complement strand
GCGGCCGACATCCGCCGCGCGCAGACCGCCCAGCGCGTAGACCGGCGAGCGCGCCGCGCGCGTGAGACCGCGAAGCGCGCGCCAGCCGAGCACCGGCGCGCCCGGATGGCTTCCGGTGGGCGCGACGGGCGAGACCAGCGCGCAGTCGACCTCGAGGCGCGCGGCGTGCTCGAGCGCGGCGGCATCGTGGCAGGCGGCGCTCACCAGCAGTTCACGCGGCAGCGGCCGTTCCGCGCAGGCCAGAAGCCGCGCGCGATTGAGATGCACGCCGTGGGCGCCGAGCGCGAGCGCCTCTTCGGGCGCGCCATTCAGCACCAGGCGGGCGGCGTGGGATTGGGCGAGTTCGATGGCGCGCCGTGCGATGCGCGCGCGGCGCGCGCCCTCGGCCGTGATGCGCAGCTGCACGAGTTCGACACCGGCCTTGAGGCAGCGCTCGAGACGCGTGAGAAAGGCGCCCTCATCGGCGCCGACGTCGGGCGTGATCATGAGCACGCGCGGTAGCCGCAGCGCGGCGAGGATGGGCAGATTGGCGGCGGGGAACTCGCGCCGCGCGAGGTCTTCGGCGGCGACCCATTCGACCGCCTGGCCTTCGCGGCCGTGGGGTTCACCGCGCCAGGCGCGCACCTCGAACACCAGGAGTTCGATGCGCCGGTCGGGATAGTCGTGACGCACCGTGATGAGCGGCGTGGCGGCCTCGATGGCGATGCCGAGCTCCTCGTCCAACTCGCGCGCGAGCCCGGCGACAGCGCTCTCGCGCGGCTCGAGCTTGCCGCCCGGAAACTCCCACTTGCCGCCTTGGTTGGCGTGGCGCGGTCGAAGCGCGAGCAGCACGGCGCCGTCCTCGCGCCGAATGGCGGCCGCCGCCACGCGCAGCACGCCGCCGGTTCGGCGAGCTGACACCGCCACGCGGCTCAGCTGCGATAGTCGGCGTTGATCTTCACGTAGTCGTAGGAGAAGTCGCAGGTCCACACCGTGGTGGCGTGGGGCCCGCGGCCGATGGAGATCGCGATATGAATGTCGGGCTGCTTCATCACCGCCGCGCCCTGCGCCTCGGTGTAGCCCGCCGCGGGCTCGCCGCCGGCGATGATCGGCACACCGCCGATGGCGATGTCCACCTCGTCGATGGCCAGGCGCTCCGCGCCCGCGCGGCCGACCGCGGCCAGGATGCGGCCCCAGTTCGCATCACTCGCGAACAGCGCGGTCTTCACCAGCGGCGACTCGGCGACAGCGTAGGCCACCCGCGCGCAGTCCGCCTCGCTGTGTCCGCCGCGCACTTCCACGGCGACGAACTTGGTCGCGCCCTCGCCGTCGCGCACGATGTCGTGGGCGAGACCCAGGCACACTGCCTCCACCGCGGCGGCGAGCCGCGCGCAGAGCGGATGGGTGAGGCTGTCGATGCGCGGCGCGCCGCTCCTGGCCGTCGCGATCAGCACCAGCGCGTCGTTGGTCGAAGTGTCGCCGTCCACCGTGATGCGGTTGAAGCTCAGATCGCAGGCGCGGCGCGCGATTTCGCGGAACACCGCCGGCGCCACCGCCGCGTCGGTCGCGACATAGGCCAACATGGTCGCCATGTTCGGCTTGATCATGCCGCTGCCCTTGGTGATGCCGGTCACGGCAAAGCGCGCGCCGTCGGCCTCGACCGCGACGCTCCTGAGCTTGGGCCGCGTGTCGGTGGTCATGATCGCGTGCGCCGCCGGCTCCCAGGCGTCGGCGTCGAGCGCCGCGACCAGCGCCGGCATCGGCGCGGACAGCGCGGCCGCATTCAGCTGCTGGCCGATGACGCCGGTCGAGAACGGCAGCACGTCCGCCGTCGCCACGCCGCCCGCGGCGGCGAGCGCGGCGCACACCTCGAGGCAGCGCGCCTCGCCCTCGGCGCCGGTGCCGGCGTTGGCGTTACCGGCGTTGATCACCACGTAGCGCGCGCGGCCCTCCGCCAGGTGCCGACGGGCCACCGTCACCGGCGCGGCGCAGAACAGGTTCCGCGTGAACAGGCACTCGACCGTGGACTCGGGCGCAATCTCGAGCACGGTGAGATCGTTGCGGTTCTTGTAGCGCGTGCCCGAGGCGGCGACCGCGAGGCGGATGCCGGCGATGGGGCGTGGCGTCGTGTCGGCGACGAGCGTGTCGTTGGCAGCGGTCATGGAGTGGCTTCCAGGGATCTATTGCAGCGCGCCGTGGCACTGCTTGAACTTCTTGCCGGAGCCGCAGGGGCAGGGCTCGTTGCGCCCGACCTTGCGCTCGTTGCGCACCACCGGGCTCTGCGCGGCGGGCAGCGGCGGGGCGTTCGCGGCGGCCTCGTCTTCGTCCAGCGCCGGCGCGCCGCCCGACTGGTAGTGATAGTGCTGCTGGGCCTCGGCCTCACGCTCGGCCTGCTGACGCTCGACCGCCTCCACGTCCTCGCGCGCCCGCACCTGCACCTTGGACAGGATGCCGATCACATCGCGCGTGATCTCTTCCAGCATGCGGCCGAACATCTCGAAGGCTTCGCGCTTGTATTCCTGCTTCGGGTTCTTCTGCGCGAAGCCGCGCAGGTGAATGCCTTGGCGCAGGTGGTCCATCGCCGCCAGGTGTTCCTTCCAATGGGTGTCCAGCACCTGCAGCATGATGCCCTTCTCGAAGCTGCGCATGTCGGCCGCGCCGACCAGCGCCTCCTTGTCGGCATAGGCCTGCTCCACCGCCTCGACGATGCGCTGGCGGATCTCGCTCTCCTCGAGATTCTCGTTCTCCTTCAGCCATGCCGCGACATCGACCTTGACCGCGAACTCGCTCTCCACCGCGGCCGCGAGCCCGGGCAGATCCCAGGTCTCCTCGAAGCTGTCGGGCTTGACGTAGGTGTCGATCATGCCGTTCACCACGTCGTGGCGGATGCCGCGAATGTTCTCCGAGATGTCGTCGGCTTCCATGATTTCGCGACGCTGCTCGTAGACGTGCTTGCGCTGGTCGTTGGCGACGTCGTCGAACTCGAGCAGCTGCTTGCGGATGTCGAAGTTGCGCCCCTCGACCTTGCGCTGCGCGTTCTCGATGGCGCGTGTCACCCACGGGTGCTCGATGGCTTCGCCTTCCTCCATGCCGAGCTTCTGCATGATCGCGCTGACCCGCTCGGAGGCGAAGATGCGCATCAGGTTGTCTTCCAGCGACAAGTAGAAGCGGCTGGAACCCGGGTCGCCCTGGCGGCCGGAGCGGCCGCGCAGCTGGTTGTCGATGCGCCGCGATTCGTGTCTCTCGGTGCCGACGATGTGCAGGCCGCCGGCCGCGATCACCTGGTCGTGGCGAACCTGCCAGGCCTCGCGCGCCGCCGCCACCTTGGCCGGGTCGTCGGTGCCCAGCCCGTGCAGTTCGGACTCGAGGTTGCCGCCGAGCACGATGTCGGTGCCGCGACCGGCCATGTTGGTCGCGACCGTCACGCTGCCGGGCCGGCCGGCCTGGGCGACGATCTGCGCCTCCTGCTCGTGGAACTTGGCGTTCAGCACCTGGTGCTTGATGCCGTCTTTCTTGAGCAGGCCCGACAGGAACTCCGAGGTCTCGATGGAGGTGGTGCCGACCAGCACCGGCTGCTGCCGCGCCGCGCAGTCCTTGATGTCCTCGATGATCGCGGTGAACTTCTCGCGTGCGGTCAGGAACACCAGGTCGCCGCGATCGTCGCGCACCATCGGCCGATGGGTGGGGATCACCACCACTTCGAGCCCGTAGATCTCCTGGAACTCGTAAGCCTCGGTGTCGGCGGTGCCGGTCATGCCGGACAGCTTGCCGTAGAGGCGGAAGTAGTTCTGGTAGGTGATGGAGGCGAGCGTCTGGTTCTCCTGCTGGATGGCCACGCCCTCCTTCGCTTCCACCGCCTGGTGCAGGCCCTCCGACCAGCGCCGGCCCGGCATGGTGCGGCCGGTGAACTCGTCGACGATGACGATCTCCCCGTCCTTCACCACGTAGTCGACGTCCTTCTGGAACAGCGCGTGGGCGCGGATCGCGGCGTAGACGTGGTGCATCAGCTGGATGTTGGTCGCACTGTACAGGCTGTCGCCGTCGGCCAGCAGGCCGCGCTCGACCATCAGGTGCTCGATCTTTTCGTGGCCGGCCTCGGTCAGGAACACCTGGCGGGCCTTCTCGTCCACCGTGTAGTCGCCCGGCCCCTCTTCCTCCATCTGCCGCTCGAGCAGCGGGATGAGGACGTTGACCTTCATGTAGAGCTCGCTGCGATCGTCGGTCGGGCCGGAGATGATCAGCGGCGTGCGCGCCTCGTCGATGAGGATGGAGTCGACCTCGTCAACCACCGCGAAGGCGTGATCGCGCTGCACCCGCTGACTGGGGTGGAACGCCATGTTGTCGCGCAGGTAGTCGAAGCCGAGCTCGTTGTTGGTCGCGTAGGTGATGGCGCAGCTGTAGGAGCGCTGCCGGTCCTGCGGTGTCATGCCGGACAGGATCACGCCGACCGACATGTCGAGCGCGTTGTACAGCCGCCCCATCCATTCCGCGTCGCGGCGCGCGAGGTAGTCGTTCACGGTCACCACGTGCACCGCGTTGCCAGACAGCGCGTTCAGGTAGGCCGGCAGGGTCGCCACCAGGGTCTTGCCCTCGCCGGTGCGCATCTCGGCGATCTTGCCCTGGTGCAGCACCATGCCGCCGATCAGCTGTTCGTCGAAGTGCCGCATGCCGAGCACGCGCTTGCCCGTCTCGCGCACCACGGCGAAGGCCTCGGGCAGCAGGTCGTCCAGCGTCTCGCCGTTCTTGTAGCGTTCGCGGAACTCGGTGGTCTTGGCGCGCAGTTCGTCGTCGCTAAGCGCCTGCAGGCCGGGCTCGAGCTGGTTGATGGCCTCGACCGATTTGCGCAGGCGCTTCAGCAGGCGGTCGTTGCGACTGCCGAACACGGCCTGCACCAGGCGTTGAGCAAGGGACTTGGAGGATGCGGCCATGGACTGTGCGCTTAGCTGGTGGTGGAGGTGCTATGGAGAGCGGTCGCCGAGGCGACCGATCGCGGCCCGCCATTGTAGCAAGGCGGGCGCGGGCCCGGCGCGGCGACGCGCCGGGATGTGACTAGCGCTGCAGCTTGGTGCCGGCCTGGACCCGCAGCTTGGCGGGATTGCCGACGAAGGCGATGGGATTGACCTTCTCGCCGTTGTGCACGACTTCGAAGTGGACGTGGGGACCGGTGGTGCGGCCGGTGGACCCGAGCAGGGCGATGGACTGGTTCTTGTCGACCTTCTCGCCGACCGCCACCAGGTTGGCGCGATTGTGCGCGTAGCGCGTGATGTAGCCGTTGCCGTGGCTCACCTCGACCAGGTTGCCGTAGCCCCAGCGCTTGCCCGACCAGATCACCACGCCGGCCGCCACCGCGCGCACCGGCTCGCCGGGTTTGCCGACGAAGTCCAGGCCGTCGTGGAACTCGCGACCGCCGGTCACCGGGTCGGTACGGTAGCCGAAGCCCGACGAGATCCACCCGCCGCCGAGCGGCTGGCCGTCGGGCTTCATGTCGTCGTGCAGCAGGCGGTCCTGCATCAGCGCTTCGAGCGCATCGAGGCGCTCGCCGCGCAGGCCGACCTCGTCGCGCAGAGCATCGAGGTTGGCCAGCAGTTCGGTCCACTCCGGCGGCCGGGCGTCCTCGGGCTGCGGACCGCCAATGGCCGGGTCATGGCCGAGGTCGAACTCGGCGACGTCGAGTCGCGCCGACTTGGCGACGCGCTCGGCCACCGCGTCCAGGCGCGTGAGCTGGGACTGCATGCGGCCGATGGCGCCGGACAGGGCGCTCAGATCGCCGCTCATGTCCTCGTTCAGGGAATTCAGGAACTGGCGCTGGTTGATGATCTCGCGCTGCCAGACCTGGGCGGAGCGCTCGGGATTGTTGAGGATCTCCTCGACCATCGCGCTGCCGCCGCGGGTGTACCCCCAATAGGCGAGACCGGCCGAGCCGGTGGCGAGGGTGATGGCGGTGACCAGCACCAACGGCAGGCCAATACGAAACCGCGCGGTGGTCCCCCGCGACTTTGATAGGATGATTATTTCCATGACTATGAGTGGGCAACGACCAGTCCCGCCGTCCTCAACGGGCCAGCCGCAGTGAGCACCCCCCTTTCTGTTTGTGACATTGTCGCCAGATTCTCCCAGCTAAAGCAATTGACAGACCGCGCGCGGCGGCTGGGGGAGATGAACGACCGCCTGCTGGACTGCGTGCCGGAGGGGCTGCGTCGCCACGTGCGCCTGGCGACCGTGCGCGACGGCTGCCTGGTGCTGCAGGCCGAGGGCTCGACCTGGGCGGGGCAATTGCGCTTCAAGACGCCGGAGATCCTCAGCCGACTGCGCAGCCTGCCCGAGTTCGCCGAGGTGAGGAGTGTGCGGGTGCGGAACGTGGTGGACCCGCGGGAGAAGCTGCCCACCGCCGCGCCCCGCCACATGAGCCAGTCAGCGGGCGAGGCGCTCGACGCGGCGGCGGCCTGCACCGAGGACCCGCGCCTGCGCGCCGCCCTGGCGCGGCTCGCGCGCCACGCCCGGGACTGAGTCTTGGCCGGCGCGTCAGCGCGCCGGGATCGGCTGGCTGAAGCTGAAGGGCGCGGTCTGCTCGCCCTCGAAGGACACCAGTTCGTAGGCGTCCTCGGTGGCGAGAATCTTGCGCAGCAGGCGGTTGTTCAGTTCGTGGCCCGACTTGTAGCCATGGAAGGCGCCGATCAGGCTGTGGCCGAGCAGGTAGAGGTCGCCGATGGCGTCGAGGATCTTGTGCTTGACGAACTCGTCCTCGTAACGGAGCCCGTCCTCGTTCAGCACGCGGTAGTCGTCCACCACCACGGCGTTGTCCAGGCTGCCGCCGAGCGCCAGGTTCTGCTCACGCAGCAGTTCGACGTCCTTCATGAAGCCGAAGGTGCGCGCCCGGGCCACTTCCTTGACGAAGCTGGTGGTCGAGAAATCGATTTCCGCGTGCTTGCTGCGCTGGTGGAAGAAAGGATGGTCGAATTCGATGGCGAAGGACACCTTGAAGCCGTCGAAGGGCTCGAACCGCGCCCACTTGTCGCCGTCACGCACGCCGATGGAGCGCTTGATCCGGAAGAATCGCTTGGGCTGGTTCTGTTCCTCGAAGCCCGCGGACTGGATGAGGAACACGAAGGGCCCCGCGCTGCCGTCCATGATCGGCACTTCCGAAGCGCTCAAATCGACATAGGCGTTGTCGATGCCGAGGCCCGCGAAGGCCGACAGCAGGTGCTCGACGGTCGAGATGCGCACGCCGCCCTTCACCAGGCTGGTGGAGAGGCTGGTGTCCCCGACGTTCTCGGCGCGGGCGACGATGTCCACGGCCGGCTCGAGATCGTCCCGGCGGAACACGATGCCCGTGTCCGCGGGGGCCGGGCGCAGGGTCAGGAAAACCTTGCGGCCGGTGTGCAGGCCCACACCCGTGGCCCGAATCACGTTCTTCAGCGTGCGCTGTCTGATCATTTTCCCCCGCTTCTCCCAGAGAGAAGGTCCGCTTTTTTGGAGGGAATATAACACACCTCCGTAGGGGCTTGATAAGCCGATTCTTATTCATCCCTTGCTGACTTCGTCAGCGGGCCCCGGGGCCGCCGCGCACGGGCGGCCCCGCGGTGCGCGGCTCAGTCGGCCTGGCGGCGCAGGAAGGCCGGGATGTCCAGGTAGTCGGTGTTGCCCTCGGTGATGTCCTGGAACACGCGGTCGTCCCGCGCGCGCGGCACTGCGGCCGGACGCTCGACCCGACGGATCTCCACCGCGTCCTCGAATCGCTCGGCCCGCTGCGGCGCGGGTGCATGGCTCGGCGCCGCCGCGGGAGCGGGTGCCGCGGCCACGGCCACCGGACGGCTCGGCGCCTGGGTCGGCACCGGCTCTTCCTTGCGGCTGTCGGTGCTGATGCCGGTCGCCACCACGGTGACGCGGATCTCGTCGTTCATGTTCGGGTCGATGACCGTGCCCACCACCACCGTGGCGTTGTCCGAGGCGAAGGCCTTGACCGTGTTGCCGACCTCCTCGAACTCGCCCATCTTGAGGTCGAGGCCCGAGGTGACGTTGACCAGGATGCCCTTGGCGCCCGCCAGGTTGACGTCTTCCAGCAGCGGGCTCGAGATGGCCGCCTCGGCCGCGATGCGCGCGCGGTCCTGACCGCGGGCCGCGCCCGAACCCATCATCGCCATGCCCATCTCGGACATCACCGTCCGCACGTCGGCGAAGTCGACGTTGATGAGGCCGGGGCAGGTGATCAGCTCCGCGATGCCCTGCACCGCGCCGAGCAGCACGTCGTTGGCCGCCTTGAAGGCGTCCAGCAGGCTGATGTCACGACCGAGCACCGAGAGCAGCTTCTCGTTCGGGATGGTGATCAGCGAGTCGACGTACTGCGCGAGGTCGCGGATGCCCTGGTCGGCGATGGCGCCGCGCTTGCGGCCCTCGAAGGGAAACGGCCGGGTCACGACCGCGACGGTCAGGATGCCCATCTCCTTCGCGATCTGCGCCACCACCGGCGCCGCGCCGGTGCCGGTGCCACCGCCCATGCCGGCGGTGATGAAGACCATGTCGGCGCCTTCCAGCACGTCGTGGATGCGGTCCCGATCGTCCATCGCCGCCTGCCGGCCGACGTCGGGGTTGGCGCCCGCGCCCAGCCCCTTGGTGATGTCGGCGCCGAGTTGCAGGGTGGTCTTGACCGCGGAATTCTTCAGCACCTGCGCGTCGGTGTTGGCGCAGATGAATTCCACCCCGTCGATGTCGGCGGTGAGCATGTGCTGCACGGCGTTGCCGCCGCCGCCGCCGACGCCGATCACCTTGATGACCGCCCGTTGGCTGTAGGAGTCCATCAGTTCGAACATCTTTCAATCCCTCCGTCTACTGTCGCCCCGCTCGCGGGGTGGGTGACTGTTATGTAATCGTGTGTGCCAGCGTCGACGCCGCCGCGGCCGCCAGCCGCGCGCGAACGTCTAGAAATTTCCATGGAACCAGGCCTTCATGCGCTCCCAGAGACTGGCGGTGTTCTCGAAGCGCGGGTTGGGCTGGGTGAAGCTGTTGCCGCCACCGGCCTGGTTGCCGAACAGCAGCAGTCCCACGCCCGTGGCGTAGATCGGGTTGCGCACCACGTCCACCAGGCCCGCCACGTACTGCGGCGTACCGAGCCTGACGGGCATGTGGAACACTTCCTCGGCGAGCTCGATCACGCCTTCCATCTTGGAGCCGCCGCCGGTCAGGACCACGCCGGCGGCCATCATCTCCTCGAAGCCGCTGCGCTTGAGCTCGGCGGCGACGAGGTTGAAGAGTTCTTCGTAGCGCGGCTCGACCACCTCGGCCAGCGTCTGGCGCACCAGGCGGCGCGGCGGCCTGTCGCCCACGCTCGGGACCTCGATGGTCTCCTCGGGGTTGGCGAGCTGGGTGAGCGCGCAGGCATAGCGGATCTTGATGTCCTCCGCGTGGTGGGTCGGCGTGCGCAGCGCGACCGCGATGTCGTTGGTCACCTGGTCGCCGGCGATGGGGATCACGGCCGAGTGGTGGATGGCGCCGTGCACGAACACCGCGATGTCGGTGGTGCCGCCGCCGATGTCGCACAGGCACACGCCGAGATCCTTCTCGTCCTCGGTCAGCACCGCGTAGGACGAGGCGAGCTGCTGCAGGATGATGTCGTCCACCTCGAGCCCGCAGCGGCGCACGCACTTGACGATGTTCTGCGCGGCCGACACCGCGCCGGTCACCATGTGCACGCGCGATTCGAGGCGCACACCGGACATGCCTATCGGCTCGCGGATTCCCTCCTGGCCATCGATGATGAATTCCTGCGGCAGGATGTGCAGGATCTTCTGGTCCGCCGGAATGGCCACCGCGCGCGCGGCATCGATCACGCGCTCCACGTCGCTGTGCGTCACCTCGCTGTCGCGGATGGCGACGATGCCGTGGGAATTGAGACTGCGGATGTGGCCGCCGGCGATGCCGGCGTAGACCGAGTGGATCTCGCAGCCCGCCATCAGCTCAGCCTCTTCGATGGCGCGCTGGATGGACTGCACGGTCGACTCGATGTTGACCACCACCCCCTTCTTCAGGCCGCGGGACGGATGGGAGCCGAGTCCCACCACCTCGATGGAGCCGTCGGGCGCCACCTCGCCGACGATCGCCACCACCTTGGAGGTGCCGATGTCGAGCCCGACCAGCAGCTTCTTGTCCGATTTCTTCGCGATCATGCTGCGCTCCCGCGTTCGCCCGCGGCGTCCGCGTCTGTGCCCCTCTCGATCATTTGCTGCCATTCCTCAGCGCTGTCGCGCGTTCGCCGACCGCGAAACCGTTGGTGTACCGCATGTCGACGTGACCGATGCGATCCCAGGCGGCATTGAGGCCGCGCGTGTATCCCCATTTGAATCTGGCCAGGCGCTCTTCTAGATCGCGCCGGCCGAGCAGGATCTCGTGGCCGCCCTCGGTGGTGACCGTCCAGGCGCGCCGGTCGGACAGACCGAGCGCCACCGGCACGAGCCCCACACCGGCCAGTTCCTTCTTGATGAAGCCGAAGCGCTCCAGCACTTCCTGTTCCGAGCCCAGCGGACCGGTGAGCTGCACCAGTTCCTTGGGCAGGTCCTCCGGCGCCGGCACGAAGATGTCGGCCCGCGCGTTCAGCAGGCCGTAGTCGCCCCAGCGCGCCACCGGCACCTGCTCGACGATGGTCACGTGCAGGCCGTCGGGCCACACGCGGCTGACGTTGGCCTCCTTGATCCACGCCTGGTTCAGGAGCTGGCGCCGAATCTCTTCGACGTCCACGCCGAAGAAGCCGCCCTCCACCGCGCCGGCGACCGCGCGCTGCACGTGTTCGGTGGTGAGGTGCTTGAACTCGCCCTCCACCATCACCCGACGGATGGGCAGCGCGGCGGGATTGGACAGCTCATGGGCGAGCCACAGCACGCCGGCCACGGTCAGCACCACCATGGTCAGGAACACCGCGAGCGTCGGCGAGATCGGCGGCGGCGTCGGCTCGGTGACCTTGAGCGTGGCGTGACTCATGCGCCCCGTCCTCCGTCCATGCTCGCGGCCAGGATGGCGAGCGCCAGGTCTTCGAAGCTGTGGCCCGCCTGGCGCGCGGCCATCGGCACCAGCGAATGATCGGTCATGCCCGGCACGGTGTTCAGTTCGATGAGCCACAGCCGGCCGTCGCCGCCGCGCATGAAGTCCACCCGTCCCCAGCCGCGCCCGTCCAGCGCCTGGAAGGCGCGCAGACCGATGGCCGCGGCGGCGCGCTCGTCCGCCTCGGACAGGCCGCAGGGACAGATATAGGACGTGGTGTCGACCAGGTACTTCGCCGAGTAGTCGTAGAACTCGTGGGGCGTCTCGAGGCGGATGATGGGCAGCGCTTCGCCTGCGACGATGGACAAGGTGTATTCGGGCCCGTCGACGAAGCGCTCGGCGATGACCAGGTCGTCGTAGGCGCGCGCGGCGCGGACCGCCGCGGCGAAGTCGTCGGCAAGCTTCACCTTGGACACACCGAGACTCGAGCCCTCGCGCCCCGGCTTGACGAAGAACGGCAGGCCGAGCGCGCGCGCCAGTTCGCGCACGTCACTCTGTTCGTCCACCACGCGGAAGTCCGGCGTCGGCAGGCCGGCGCCGAGCCACGCGAGCTTGGCGCGGTACTTGTCCATCGCGAGCGCGCAGCCGGTGACGCCGGTGCCGGTGTAGGGCTTGCCGAGGAGTTCCAGCGCCGCCTGCACCTGGCCGTCTTCGCCGCCACGGCCATGCAGCGCGATGAAGAAACGATCGAAGTCGCGGTAGCGCAGCAGATCGTCGAGCGTGCCCTGCCAGTCGAGCGCGGTCGCGTCGACGCCGGCGGCACGCAGCGCCGCGGTGACCGCCGCGCCGCTCTTCAGCGATACCTCGCGCTCGCCCGAGGTACCGCCCATCAGCACGCCCACGCGCCCGGCGTCACGCGCGGCGGCGTCGAGTCGCGCGCATTCGAAGCCGCTCATGGCGCGGCCTCCGCGTCTTCGCCGACGAACTGCACTTCGGGCTCGAGTGTGATGCCGGTCTGCTCGCGCACGGTGGCCTGCACGTGGCGCACCAGCGCCTCGATGTCGGCCGCGCGCGCGCCGTCGTCGTTGACGATGAAGTTGGCGTGCACGGTCGAGACCTCGCAGCCGCCGCGTCGATAGCCCTTGAGTCCGCACTGTTCGATGAGCCGACCGGCGAAGTCGCCGGGCGGATTCTTGAACACCGAGCCGCAGGACGCCTTGCCGGTCGGCTGGGTCGCGCCGCGCTGGGCCAGCACCTGGCGGATGCGCTCCGCGCCCTGCCCCGCGGCGGCGTCCGGCAACGCGAGCAGCGCGGCCAGGAACCAGCCGGGCTGCGGCGCGTCGACGTGGCGATAGCCGGCGGTGAAGGCCTCGCGCGGCAGCCGCGTGACGACGCCGGCGCGATCGATCATCTCGACCCACAGGACGAACTGCCAGGTCTCGCCGCCCAGCGCGCCGGCGTTCATGCGCAGCGCGCCGCCCAGGCTGCCGGGAATGCCGGCCAGGAACTCGAGCCCGGCGCGGTCGCGCGCGGCCGCGGCGCGCGCCAGTCGCGCGCAAGGCACGCCGGCCTCGGCGTAGAGCCGGGTATCGTCCAGCCATTCGAGGCCGGCGAGCCGCGCGGTGGAGACGACCGTGCCGCGCACGCCGCCGTCACGGATGAGCACATTGCTGCCGAGACCCAGGAACAAGAGCGGGTCGCGCGCGTCGCTCGCGAGAAAGGCCTCGAGTTCGGCGCGATCGGCCGGCTCGAACCAGCGCTCCGCAAGCCCGCCGCAGCGCCAGCTCGAATGACGCGCGAGCGGCTCGTCGCGCCGGAATTCACCACGCCAGGTCGCCGTGTCGGGGTCGCGCAGGGCGGCGTTCATGCGACCAGCGCCTCCGCGATGCCGCCGATGTTGCCGGCGCCGAGCAAGGCCACCACGTCGTCGTCCTGGACCAGGTCGGCGAGCACTTCGGTGACCTGCGCGAGTTCCGCGACGAACACCGGGTCGATGTGGCCGCGGCTGCGAATCGCGCGCGCCAGCGCGCGGCCATCGGCCCCGGCGATGGGCGCCTCGCCCGCGGCATAGACTTCCAGCAATACCAGCACGTCGGCGCGGGACAGCACCGTGGCGAAATCGTCCAGCAGGTCGCGGGTGCGGGTGTAGCGATGGGGCTGGAACACCACCACCAGGCGCTTGCCTGGAAATGTGCGACGAATGGTCTTCAGGACCGCATCCAGTTCCTTCGGGTGATGACCGTAGTCGTCGACCACGGTGACCTGCTTGCCGCCGACGTCGATGTCGCGGTGGATCTGGCAGCGCCGACCGATGCCTTCGAATGCCAGCAGCGCACGTCGCGCGGCATCCAGGTCCACGCCCAGTTCGCGCGCGACCGCGATCGCGGCGAGCGCGTTCTGCACGTTGTGCTCGCCCGGCAGGTTGAGCACGAACTCTTCCTCCGGCTGGCTCGCCTCGCCCTTCAGGGCCACGCGGAAATGCTCGCGGCCATCGGCGTGACGGAGGTCGTGGCCGCGCACGTCGGCGTCCTCGTGTACGCCGTAGGTGATGACCCGCGCGCGAATCTCGGGGATGAGCGACGCGGCCTGCGCATCGTCCAGGCACACGCAGGCCACGCCGTAGAACGGCAGACGGCGGAAGAACTCGACGAAGGTCGCCTTCAGCACGGCGAAGTCGCCGTGGTAGGTGGCCATGTGATCGGCGTCGACATTGGTCAGCACCGCGACCAGCGGATGCAGTAGCAGGAAGGACGCGTCGCTCTCGTCGGCCTCGGCGACGAGATAGCTGCCGGCGCCGAGCCGCGCGTTGGAACCGATGCTCTTCACCAGGCCGCCGACCACGAAGGTCGGATCGAGTCCCGCCTCGGCCAGCACCGCGGCGACGAGACTCGTGGTGGTGGTCTTGCCGTGGGTACCGGCGATGGCGATGCCGCGCCGGAAACGCATGAGTTCGGCGAGCATCTCGGCGCGCGGCACCACCGGGATGCGCTGCGCGCGGGCCGCCACCAGTTCGACGTTGTCCTCGGCGATGGCGCTCGACACCACCACCACGTCCGCGCCGGTGACATTGCCCGCGGCGTGCGCGCCAAGCACCGCCACGCCCTGGGCGCGCAGCCGCTCGGTGACCTTGCTCGCGCTCTGGTCCGAGCCCGAGACCTTGTAGCCGAGATTGGACAGCACTTCGGCGATGCCGCTCATGCCCGAGCCGCCGACGCCGATGAAGTGGATGTGCTCGACGCGATGCATCAGGGTGGAGGAAGGGTCATGCATCGACGAACTCCAGGCACTGCGCGGCGACCTCGGCCGTGGCGTGCGGGCGTCCGCAGGCCCGCGCGCGCTCGGCCATCGCGAGCCGCCCCGAGGTGTCTTCGAGCAGGCGACCGATCTCCGCCGCCAGACGTTCGACGCTCATGTCAGTCTCCGGCAGCAGCACCGCCGCCTCCGCGCCCGCCAGGTAGCGCGCGTTGGCCGTCTGGTGGTCGTCCACCGCGTAGGGATAGGGCACCAGGATGGCGGCCACGCCGCAGGCCGCGATCTCGGCGATGCTGCTCGCGCCGGCGCGCGCGATGACGAGGTCGGCCCAGGCGTAGGCGGCCGGCATGTCGTCGATGTAGGGCAGCACTTCGTGGCTGGCGAGATTGCCGGCCACGGCGTAGCGCGCGGCGGTGGCGGCCACGTCCTCGGCCCCGCACTGATGCCGCACCTCGATGCCCGCCACGCCGCACAGGGCGAGCGCCGCCGGCACGCGCTCGTTCAGCGCGCGCGCACCGCGACTGCCGCCGAACACCAGCACTCGCGGCGCGTGGGCCGACGCGGCGCGCGCGGTGGGCGTCGCAAGTGCGGCGATCTCCGCGCGCACCGGGTTGCCGGTGGTGATCGCGCGCCGCGCCGGCGCGAAGCTGTCCGGAAAGCCCTGCAGCACGCGCCGCGCGAAGCGCGCGAGGATGCGGTTGGCCAGCCCCGGCACGGCGTTCTGTTCATGGATGATCAGCGGCCGACGCGTGAGCCACGCGGCGATGCCGCCCGGCCCGCTGGCAAAGCCGCCCATGCCGAGCACGACCTGCGGGCTCAGACGACGAATCTCGGCCAACGCGCACCACACCGCCCAGGCGATGCCGAAGGGCGCGGCGAGCCAGCGCCACCAGCCACGGCGACGCAGACCGCTCACGGGAATGGTCACCAGCGGCACGCCGGCGGCCGGCACGATGCGCGCCTCGATGCCACGCGCGGTGCCCATCCAGTGCAGTTCCACGTTGCGCGCGCGCAGCGCCTCCGCCACCGCGAGGCCGGGATAGACGTGCCCGCCGGTGCCGCCGGCGACGATCAACACCGACCTAGACACGGGCGTAGTCCTCGTCGTCGACATCCGGCAACGGGCCCAGGATCTGCGGCTCGCCATGGTGCGGCGCGGCCGCCGCTTCGACCGGCGGCGGCGCGCTGCTGGCGGCGGCGCGGTTGATCACCGTCGGACTCGCCTCGTAGCCGGCACGCAGCGCCATGCCGATGGACGCGAGCGTCACCACCAGGTTGTTGCTGCCGTAGCTCAGGAAGGGCAGCGGCAGGCCCTTGGTGGGCAGGATGCCCATGTTCACGCCGATGTTGACGAAGGCTTGGATGCCGATCAGAAGCCCGATGCCGTAGGTCACGTAGGCGTTGAACAGGAAGCCCGCCCGCTCCGCCTGGCCGCCGATATAGAAGATGCGCCAGATGAGGAACACGAACAGCGCGATCACGGTCAGGCAGCCGACAAAGCCGGCCTCCTCCGCGATCACCGCGAACACGAAGTCGGTGTGCACCTCGGGCAGGTAGAAGAGCTTCTGCACGCTGTTGCCGAGCCCCACGCCGAACCACTCGCCGCGCCCGAAGGCGATCAGCGCCTGGGTCAGCTGGAAACCGGTGTTGAACGGATCGGACCAGGGGTCCATGAAGGTCATGAGCCGCGCGAGGCGATAGGGCGCGAGCATGGACAGCGCGGCGAGCGCCATTAGCGCGGCCAGTCCCCAGAAGAAGAAGCGCGCGTTGGGTACGCCGGCCAGGAACAGCATGCCGAGCACGGCGGTGAACAACACCACCGCTGTGCCGAAGTCCGGCTCGAGCAGCAAGAGGCCCGCGATCAGGGTGATCACGCCTATCGGCTTGATGAATCCGGCGAACTCGCTGCGCACCTGCTTGTTGTGGCGCACGAGATACGCGGCCACGTAGATCACCACCGCGAGCTTGGCCTGTTCCGAGGTCTGCAGGGTGAAGAAGCCGAAGCCCAGCCAGCGCATGGAGCCGTTGACCTCGTGGCCGAGCCCCGGGATCAGCACCGCCACCAGGGCGATCACCGCGAGGAACAGGAGCGGTGTGCTCCACTGCGCGAAGTAGCGCAGCGGCGTGCGCATCAGCACGGCGGCGGCGGTCAGGCCGATGCCGCCCGAGACCACCTGCCGGAAGAAATAGTAGAGCTGCGGCAGATCGCGATGCTCGGCGATGGACACCGAGGTCGACACCACCATCAGCAGGCCGACACACATGAGCGCCATCGCGCCGCCCATCAGCCACAGATCGTAGGGAAACGCCTGCTCGTCCCGCGCCGCCTGCGGGACGGCCTGGCCGGCGATGACTTCGGCCGTCGCGCTCATGAGCGCTGCCTCGCCAGCACCGCGTCGCGAAAGGCGCGGCCGCGCGCGGCGTAGTTCGCGAACATGTCGAAGCTCGCGCAGGCCGGCGACAGCAGTACCAGGTCGCCGGCGCGCGCGGCGGCGGCGGCGGCGGCCACCGCGCCTGCCATGTCGGTCGCGAACACGGTCTTCACGCGGCCCGCGAGCGCGGCGTCGAACTGGCGCGCCGCGCGGCCGATCAGCACCACGGTGTGGAAGTGCGCGGCGGCGGTGTCGGCAAACTCGGTGAAATCCGGTTCCTTGGGCTCGCCGCCCGCGATCAGCACGCCGCCGCGATCGACGCACAGCCCGCGGATGGTGGCGCAGGCGGCGCCGGAATTGGTCGCCTTGGAATCGTCGATGTAGTCCACGCCGTCGATGGTCGCGACCCGCTGCGCGCGATGCTCGAGGCCGCCGAACTCGCGCAGCGCCTCGATGAGCGCCGGCCCGCGCGCGCCGAACGCATGGCACACGGCGAGCGCGGCAAGCGCGTTGGCGACGTTGTGCATGCCTGCCAGACGGAGATCGGTGACCGG
Source organism: Gammaproteobacteria bacterium (assembly GCA_019747795.1). Classification (GTDB taxonomy): domain Bacteria; phylum Pseudomonadota; class Gammaproteobacteria; genus JADJYF01. The sequence continues at coordinate 23,312 of JAIEQK010000078.1, read as the reverse complement.
CAGCAGCGCGCCCATGGGCCCGTGCAGCGCAGGGCCCGCGGCGCCAGGCGCGAGACCGTAACCGAGCGCCGGCGGCACACCGAGCGAGAACAGCGTGCTCGGCGCATAGCGCGCGAGCGCCGCGGTCACCGGGTCGTCGGCATTCAGCACCGCCTGCCCGGCGCGCGCGAGGATGCGCGCCTTGGCATCCCGGTAGTCCTCGAAGCTCGCGTAGCGGTCGAGGTGATCCGGCGTGATGTTGAGGATGCAGGCGACGCGCGGCGCGAGGCTCGTGGTGGTCTCGAGCTGGAAGCTCGACAGTTCCAGCACGTAGCAGTCGGGGGCCGGTGATTCGAGCAGGTCGAGCGCGGCGGTGCCGAGATTGCCGCCGACCTTCACCCGGTAGCCGTCGGCTTCCAGCATGCGGCCGACCAGGGTCGTGACCGTGCTCTTGCCGTTGGTGCCGGTGATGGCGATCACCGGCGCGTTGACCGCGCGGGCGAAGAGCTCGATGTCGCCGATGATCTCGACCCCAGCCGCCGCCGCCGCGCCGATCTCCGGCGTGGCGCGCGACAGCCCGGGACTCAGCACCACGTGGCGGCAGCGCGCGAGCAACGACGCGTCGAGCGGCCCGAGCACGACATCGAGATCCGGCCATTCGCGGCGCACGGCATCGAGACCGGGAGGTGCTTCGCGCGTGTCCAGCGCGAGCACCGAGGCGCCGCGCGCCCGCAGGTGGCGCAGGCAGGACAGCCCGCTCACGCCGAGCCCGACCACCGCGTAGTCGGCGCGGGTCTCGCTCTTGGGTTGGGTCGGCGTGGCCATGGGCAGCATGCTCAGCGCAGCTTGAGCGTGGCCAGCGAGGCCAGCACCAGCACGACGGTGATGATCCAGAAGCGCACGATGACGCGCGGCTCCGGCCAGCCCTTGAGCTCGAAATGATGGTGGATGGGCGCCATGCGGAAGATGCGCCGGCCGGTCAGCTTGAACGACGCGACCTGCAGGATGACCGACACCGTCTCCATCACGAACACACCGCCCATGATCACGAGCGCGAGCTCCTGCCGCACGGTGATCGCGACCGTGCCGATGGCGGCGCCCAGCGCCAGCGCGCCGATGTCACCCATGAAGACCATCGCGGGATAGGTGTTGAACCACAGGAAGCCCAGGCCCGCACCGACGATCGCGCCGCAGAACACGCACACCTCGCCGACGCCGATCACGTAGGGCACGGCGAGGTAGTGGGCGAACTTGACGTTGCCGGCCACGTAGGCGAACACGATGAGCGCGGCGGCGACCATCACCGTCGGCAGCACCGCCAGGCCGTCCAGGCCGTCGGTCAGGTTGACGGCATTGCTCGCGCCGACGATGACGCAGTAGGCCACCACGAAATAGAACCAGCCGAGATCGAGCGCCACGCTCTTCACGAACGGCACGATGAGCTGGGTCTCGCTCGCCGTGACGGCGGTGAAGAACAGCGCGCTCGCCGCGGCGAGCGCCGCCAGCGACTGCCACAGCATCTTGTAGCGCGGCGCGAGCCCCTTGCTGTTCTTGCGCACGAGCTTGAGATAGTCGTCGTACCAGCCGATGGCGCCGAAGGCCAGCGTGTTGATCAGCACGATCCACACGAAACGGTTCTCGAGGTTGGCCCACAGGAGCGTGCTCAACGCGATCGACACCAGGATCAGGAGACCGCCCATGGTCGGCGTGCCGGCCTTGGAGAAATGCGACTCCGGGCCGTCGGCGCGGATGGTCTGGCCGATCTGGAACTTGGCCAGGTAGTGGATCATCTTCGGGCCGACCATGAGCGCGATGAAGAGCGAGGTCAGCACGCCGAGGATGGTGCGCAAGGTCAGGTAGCGAAAGACGTCGAAACCCGAGTGGTAGCGGGCCGCCCATTCCGCGAGCAGGAGCAGCATCAGGCAGCCTCCCCCGCGGCGAGCGCATTGGCCACCTGGTCGAGCGCCATGGCGCGCGAGCCCTTGATAAGGATGGTGGGCGGCGTGGCGCCGCTCGCCGCGATCGCTTCACGCAGGAGGGCGATGAGCGCATCGCGATCGGCGCCATGCACCGCCGCGCCGCCGAACCCGGCCTCGGCATGGCGCGCCAGTTCGCCCAGGGTGAACAGGCGCTCGATGCCGGCCGCGCGCGCGCGCTCACCCACCTCGCGATGGTAGCGCGGCGCGTCGGGGCCCAGTTCGCGCATGTCGCCGAACACCAGCCAGCGCGGCGCCGGTTCGTGGGCGAGCACGTCGATGGCCGCGGCGAGCGAGGCCGGGTTGGCGTTGTAGGAATCGTCGATCAGCCGCACGCCCTCGCGACCGGCGCGGAAATCGAGGCGCCCACCGACCTGGGCTGCGGTGGCGAGTCCGGCCGCGATATCGGCGAAGGACACACCCGCGGCGCGCGCGGCGGCCGCGGCGGCGAGCGCGTTGCGCACGTTGTGCTGCCCGCGCTGCGGAATGCGGATGGACGTCGCGACGCCTTCGGCGCGGAGCACGAAGGCCGCGCCATCGGCACGCGCCTCGATCGCGTCGGCCTGGAAGTCGCCGCCCGCGCCGAAGCTCACGATGCGACGCGCGCCGGCGAGCTGGCGCCAGAGCGGCGCCTGCACGTCCTCGTTGTTGACGATGGCGACCCCGTCGGCGGGCAGGCCGCTGAACATCTCGCCCTTGGCGCGCGCCACGCCCTCGATGGAGCCGAAGCCCTCGAGATGACAGGGCGCGCACAGCGTGATCACGCCGACCTCGGGCCGCGCGATACCGACCAGGAGCGCGATGTCACCGGCGTGGTTGGCGCCCATCTCGAGCACCGCCGCGCGATGCTCGGGCCCGAGTTCGAACAGGGTCAGCGGCAGGCCGATGTCGTTGTTCAGGTTGCCGCGGGTGGCGAGCACTGTGCCCTGGGTGCGCATGATCGCGGCGAGCATTTCTTTGACCGTGGTCTTGCCGGCGCTGCCCGTCACCGCGAGCACCGGGATGTCGAAGCGTTCGCGCCAGCCACGCGCCAGCACCCCGAGCGCGGCGCGCGTGTCCGCGACCACGATCTGCGGCAGCGGACTGTCCGCCAGGCGTCGCTCGACCACGGCGCCGACCGCGCCCGCGGACGCGGCGTCGGCGAGCTTGTCGTGGGCATCGAAATTCGGGCCGCGGAGCGCGAAGAACAGTTGGCCGGATGCGAGCTTGCGGGTGTCGGTGCTGACACCGGTGAAGGTCGCATCCGCGCCCGCGAGCGGCGCGCCGAGCAGCGCCGCGGTGTCGCGCAAGGACAAGGCGATCATGGGCGCTGCTCCGCGATCGCGCGCGCGATCTCGGCGTGGTCGCTGAAGGCCAGCACGCGCCCGCCGATCTCCTGGGTGCGTTCGTGCCCCTTGCCGGCCACCAGCACGATGTCGTCGGCCTCCGCCATCGCCAGCGCGGCGTGGATCGCGTCGGCGCGATCAAGGATCACCTGCGCGGCCGACGGCGCACGCAACCCGGCGAGAATCTCGGCGACGATGGCTTCGGGCGCTTCGCTGCGCGGATTGTCGGAGGTGACGATGAGCAGGTCGGCATCGTGCTCGGCCACCTCGCCCATCAGTGGCCGCTTGCTGCGATCACGATCACCGCCGCAGCCGAACACCAGCAACAGGCGGCGCGGGCCGAGCGCGCGCAGCGTCGCGAGGATCGCCGCCAGGCTGTCGGGCGAATGGGCATAGTCGACGAACACGCGCGCGCCACGCGGCGTGCGCGCGCATTCCTCGGCGCGGCCCGTGACTCCGCGCAGCCGCGGCAGAAGCGCAACGATATCCGCAGACGCCACGCCGAGCGCACGCAGCAGTCCACTCACGGTGAGCAGGTTGTCGACGTTGAAGCGGCCGGCGAGTGCGCTCTGCACCACGTGACGCACGCCATCCAGCTCGAGCACGAAGCGCATGCCGTCGGGTGTGACTTCGATGTCCGATGCGCGCAGGCGCGCGTCGGTGCCGCGCGAACTGGTGGTCCAGCAGGGCATGCGCGCCGCAAGCTCGCGTGCGAGTTCGGCGCCCAGCGCGTCGTCCACGTTCAGCACCGCTGCGCCGAGCCCGGGCTGCTCGAACAGGCGGCGCTTGGCCGCCGCGTAGTCGGTGAGCGAGGCGTGGTAATCCAGGTGATCGTGGCCGAGGTTGGTGAAGGCCGCGGCGCGCAGCGCAAGGCCATCGAGCCGCCCCTGGCTCAACGCGTGGGACGAGGCTTCCAGCGCGGCGACGCCGCAACCGTCATCACGAAACGCCGCGAGCCAACGGTTGATGCTGAGCACGTCGGGCGTGGTATTCGCGAGCGGCGCGAGCGCGGTGAGCCGCCCCGCACCCAGGGTGCCGATGTAGCCGCCGCCCAGCCCGAGGCTATCGGCTGCCTGGGCCAGCAGGTGCGCGACGCTCGACTTACCGTTGGTGCCGGTCACCGCGCACAGCGCGAGCGCGGCCGAAGGCGCGGCGAAGAAGCGGTTGGCGAGTTCACCCAGCAGGCCGCGCAGCCCAGGCACGCACAACACCGGCACATCGGGACGCAGGCCGGCGAGCGGCTTGTCCGCGATCACCGCCAGCGCGCCGCGCGCAATGGCGTCGGCCGCGTAGCGCGCGCCGTCGTCGCGCGTGCCCGTAAGCGCGACGAAGCAGGCGCCCGGCGTCACCGCGCGGCTGTCGAGGGTGAGCGCCTCCACCTGGCGCTCGCAGGTCGGCGGCACCTCGACCAGGCCGTCCAGCAGGCGAGTCAGGGACATCCCGTGCAGCAGCGTGCCGGCCATTATTGCGTGGCCTCCGCGGCGCGCGCGCCCTCGTGACCGGTGGCGAGCCACACCGCCTCGGGCGTGGCCTGCACCGGCTGGTCGGGCGGGATGTTCAGGATCCGCACCGCTTCGCGCATCACGCTCGAGAACACCGGCGCGGCGACCAGGCCGCCGTAGTACTTGCCGCGCTGCGGCTCGTCGATGATCACCACCGCGACGAGGCGCGGCTTGCCGGCCGGGATCATCCCGGCGAAGAGTGAACGGTAGCGATGCTCGGCATAGCCCGCACCGATGGACTTGTGCACCGTGCCGGTCTTGCCCGCCACCGAGTAACCCGGCACCTGCGCGAGCACGCCGGTGCCCTTGGTGATCACGCGGGTCAGCATCTGGCGCACTTGCTGCGCGGTCTCGGCCTTGATGATGCGCTTGCGCGGACTCGGTTCGTCGACCTTGACGATGCTGAGCGGCTGCATGAAGCCGTCGTTGGCGAGCACCATGTAGGCGCGCGCGAGCTGCGCGGCGGTGACCGACAGGCCGTAGCCGAAGGCAAGCGTCGCGTGCTCGATCTCCGACCAGTTGCGGAATTCGTTCAGACGACCATAGCCCTCGCCGGGCAGTGCGACCTCGGAGATGGAACCGAAGCCGAAGTCGCGAAACGCCTGCCACAGGACCTCCGGCTCGAGCGCCAGCGCGACCTTGCTCGCGCCGACGTTGCTCGATTTCTCGATGATGCCGCCGAAGTCGAGCACGCCGTAGTTGTGGATGTCCTTGACGAGATCCCGCCCGACGCGGAAACGCCCCGGCGTGGTGTCGATGATCGAGGCCGGCGTGAACTGGCCGGTCTCGAGCGCCGCGGCCAGGGTGAAGGGCTTGATGGTCGAGCCGGGTTCGAACAGATCGGTCACCGCGCGATTGCGGTAGCGTTCGCTGGCGAGCTTGTCGCGATTGTTCGGATTGAACGACGGCTGGTTGACCAGCGCGACTATTTCGGCAGTCTCTGGATCGATCACCACCATCATGCCCGCGCGCGCCTCGTTCTGCTGCACGGCGAGCTTGAGCGCGCGGTAGGCGGCGTACTGGATGCGTTGATCGATGGACAGGCGCACGTCCTTGCCGGGACGGGTCGCGCGCAGGCGCTCGACGTCCTCGACCACGCGTCCGAGGTTGTCCTTGATCACCCGGCGCTGGCCCGGCTCGCCCTTCAGGATCTGGTTGTAGGACAGCTCGATGCCTTCCTGGCCCTGGTCGTCGACGTTGGTGAAGCCGAGGATGTGCGCGGTGACCTCGCCCGCCGGGTAGTAGCGGCGCTGTTCTTCCTGCAGGTGCAGACCATCGATGTCCAGCTTGCGCAGCGCCTCGCCCTCGTCCGGCGTGAGGTGGCGCTGCAGGTAGACGAACTTCTTCTGCCGACGCGGCATGATGAGGTTCTCGAGCTGCTCGCGCGGCATGCCGAGGATCTTCGCCACCTTGGGCCACTTGTCGCGCGACTCGATGAAGCTTTTGGGCTGCACCCAGGCCGACTGCGTGAGCGTGCTGATCGCGAGCGGCTCGCCGTTGCGGTCGAGGATCATGCCGCGGTTGGCGTCGATCTTCTCCTTGCGCAGGTAGCGCGCATCGCCGTGGCTCTGCAGGAACTCGCGCTTGTTGATCTGCAGGTCGAGCGCGCGCCAGCACAGCACCAGCGCGCCGGCCAAGAACAGGCCGACGACGAAGCGGCGCCGAAAGCGCAGGTCGCGGCGTTGCTCGGCGCGCGGGCTCACTGCAGCTCCACTATCTGCTTGGGGCTCGGCACCACCATGCCGAGCTTGTCGTGGGAGATCTGCTCGACGCGCAGCTCCGTACCCCAGGTGGCCTGTTCGAGCAGCAGCTGGCCCCACTCCTGGTCGAGGGCCTGGCGTGCCTCGTGCAGATCCTGCAGCTCGACGAACAGGCGACGGCTCTGGTGCCGCGACAGCACCAGCTCGACGGCCGAGCCGAAGGTCATGAGGCCGATGATGGCGGCGACGATGAAGGTCTTCACGCGGCGCGTTCCAAGACGCGCAGGCGCGCGCTGCGGGCGCGGGGATTGGCCGCGAGCTCGGCTTCGCCGGCCTGGATGGCCTTGCGCTGCACCAGGCGAAAGCGCGGCGTTGTGTCGTTCACCGCGGCGCGCGCCGCGTCATCGAGCGCGCGAAAGCGCTGCTTGACCAGGCGATCCTCGAGCGAATGGAAACTGATCACCAGCACCCGGCCGCCGACTTTCAGCAGCGTGAGCGCGACGTCCAGCGCGCGCTCGATCTCGCCGAGTTCGTCGTTGATGAAGATGCGCAGCGCCTGGAAGGTGCGGGTGGCATTGTCGATGCGGCCACCATGGTGGGGAAAGCAGCCGTGCACCAGGCGGGCGAGTTCGAGGGTGGTGGCGAGCGGCGCGCGTCGGCGCGCTTCGACCACGCGCTTCGCGATGAGGCGCGAGCGACGCTCCTCGCCGTAGCGCCACAGCACGTCGGCGATGTCGCTCTCGGCGGCCTCGGCGAGCCACGCAGCGACGCTCTGCCCGCGCGTCGGGTCCATGCGCATGTCGAGCGGACCGTCGGCGCGAAAGCTGAAGCCGCGCGCGGCATCGTCCACCTGCGGCGAAGAGATGCCGAGATCGAACAGGATGCCGTCGCGAAGCGCGGGACCGGCCGCTTCGAGGCGCGAAAACGCGGCGTGGATCACCGTCACTCGCGCGTCCTCCGCGGCCAGGGCCCGCGCGCAGGCGATGGCCTCGGGATCGCGGTCGAACACGCACAGCCGGCCTTCGGGGCCGAGCACGCGCAGGATGGCGCGACTGTGTCCGCCGCGTCCGAAAGTCGCATCCACGTAGCTGCCCGCGGGCGCGATGCGCAGGTGCGCGAGCACTTCATCCTGCAGTACCGGAACGTGGGCGAACATGGCGACCGATCACAGGGACAAGGATTCCAGCGCGGCCGACGAGGTGTCGACGCCGTCGGCGACGTCGCGCAGCCACTGTTCGCGCTCGGACTGCCAGGTGGCCTGGTCCCAGATCTCGATCTTGTTGCCCTGGCCAAGCACCGTGACCTGCTTGGTGATCCCGGCTATCTCGCGCAGCTCCGCCGGCAGCAGCACGCGGCCCTGGCCGTCGCAGCTGCAGTCCGCCGCGTAGCCGCGCATGATCTGCTTGGTGCGGCGACTCTGGCGATCGAAGTCGGACAGGGCCGCGAGCTTGGTCTCGATGGTCTGCCATTCGGCCACCGGGTAGACCCACAGCGCGCGGTCCCAGGGATTGAGGGTCAGCACCAGGTCCTGGCTGGGGAGGGCGGCGAGTGCATCCCGAAAGCGCGTCGGCACGGCCAGACGCCCCTTGGGATCGACACTGATTGTGCTCTGGCCGCGGAACATGCACATGCGGGATCGAGCGTGACGCGCGGGCTGCGTGGGTGGAGAACGTTCCACCGTCGCCCTGCGGGCAAGTCAGGCCGGATCCACTTTTCCCCACTATTCACCACCAGCGGGCACTATACGGATCGAGGCGAAAAACTGTCAAGAAAATCCGGGCGATTCTTGCTTTGCGAACAGTGACTTAGGCCGGGTCTGTCGAACTGCCGAAGAGGACGGAATAGCGGTAGCAAAACGCTTACGAAAATCATCCAGATAAGCCCGACAGCTCATCCGATACATCAGACTGGAGAACCCGCTGGTCGAAGGGAAGAGGAGGCAAGTCGGCCTGTAAGCCGGGTTCTGTTCCGCCCTTGCGGACGGCGGTGATCATTCATCTGCGACGCGCGTCGCCACGCGCCTGAAGCGACCTACCCGGAAACTGGCGCGGACCACGCTTCACCGCTCGCGCGGCACGTTTCCCTATTTGGTCTTGCTCCGGATGGGGTTTACCCTGCCACCGGTGTTGGCCGGCGCGGTGCGCTCTTACCGCACCATTTCACCCTTACCCCGCGTTGCCGCGTGGCGGTATATTTTCTGTGGCACTTTCCGTGGGCTCTCGCCCCCCAGGCGTTACCTGGCATCCCGTCCTGCGGAGCCCGGACTTTCCTCTGCCCCGGCGCGGGCTTGCGCCGACGCCAAGGACAGCGATCACCCGGCCGACTTGCCGGGCAGGAGTGTCGGCCTTCCACGCCGCGAATTCAATCAGCGTCGACCTCGACATCCTGGCCGCCGAGCCGCAATGAAGCCTGGTAGACCTGGTTGCGCGGCCGCCCCGAGAGTGCGGCGACGATGCGCACCGCGGTGCGCCTGTCGGTCTCCGCGAGCGTCAAGGTCAGCAGCCTGGCGAGTTCGGTATCGTCGGCCTGCGCCGTTTCCGGCGCCCCTGCCAGCATGAGTACGCACTCACCCCGGGCCGCGTTGGGATCGCTCGCGACCCGTGCGGCGAGTTCAGCCAGGGTGCCGGCGTAGACCGTTTCGAAGCGCTTGGTCAGTTCGCGCGCCAGGACTGCCGGCCGGTCGCCGCCAAAAGCCTCGCCCATCGCCTCCAGGCTTGCCGCCAGGCGGTGAGGGGCTTCGTAGAACACCAGTGTGCGGCTGTCGCCCGCGAGCGCCGCCAGGCGGCTCGCCCGTGCCCCGGCCTGGGCGGGCAGAAAACCCTCGAAGACGAAACGCGCGGTGGGCAGCCCCGAGACGCTGAGTGCGGCAACCAGCGCGCAGGGACCGGGCAGACCGTAGACCGGCATACCGGCCGTGCGCGCGGCGCGCACCAGGGGGAAGCCGGGGTCGGAGATCAGCGGCGTGCCGGCATCGGAAATCAGCGCACAAGCCTGGCCGGCCGCGGCCAGGCGGGTGAGCAGGCGCTCGCTCACGTCGCCCTCGTTGTGCGCGTGCAGCGCCGCCACCGGGGTACGGATGTTGAAGTGGTCGAGCAACCGGCGGCTGTGCCGGGTGTCTTCGCAGTAGATGACGTCGACCGCCGCCAGCACCGCCGCGGCGCGCGGCGCGAAATCGCCGAGGTTGCCAATCGGCGTCGCCACCACGTACAGCGCCGGCCGTTCGATTGACACCTCCACGGGCGGCAAAGATACTGCCTCGGTGATCCGCTCCGCGCCCATTTTCTCTTGGCGTCTCCTGTACTTGGCATCGGTGTTGGTGGCCGCGCTCATTACAGGCGCTTGCACCGCGCCTGGCAATGTCGAGGAAAGCGCGCCGACGCCGCCGCCCGACCCGCTGGCGAGCGCCGACCGGCTGCTCGCGCAGGGGCAGTATGCCCAGGCCGCCGCCGCTTACCAGGCCCTGCCGGCCGACGCCCCGCCCGAACAGTCGGCGCGCGCCTTGGGCCTGGCCGCGCTCGCGTGGCAGGAAGCGGGCGATCTGCCGCGCGCGGCGCAGCTGCTGGCGGCGCAGGGTCCCGCGGCGGCCAGCAATCCCCTGCTGGCGCTGGCCGGCGCGCGTGCCGAACTGCGCGCGGGGCAGGCCGAAACAGCGCTCGCCCATGCCCAGGCAATCGAGCCGACCACGCTCGCCCCCTATGCTCGCGGCGTCCGCGCGCGGGTGATCGCGGCGGCGGCCACCGGCCTGCGCAATTTCCCCGTGGCGGGGCCGGCCTGGATCGAGGCCTTCGCCCTGCCCCACCCAGTGACCGAACAGACGATCATGGGCGAGGCGGCGCTCGGCAGCCTGACCGGCCTCGGCGCCGCCGAACTCGGCCAGCGCATTGCCGCCAGCGCCGCCGACCCGGCCGCCCACGGCTGGTACTCGCTTGCCGCGCTTGCCCAGCAGGCGAACCTTGACCCGACCGCGGTGGCGCCGCGCCTGGACGAATGGCGGCAAAGACATCCCGGCCACCCGGCCACGCCTCTCATCGAGGGCATACTCGAGCGCGCGAGCGCGGCCAGCGCACGGCCCGCCCGGGTGGCGCTCATCCTGCCCTTCGACGCCACCCTCGGCACCGCCGGCCGCGCGGTGCGTGATGGTTTCATCACCGCCTGGTTCCGCGACGGCCAGCGCCAGGCCCGGCCGGCGCTGACGGTCTACCCCAACGGCGGCGACGACATCCTCAAGGACTACCAGCGCGCGGTGGCCGACGGCGCGCAGTTCGTGATCGGCCCGCTGCAGAAGAACCTGGTGGAGCGCCTGGCGGCGAGTCCCGATCTGCCGGTGCCGGTGCTCGCGCTGAACGTAGTCGATGCCCGCCCCGGCGCGCCGGCCGCGCGCCCAGGTTTCTACCAGTTCGGGCTGACGCCGGAGGACGAGGCCGCGCAGGTCGCGCGGCGCGCCTACGGCGTCGGCACACGCGCGCTGATCATCGCGCCGAGTTCGCCCTGGGGAACGCGGCTCGGCGCCGCCTACGGTCGCGCCTGGCAGAGCCTCGGCGGCACGGTGCTGGGGCAGGTGGTCTACTCGGACGCCGCCGACGCCTACGTCGCGGCCATCCGCCGCGCGCTCAACATCGATGTCAGCGAAGCGCGCGCCGCGGCCCTGCGTCGCCGGCTCGGGATTCCACTGCATGCCGAGGTGCGGCACCGCGCGGACATCGACGTGATCCTGCTCGCGGCGCTGCCCAACAACGCGCGCCAGCTGCTGCCGCAGCTGCGCTATTTCGGCGCCGACAGCATCCCGGTGTTCGCCACCTCCAACGTCTATGCCGGCGCCTCGAGCGCGGAACGCGACGTCGATCTGAACGGGCTGGTGTTCGGCGACATGCCCTGGCTGTTCGGCCAGGTCGATCGCGAGTCCTACGACCTGGTGCGACGCAGCTGGCCGGGCCCGGCCGCCAGCTACGCGCGCCTCTACGCCTTCGGCATCGATGCCTACCGCGTGCTGCCGTTCCTGTCGCGCATGCGGGCGCGCGCCAGCATGCGCGTGCCGGGCGTGACCGGTGACCTGTGGATGGACACCGACGGCGTGCTCCATCGCAACATGTCCTGGCTGCGCTTCGACGACGGCGTACCGACCGTGATCGGCGAAGCCGATGGGCTCGGCACGCGCTGAACCCGGACGACGGGTCGCGCGCGCTCGCCCGCGCGATCCATGGGAGGCGCGCGCCGAGCGTTATCTCGAGGCCCACGGCCTGCGCTGCGTGGCGCGCAATCATCGCTGCCGCGGCGGCGAGATCGATCTCGTCATGCAGTCTGACGAAACCCTGGTGTTCGTCGAGGTACGCTACCGGGCGAGTGCGCGCCACGGCGGCGCGGCCGAGTCCATCGACCCGCGCAAGCAGGGACGCATCGTGCTCGCCGCGCAAGACTTCCTGGCGCGTCACGCGCGCTTCGCCGACAGCCCGTGTCGCTTCGACGTGATCGCCGTGCACGGTCCGGCGAACACGCCGCGCTGCGAGTGGATTGCCGGGGCGTTTTCGGCATAATGCGGCCGCGGCCCGAGAACGCCGGTCATCAGTGTCTTCATCGGAACCAGCGCCGTGGACCCCATCGAACGCATCCAGGCCATCTTCGACGAGAGCATCGCGGTCAAGCGTCGCTGCCGCGACGAGCTGCCGCGCCAGCTGGCCGACGCGGCGGACTGCATCGCGGGCTCGCTCTTGAACAGCGGCAAGGTGCTGGCCTGCGGCAACGGCGGCTCGGCCGCCGACGCCCAGCACTTCTCCTCCGAGATGCTGAATCGTTTCGAACGCGAGCGCCCGGGCCTGCCCGCGATCGCGCTCACCACCGACGCATCGACCGTCACCTCGATCGCCAACGACTACCAGTTCGCGGACATCTTCGCGCGCCAGATCCGCGCCCTCGGCAATCCCGGCGACGTGCTGCTCGCGTTCTCGACCAGCGGCAACTCGCACAACATACTGAACGCGCTGGACGCGGCTCACGACCGTGACATGCGCATCATCCTCTGCACCGGGCGGGATGGCGGTCAGGCCAGTCCCACTTTACGCGAGGGTGACATCGAACTGCGCGTGCCGAGCCAATCGACCGCGCGCATCCAGGAATCGCACATCGCCTTCATCCATTGTCTGTGCGATCTGGTGGACGGCCACCTCCTCGGCCAGGAGTCATAAGGAATGCATGCAATGAATACTCGCGCGGCCTGGGCGCCGCGAGCGCTCGCGCTGGCGCTGATGGTCGGCGCGCTCACCGGCTGCGTGGGCGTGATGCTGGGCGGCGCCGCCGGCGGCGCGTCGGTGGTCAACGATCCGCGCACCACCGGCAGCCAGGTGGAGGACGAGAGCATCGAGATCAAGGCCGGCAACCTGATCCGTGGCGATGGCGAACTCAACCAGCAGTCGCACATCAACGTCACCAGCTACAACCAGGTGGTGCTGGTGACCGGCGAGACGCCGACCGAAGACATGCGCACCCGGCTCATCGAGATGGTGAAGGGCATCGAGAAGGTGCGCACGGTGCACAACGAGGTCACGATCGGCGCGCCGAGCCCGGTGTCGGCGCGCTCCAAGGACAGCTGGCTCACGACCAACGTGAAGGGTCGCATCGTCGGCGCGAAGGAACTCAGCGCGATCAAGTTCAAGGTAGTGACCGAGGCGGCCACCGTCTATCTGCTGGGCATGGTGACGCAGGCCGAGGGCACCCTGGCCGCGCAGCTCGCCAGCCAGACGCCCGGCGTGCTGCGGGTGGTGAAGCTCTTCGAATACCAGTAGCGCGGACGCGCTACTTCACGACCGTCAGGTGCGGCGCGCGGCCCGCGGGCCGTCCGCCGCCGGGTCCCGCGGGTGGCGGCGGCTCGTTGCCGTCGGAGGCGGCGGCCGGCGCGGTGGTGGTGTGCTCTTCACCGCCTTCTCCGAGAAAGATTCCCTGCCCGTTCTCGCGCGCATAGATAGCCTGCACGGCTGGCACCGGCACGTCGATGTCGTGTGGCGTGCCGCTGAAGCGCGCGCTGAACGTGATGTTGTCGAGGCCGAGCACCAGGTTCTTCACCGCGGTCGGCGAGACGTTCAGCACGATCACGCCCTTGTCGACGAACTGGCGCGGCACCCTGACCTGCGGATCCTTGGCGTCCACCAGCAGGTGCGGCGTGCAACGGTTGTCCACTATCCAGTCGTACATGGCGCGGATCAGGTAGGGCCGCGTGGAGCTCATCGGCGTCGCGTCGCTCATGCCGGCCTAGCTCAGCGGATTTCCTGCTCGACGGGCGAGAGGCTGTTCTGGAAGGCGCGCCGGTCGAACAGCTTGTCGCCGTACTTGATCAGCGGCTTGGCCTGCGGCGGCAGCTTCACGCCGTAGCGCGGCAGACGCCACAGGAGCGGGGCCATGCACAGATCCACCAGCGAGAACTCGGGCGACATGAAGTAGGCGAACTGACTGAACAGCGGCGAGATGGCCAGCAGGTTGTCGCGCATGGACTTGCGCGCCGCGGCGGCGGCGATCTCGTTGTCGCCTTCGAGGTCGTTGGCCAGCGAGTACAGGTCGCGCACGATGCGGTAGCGCAGCTGGCGGTTGTTGGCGCGGGAGACCGGATCCACCGGCATCAGCGGCGGATGCGGGTAACGCTCGTCGAGGTACTCGAGCATGATCTGGGCGTCGTACAGCACCAGATCACGATCGATGAGCGTCAGCAGGGTGTGATATGGGTTTAAGTCGTGCAGGTCCTCGGGCTTGCTCTCTTCGTCGATGAAGTGAATCTCGACGTTGATGTCCTTCTCGGTGAGCTCGAGGCGCACGGCATGCCCCAGCGGGTCGGCGGCGTCAGCATAAAGCGTCATGACGGACCGCCGATTTGCCAGGGCGGTCATATCAATGAACATCCTTCCAGTATTCCTTGTTCATCAGGTAGCACGCGATGAACAGCACGAACAGGAAAGCGATCACCCAGAAACCGACCTTGTAGCGCACGAGCTTCGCCGGCTCGCCCAGGTAGACCATGAAGCTCACGAGGTCGCGCACCGTATTGGCGTACTCCTCGGGGGTCTGGCTGCCGGGCACGGCCAGTTCCAGCGCCGGACCGGCGTGGTGCCCGCCGTGCGCTTCGCCCTCGGCCTGATGCTCGACCTTGCGCTGCACGCCCTGCAGGGCAGACAGCACCGCCGGCATCGCGGTCTCGGGGAAGTACAGGTTGTTCACCCCGGTCGGACGCTTCGGGTCCAGGTAGAAGCTCATCAGGAACGAGTACAGCCAGTCCGCGCCGCGCGCACGGGCCACGACCGAGAGGTCGGGCGGCGCGACGCCGAACCAGGCCTCCCCGTCCGCCGGGCGCATGGCGACCTGCATGGGATTGCCGATCTTGTCGGTGGTGAACATGAGGTTCTTTTCCACCGCTTCCTTCGACAGCCCGAGGTCCTCCATCACGCGGCTGTAGCGCATGAAGCTCGCCGAGTGACAGGACACGCAGTAATTGACGAAGGTGCGCGCGCCACGCTGCAAGTTGTTCTTGCTGTCCAGGTTGACGTGGCTTTCGAGCAGTTCGGGCCCACCCTCATTGGCGGATGCCGCTAGCCCCAAGGTCACGAGGACCGCGGCAAAGACCAGTCTCATCATGATGCGGCTCCCCCCAATCATCGCGTCACCCTTTCCGGCACCGGCTTGGTCTTGTCGATCTTCGTGTACCACGGCATCAGGATGAAGAACAGGAAGTAGACGACGGTGAAGATCTGCGCGGTCAGCGTGCGGCCCTCGGTCGGCGGCAGGGTGCCCAGCCAGCCGAGGATCAGGAACGAGACCACGAACAGCGTCAGCGCCAACTTGTAGATCGGGCCGCGGTAGCGGATCGACCTGACCGGGCTGCGGTCCAGCCACGGCAGCAGGAAGAAGATCACCGTGCCGAGGCCCATGAAGATCACGCCCCACAGCTTGCCGTCGATGCCGAAGAAGTTGACGGTGTTCGCGCGCAGGATCGAATAGAACGGCGTGAAGTACCACACCGGCGCAATGTGCAGCGGCGTCTTCATCGGGTCGGCCGGGATGAAGTTGTTGTACTCCAGGAAGTAGCCGCCCATCTCCGGCGCGAAGAACACCACCGCCGAGAACAGCATCAGGAACACCACCACCGCCACGGAGTCGTGCACCGTGTAGTAGGGATGGAAGGGAATGCCGTCCAGCGGCTTGCCGTTCGGGCCCTTGAGCTTCTTGATTTCCACGCCGTCGGGATTGTTCGACCCGACCTCGTGCAGCGCGATGATGTGCAGCACCACCAAGCCGGCGATGGCGAACGGCAGCGCGATGACGTGGAAGGAGAAGAAGCGGTTCAGCGTGATGTCCGAGATGACGTAGTCGCCGCGGATGAGCTCCGCGAGCTGCTCACCCACCACCGGCACCGCGCCGAACAGCGAGGTGATGACCTGCGCGCCCCAGAACGACATCTGGCCCCAGGGCAAGAGGTAGCCGAAGAAGGCTTCCGCCATCAGCGACAGGTAGATGAACATGCCCAGGATCCAGATCAGCTCGCGCGGCTGCTTGTACGAGCCGTACATGAGCCCGCGGAACATGTGCATGTACACGACGATGAAGAAGAACGACGCGCCGGTCGAATGCATGTAGCGGATGAGCCACCCCCAGTCGACATCACGCATGATGTATTCGACCGAGGCGAAGGCCAGGTTCGCGTCCGGCTTGTAGTTCATCACCAGCCAGATGCCGGTGACTATCTGGATGACCAGCACCACCATCGACAGCACGCCGAAGTAGTACCAGAAGTTGAGGTTCTTCGGGGCGTAGTACTGCCCCATGTGATCGTTCCACAGCGAGAGCAGCGGGAAACGATCATCCACCCAGTCGCGCAGACCGGTGAGCTGCTTGACGATGAAGCCCATTATGCGCTCCCTTCCATTTCGCCGATCAGGATGCGGGTATCCGTCAGGTACTTGTACGGCGGCACGACCATGTTGAGCGGCGCGGGCACACCAGCGTACACGCGCCCGGCGAGATCGAACTTGGAACCGTGGCAGGGGCAGTAGAAGCCGCCCTTCCAGTCGGCGCCGGTCTCGGCGTCGGGCACCGGACGGAAGCTCGGGGAACAGCCGAGGTGGGTGCAGATGCCGACCAGCACCAGGTACTCGGGCTTCGACGAGCGCCAGGCGTTCTTGGCGAACTCGGGCTGCTCGGACTCGATCGACTCAGGGTCGCGCAGCGGGCCGCCGGCCTTGAGGGCATCGATCTGCTCCGGCGTGCGGCGCATCACCCACACCGGCTTGCCGCGCCACTTGTAGGTCACCCGCTGGCCAGGTTCGATGGCGCTGATGTCGGCCTCGACCGGCGCGCCGATGGCCTTGGCCTTGGCGCTGGGCTGGAACGACGCGATGAAGGGTACCGCTGCTGTGGCCGCACCGATGCCGCCGATCACGGCGGCGGTGCCGGTGAGAAAGCGGCGTCGATCCAGATCGACGGCAGTCTCGCTCATGCTCAAAGGTCTCCTGCAATAAGAAATTCATGCCGGCGACGGGCGCGGCGGGCACCCCGCCTGTTCGCGGTGGCTTGCGCACCGGAAATCTGCCCCCGCCCCGATCGCCACTCGACCTTGCGTCGCGCGGCTTCCATGCGTTGTGCCATGGGGGCGCGGGCTTGACGGTCACGCTCGATGGCGGGCGAGTATATCACCAAAATACTGGGCCAAATCCCGGCCCGAAGCGCTTCGCGACGTGCGCGCCGCGTGGACGAAACAGCGCGCTCGACTCAGCCCAGGGCGCGCGTCAGCGCCGCGATGAACAGCGCGTTTTCACGCTCGGTACCGACCGTCACGCGCAGGCAATCGACCAACGAGGCGTGCGCGCCACCAACGTTCTTGACGAGGATGCCCTGCTCGCGCAGCGACTCGAACACCACGTTGCCGCGACCGGCCGGCACGCGGAACAGGATGAAGTTCGTCGCGCTCGGCCACACCCGGATGCCCGGCAGGTCGGCGAGCGCCGCGGCCAGCGCGGACCGCGTCTCGACGATGCGTGCGATCTGGCGCTCGAACTCGCCGAGATGCTCGAACGCGAAGCACGCGCCGACCTGGGTGAGGGTGTTGATGTTGTAGGGCATGCGCAGCCGCTCGAACAGTTCCACCCACGCCGGCTGGGCGAACAGCGCGCCGAGCCGCAGGCCCGCCAGCCCGATCTTGGACAGCGTATGCATCACCACCAGGTTCTCGTGCGCCGGGATCTCGCCGACGCGGGTCGGACCGGAGAAGCGGTAGTAGGCCTCGTCCAGCACCACTACGCCCGGCGCGGCCCGGCAGATCTCCGCCACGCCCGCGGCCTCGAGCCGATTGGCGGTGGGATTGTTCGGACTGGCGAGGAAGATCACCGCCGGCTGGTGATCCTCGATGGCGGCCAGGAGCGCCGGCAGGTCGAGGGCGAAGTCCTCCGGATCGAGCGGCACGCCGACGAATTCCAGCCCCAGCGACTGCGCGGCGATGCGGTACACCGCGAAGCTCGGCTCGGGGCTCATGACCTTGGCGCCCGGCTGGCCGGCGACCGCCAGGCACAGCAGGTGGATCAGTTCGTCCGAGCCGTTGCCGAGCACCAGCCCGACCTCGGGGCCGAGCCCCAGGCTGCCGTGCCAGGCGGCCTTGAGCGCCCGCGAGTGCGGATCGGGATAGCGGTTCAGATCGGTACGCGCCAGGGTCTCGACCCACGCTTCGCGCAAGGACGCCGGCAGCGGGTAGGGATTCTCCATCGCGTCCAGCTTGACGAGCCCGCTCGCGTCGGCCACGTGGTAGGGCGTGAGATCCCGCACCCAGGGCGCGACGAAGCGTGCGATGCGCGACTCGATGCTCATGGCTTCGGCACGCGGAACTCGGCGGAGCGCGCGTGGGCCACCAGGCCCTCGCCGCGCGCCAGCGTGCCGGCCACGCGGCCGAGCACGGCCGCGCCGTCGGCCGAGCACTCGATGATCGACGAGCGCTTCTGGAAGTCGTAGACCCCGAGCGGCGACGAGAAGCGCGCGCTTCCGGCGGTCGGCAGCACGTGGTTCGGCCCGGCGCAGTAGTCGCCGAGCGCCTCGGCGGTGTAGCGCCCGAGGAAGATGGCGCCCGCGTGACGGATCTCCGGCAGCCAGCGGCGCGGCTCGGCCACGGACAGTTCCAGGTGTTCGGGCGCGATGCGATTCGCGAGCGCGATGGCCTGCGGCATGTCACGCACCTTGACCAGCGCGCCGCGGCGGCCAAGCGCCTGGCGGATGATGGCGGCGCGCGGCATGTCCGGCAGCAGGCGCGCGATGCTGGCCGCGACCGCGTCCAGGCAGGCCTGGTCGGGCGAGAGCAGGATCGACTGCGCCTGCTCGTCGTGTTCGGCCTGCGAGAACAGGTCCATCGCTATCCAGTCCGGATCGGTGGCGCCGTCGCACACGACGAGGATCTCGGACGGCCCGGCGATCATGTCGATGCCGACCCGGCCGAACACCATGGACTTGGCGGTGGCGACATAGATGTTGCCGGGGCCGACTATCTTGTCGACCGCGGGCACCGTCTGCGTGCCATAGGCCAGCGCGGCGATGGCCTGCGCGCCGCCGATGGTGAACAGCCGATCGACGCCGGCGATGGCGGCCGCCGCCAGCACCACGGGCTCGAGCGCGTCGTCGGGCGCCGGCACCACCATCACCACTTCGGCGACACCGGCGACCTTGGCCGGAATGGCGTTCATCAGCACCGAGGACGGGTAGGCGGCCTTGCCGCCCGGCACATAGATGCCGACCCGGTCGAGCGGCCGCACCTGCTGGCCGAGCACCGTGCCGTCGGCCTCGCGGTAGTCCCAGGACTCGACCTTCTGCCGCTCGTGGTAGGCGCGGACGCGGTCCGCGGCGGCGCCGAGCGCCGCGCCGAGTTCGTCGGGTATGCCGCGCGCATGCGACGCGAAGTCGCGCAGTTCGAGTTCACGCGCGTCGGCGACCTGGCGGCGATCGAAACGATTGGTGTACTCGACCAGCGCCGCGTCGCCGCGTCGGCGCACGTCGGCCAGGATGCCGCGCACGGCCTCCACCACCTCCGGCCGCGTGTCGTCGTCCCAGGCCAGGAGCGCCGCGAGTTCGGCGTCGAAGCCGGGCGCGTCGGCGTCGAGCCGGCGAATGAGTTCAGCCGTCATCGTTCACCACCTTGCGCAGCGCCGCGATGATGGCGCTGACCCGCTTGTGCTTGGTCTTCATCGCCGCCTTGTTCACGATCAGCCGCGAGCTGATCTCGCAGATGGTCTCGAACTCCACCAGGCCGTTGGCCTTCAGCGTGTTGCCGGTGTCGACCAGGTCGACGATGCGATCGGCGAGCCCGACCAGCGGCGCGAGTTCCATCGAGCCATACAGCTTGATGACCTCCGCCTGCACGCCCTGGCGCGCGAAATGCTCGCGCGCGACCTTGGAATACTTGGTCGCGACCCGCGTGCGTCCGCCGCTCTCGGCGTGCTGCGGCAGGCCGGCGACGGCGAGCCTGCAGCGCGCGATGCCGAGATCGAGCGGCTCGTAGTAGTCGCTGCCTTCGTACTCCATCAGCACGTCCTTGCCGGCGATGCCGAGATCCGCCGCGCCGTACTCGACATACGTCGGCACGTCGGTGGCGCGGATCACCAGCAGCCGCACGCCGGGCATGGTGGTGTCGAGCACGAGCTTGCGCGACTTGTCCGGATCCTCGGTGGCGGTGATGCCGACTCGCGCGAGCAGCGGCAGCGCCTGTTCCAGGATGCGGCCCTTGGACACCGCGAGCATCAGCTCGTCGGGGTTGGCGTTGAAGGCGATGCTCATGACGTCTGCCTATCGCGCTACGCGTGGGAATGCAGGTCGGACCGTAGGTCGGACTTCAGTCCGACATTGCTCCAAAAACGCACGCAGTCGGTTGGTTGATTCGAACGTCGGACTGTAGGTCGGACTTCAGTCCGACATTGCTGCCAGAAACGCGCGCGTTTGCTTGGTTTGAATGTCGGACTGAAGTCCGACCTACAGACCGACGTGCCAGGCGCGATGCCCATCGCGCCCTCAGCTCGGCACGCGTTTGATCTGCGCGCCCAGGTTGGAGAGCTTCTCTTCGATGGTCTCGTAGCCGCGGTCGATGTGGTAGATGCGGTCGACCTCGGTGGCGCCGCGCGCCACCAGCCCGGCCAGCACCAGGCTCGCCGAGGCGCGTAGATCCGTCGCCATGAGCGGCGCGCTGGTCAGCTGCTTCACGCCGGTGGTGATGGCGGTGTTGCCCTCGAGCTTCACCTGCGCGCCCATGCGCTGCAGTTCCAGCACGTGCATGAAGCGGTTCTCGAACACCGATTCGGTGATGGTGCCGGTACCGCTCGCGATGCAGTTCATGGCGGTGAACTGCGCCTGCATATCGGTCGGGAACCCCGGGTAGGGCGAGGTATGGATGTTGACCGCGCGCAGTTCGCTGTCCTGCATGTCGACGGCGATCCAGTCCTCGCCCACCTGCATGTGCACGCCGGCCTCATTCAGCTTGGCGAGCACGGCTTCGAGCAGCTGTGGGCGGGTGTTCTTGAGCTTCACGCGCCCACCGGTCATGGCCGCCGCCACCAGGTAAGTGCCGGTCTCGATGCGGTCGGGCAGGATGTCGTAGGTCGTGCCGGAGAGCGACTCGACGCCCTCGATACGGATGGTGTCGGTGCCGGCGCCCTCGATCTTCGCGCCCATCTTCACCAGGCAGTGGGCGAGATCGACCACCTCGGGTTCACGCGCGGCATTGCGGATGACCGTCACGCCCTTGGCGAGCGTCGCAGCCATCATGAGGTTCTCGGTGCCGGTCACGGTGACGATGTCGAGCACCATGTCCACGCCCTTCAGGCGCTTGGCCTTGGCGCGGATGTAGCCGCCTTCGACGGTCAGTTCGGCGCCCATCATGGTCAGACCCTGCAAATGCAGGTTGACCGGCCGCGAACCGATGGCGCAGCCACCCGGCAAGGACACGTCCGCCGCGCCGAAGCGCGCGAGCAGCGGCCCCAGCACCAGGATCGAGGCGCGCATGGTGCGCACCAGTTCGTAGGGCGCGAAGAATTCCTTGATGGTGCTGGTGTCGACCTCGATGTGCATGCGCTCGTCGACGGTCAGCGAGCAGCCCATGCGGCCGAGCAGTTCCATGGTGGTGGTGATGTCGTGCAGGTGCGGCACGTTGCCGACCACCATCGGCCCTTCGGCCAGCAGTGTCGCGGCGAGTATCGGCAGCGCGGCATTCTTCGCCCCGGAGATACGGATTTCCCCGGCGAGCGGGATGCCACCTTGGATGATGAGCTTGTCCATCGCGAGCGACGCCGGTCAGAGCGTCTGGAACTTGCGCGCCTTTTCCCAGGCGTCCTTGGTGTAGGTCTGGATGGACAGCGCGTGGATCGCGCCTTCCATGGCGTTGCCGAGCGTGGCGTAGACCATGCGGTGCTGCTTGATCATCGGCACGCCGGCGAAGCTGTCCGACACCACCCGCGCGACGAAGTGCTGGCCGTCACCGTCGACGTGGACTTCCGCGCCGGGCAGGCCGGCCTCGATCATCTGGCGGATTTCGTTCGGTGTCATGACCGTGCTGCTCGCCCGCTCACTGCGCCTGGGCAGCGTACTGCTGGTTCTTGGCCTCGAGATTCTTGATCAGGGCCGGCAGTCCGTCGTTCTTGATCGCCGCGGCGAAGGACGCGCGATAGGTCTTGATCAGGCTGACGCCGTCCACCGAGACGTCGAACACCTTCCACTCGCCGGACTTGTCGTGCAGACGGTAGAGCACCGGCAGCACGTCGGCGCCTTCCTGGTTGATTTCCTGGCGCACCGCCGCGGTGTGCGGCTGGGTCGGCTGCTCGATGTCCGGGTAGGTGATGGTCTGGTCGGAGAATTCCAGCAGCGCGGTCGCGTACGTCCGGACCAGGAGCTTGCGGAACTGCTCCTCGAAGGCTGCGCGGCTCGCCGCGTCGGCGCCGCCCCAGCTGTCGCCCAGCACCCACTGCGACATGATGTCGAAGTCGAAGTGCGGGAAGATGAGTTCGGCCACTAGGTTGTACATCTTGCCGGGATCGGCGCGCAGCGCTTCCTTGTCGGTCTTGACCCTGGCCAGCACCTGGTCGGTGGTGCTGCGCACGACCTCGACCGCCGCTTCGCCGGCAAAGGCCAGCGCGCTCATCGCGAGCAACAGGGAGGCGATCGAAACTCGAAGGAAACGCTTCATGCCATTGGTCCTCAGTACCAGCAGGTGAATGGTCGCCGTGTGGACGCGCGACGCCGGATGGGCGTGGTGGAAACCGCGCGGGGAACTCGCGAGCCGCGCGACGCGCGGGCCCGCGGTCGGGCCGATAATGTAGCACAAGCGCCCGTCGCCGGGACGCGCGCGCCGGACTCAGGCGTGATCCTCGACCAGCTCGATCTTGTAGCCGTCCGGGTCCTCGACGAAGGCAATGACACGGGTGCCGCCCTTCATCGGACCGGCCTCGCGCACCACCCGTCCACCGCGCGCCTTGATCTCGTTGCAGGCGGCATAGACGTCGGGCACGCCGAGCGCGATGTGGCCGTAGGCGGTGCCGAGTTCGTAGGCCTTGGTGTCCCAGTTATGGGTAAGCTCGAGCACCGTGTTGCTGCTCTCGTCGCCGTAGCCGACGAAGGCCAGCGTGAAGCGCCCCTCGGGGAAGTCGGCGCGGCGCAGGAGCCGCATGCCCAGCACCTCGCGGTAGAAGCTGAGCGAGGCTTCGAGATCGGTGACGCGGAGCATGGTGTGCAGCATGCGCATGGGAGCTGTCTCCTCGCGGTGAGCGCGGTCAGTGGATGTCGATGGTGACGGCGGCGGCCGCCGCGCGCGCCTTGGCCCGGGCCAGGTCGACGTCGGCGCCG